>MFZO01000051.1 GCA_001788015.1 Candidatus Roizmanbacteria bacterium RIFCSPHIGHO2_02_FULL_38_11 | reverse complement strand
TTCGGGACGGTGGTGGTTGAATAGAAATTGGAAATTAGATTAGGACTTACGCGCTGTCATTCTGATCCCGCCAAAGGCGGGAGAAGAATCTCTCAATTTATTTGAGACTCGCATTCGCGAGAGATGTTTCGCTATCGCTCAACATGACAAGCTAAATTTTAATTAACCGCGTAATTCCTGTTAGATATTAGAAATTAGTAATTTTTTACCATGTGTTACAATTGTGGCTGCGAAATGCCAGATGACGATATGGGTAAAGGAAAATTATCCGACGGCGGTGGTGGTTTGATCGATGAGGACTTTAAACATTTGGCTAAAGAATGGGGAATGAGTGAAGAAGAAACTAAAAAAAATGTCCTCGAGCTTTTAAAAAAAGAACTCGCTAAAAAATAAATCATTATGCCTTTGGATTTTTCTCGATACTTTATCTTTTTTTTGGCGTTTTTATTGGGAATCCGGCACGGCATTGACTGGGATCATATTGCTGCAATAACTGATTTAACCGGAACCTCTGATCATAAAAAAGAAGCGTTTATACTCGGTTTATGGTATATAGTCGGCCATGCCGCTGTAGTAATTATTTTGGGTTTGATTGCAATAATTATAGGAATAAATCTTCCCGAGTGGATTGATCCTCTGATGGAGCGTTTTGTAGGTATAACTTTAGTTATCTTAGGATTGTGGCTTTTATTTTCTATTTTTCGCCACGGCAGCAGATTTCAACTAAGGAGTCGCTGGATGCTTATCCTTGACGCATTGAATAGACTCTCGTTATTTTTGCATAATAAAATCCCTCATAGATTTGAACATGATCAACTTCGCCAAGATCGCGGAAAAAAAGCCCTAAAAGCGGCGTTCATCGTGGGCATGATCCATGGTGTTGGCGTAGAGACACCAACACAAGTCCTACTTTTTGTAACTGCAGCTGGGGTAAGCCATAGTTTTTTTGCTGTAATATTGTTAGTTACTTTTGTCTTAGGCTTGATGCTTTCCAATACGCTTATATCTGTTCTTTCTATACTTGGTTATGCAAAAGCCAAGAAAAACTCGAGTGCTTTTCTGGTTCTTGGACTCATAACTGCGGTAATTAGTTTAATCGTCGGATCATTGTTTTTATTTAATCGAGGAAGTGTGCTTCCGGCAATTCTGGGAGGATGATAAGCAATGTTCAATCGTTAACCGATTAAACGATTAATTCATGACCCTGATACTTTCGCAGTTTTGGCACAGCGAAAGCAATGAATGCAGTTGCGATTATTGTTCCAACTCCGCCGATAACTACAGATACAGGAGATCCAAGAAGTCCTGCCAAAAGTCCTGCTTCAAGTTCACCTAACTGCGGACCGCCAACAAAAAATATCATATTAATCGATGACATGCGACCTCTAATATAATCAGGAGTAGAAAGGTATCTGATTGTATTTCTTATGATAGTGCTCACCACGTCACCAACGCCCGTCAGTCCAAGAAAGATAAGTGAAAGATAAAACGACTTTGAGAATCCAAACAAAACAGTGGTTAAACCATACAAAAGAACCGACCCCAGCAAAATTTTCCCTTGCTGTTTTATATGTCCAAATGATGAAAAAATCATTCCGGCAATTATTGCGCCTACCGAAGGAGCAGCATATAAAAGTCCTAGTCCTTTTGGTCCAACCAATAGAATATCTTGTGCAAAAATCGGGAGAAGTACTGTCGCCGAAGAAAAAAAAGTGGCAAAAAAATCAAGGAGCATGGTTGAGTAGATCATCGGCGAGTTGCGGACAAAACGCAGGCCTTCTTTTATAGAAGAAAGGTTAAATGACACATTGGTTGGTTCCGTTCTTTTTACGGACTGTATTGATAGAAGTGCAAGCAAAAGTGGAATAAATGAAACAAAATTCAAAAAATAGACAAAGTCTATACCCATGTAAGCTATCACAAATCCTCCAATGCTTGGTCCCAATACAAGCGATACCTGCCAAAGCACCACAATAAGACCAAGAGCATTTGTCCAATGCTGCTTTGGTACGATCTGCGGTACGAAAGATTGTCTTGCCGGCGTATCTAAAGAAGAAGCGATTGAATTTATGATCAAAACAAAATAAATTATAAATGGAGAAACAACGTGAGCATAAGTTGCCCAAGCAAGCAAAAGTGCAGTTAAGGTCATGAGTAGATTGCTCATCAAGACAATTTTTCTTCGATCAAATATATCTGCTATTATTCCTCCAATAAGAGAAAAAAGCACAAGAGGTACGAATCGGACAAGGCCAATAAGAGCAAGAGAAAATGCAGAGTGGGTAAGATTGTAAAGATGCCAAGTCACCCCCATTATCTGCATACTGGAACCAATAGCAGAGATAAGAAGCCCTACCCAGAGCAAGCGAAAATCTCTAATCTTTAAAGCCGTGAGAAATGGAGTCTTCATAATTTAAAGAAATATTATAATTCATCTTATGAAGCAAATTTTGGAATTAGTGAGTTTTCGCTCAAGCGATAATTTAATTTTACCCGGGCTTTTATATGAACCGGCAAAAAAAACAGAGAAGGTTGCTTTATACCTTCACGGTAACGGCAGTTCGTCGATATTTTATGACGCGGTTGAAATGAATATTTTTGCCAGATATCTAAATTATGTCGGAGTATCATTTTTTCCCTTCAATAATCGAGGCGCGCACTGGATTAAAAAATTAAACCAGATCAAAGATGGAGAAAAAGAGAGAGTCCCATACGGCATGACGTACGAGCTTATAAAAGAATGCATTCTTGACATTGATGGCGCAATAGGTTTCCTCAAAAAATTGGGATACAGAACTTTTTATTTAATTGGAGCTTCAACCGGAGCGAATAAAATTGTTGTTTATCATTACTACAGGAGAACAAATCCGGTATCTAAATATATTTTGTTAAGCGGCGGCGATGATACAGGATTATATTATGAATTTGAATTTAAAAAGAATAGGAAAAAATTCTTTGATGTTTTAAAACAATGTGGCAAAAAAATAGAACAAGGCAAGGGAAGAGACTTGGTTCCAAAGCATATCCTAAAAGAGCCGTTAATTTCTTATCAGTCGTTTTACGATACGATTAATCCCGACGGAGACTATAATATTTTCCCTTTCAACGAGTATATGAATAATCTGAAACTTGCAAAGAAACCTTTGTTCAGGGAATACAAAACTATTGATAAACCTACACTAGTTATTTACGGAGAATTCGATGAGTATTGTTATGGTGACGTTCCTCGTTGTTTAGATATCTTAAAGAAGGAATGTCCGAATACGAATTTATTCACTTTCAAGATTATCAAAGAAACAGACCATGGATTTAAAGGAAAAGACAAAGAGTTGGCAACAACTATTGCAAATTGGTTATAAATTTTCAAGATGGGCGGTCATTCGCCCTCACTTAATATAATGTCTAAGCAACTCGAGGAATTTTCCGTAATGAAGATAATAAATATATCCTGTAAGAAAAAGCAATCCTGGAAATACTACTGACTTTTCTAGGAATCCTCCGGTTTTTATTCTAAGCATTTTTAAAGGAGGTAGACCGAAACGGAAAGGAATCGGAAAAAGCCAGGGGACTCCTTCATGGGTAAATGTATCCATGATGAGGTGAGAGATAAAGCCGATCATGAATGCCGCCCAGACAATATTGATGTCAACCAATAAAACCTGGCCGATTTTTGAAAGTAAAAATTTAGAAAACCAGGCAAAAAAAATAATTCCAACCACAGAATGTGAAATATATCTGTGTCCTCCTAAAAATGGATGAAAAATTCGGCCGATTACAGATCCGGCAGGCAGCCTTCTCCATAAGTCAGCCGTCGGCTGATCGATATCAGGAGCGAGTCCCCCTACAAAGCAAGCTAGTAGTGATGTAATTCCTGTTGCCAAAGTTATAGATTGGGGAGGTTGAGTTGCAACCATATAACTTAAAGCGGCAAAAGCAGCCAGATCATGAGTCCGTCCCATCATAGAGTTTTATTGTAGCAGAACAAAGGAGACAAATATATAATTAACCTGTGAAAATGATTGCTTTATTTTTAACTTGTGCAGATGAAGAAGAGGCAGAAAAAATTTCAGCTGTTTTATTAAAGAAAAAGTTAGTTGTGTGTATTAAAAAAGTAAAAGTTAAGTCAAGTTTTTTATTTAAAAAGAAAATTGATAAAGCCGATGAAGTTTTACTTATCATGGATTCGATTGAAGAAAAATTTTCTGAAATTGAAAAAGAAGTCCGCAAAATTCACAGTTACGAAACCTTTGTGTTGTTGGCAACCTCGGTGATCAAATCTTCAAAAGGGGTGAGAGAGTGGATAAAAGATGAGCTTAAGTAATGAATGTATCTATTAATTGATTAATCGATACAATAGTGAGTTTTAACCTAAAGCGATTACTTTTAATTGACAAAGTTCGCGAAATCCATAAGCGCCATGTTCTCTGCCCATGCCGGAGTCTTTATACCCCCCAAAAGGATTACAGGCTAACCAATGACTGGCTAAATTTATATCGATTGTCCCTGCTTCAATTTTGGTAGCTAGACGAAGAGCGAGTTTTTTATCCTTCGTATAGATCTGCGCTCCCAATCCATATGGAGTATCGTTTGCAAGTTTAATAACTTCTTCCTCTGTATTAAAAGGAACCACTACTAAAACAGGACCAAAGACTTCTTCATTCCAGACTCTCATATTTCTTTTGACGTTGGTCAAAATTGTCGGCAGGTAATATGCGCCCTTTAAATTTCTCGGTCGTTTTCCACCGGTAATAACATTAGCTCCTTTTTTGATTGCGTCTTCAAATTGCGACTCCAAAAGTTCAAGCTGTCGTTTTGCAACCAAAGGACCCATTTGAGTTTTTTTATCTTCGGGATCGGCAACCACTTTTGATTCAGCCATTTCTTTTAATTTTCTAATAACTTGATCAAATAAAGTTTTGTGAACAAGGAGTCTTTTTAAGGCGTCGCAGGTCTGGCCACAGTTTCCGAAGCGCTTGATATAAAGCTTATCAACAATTTCATTAATGTTTACATCCTCAAAAACTATCGCCGGATTTGATCCACCCATTTCCAATACTGCTTTGATGAATTTTTTTCCGGCAATTTCATATAAGCTTTTTCCTACTTTTGAACTTCCGGTAAACCAGATAAGATCAATGTCTTGATTTACTAAATATTCACCTGCGTCTCCAGCTCCGTAGATTTCTGAAAATACACCGTGCGGCAACTTTATTTTTTTGATCATCTCTTCAAATAATTTTCCCGAAAGCGGACATTCTTCCGAATGTTTAAAAACTACGGTGTTTCCGGCAATTAAATTTGGGACGACCCCCCATAAAAAATTCCCCCAGGGAAAATTCCATGGAACAATTACTGCGGATACTCCGATCGGCTCGTAGACGATCTTATGAGTTTGTTTATTATCCTTATAAGTAATTTCGTCAGATAAGCATTTTTCTCCATTATCTAAAAACCATTTAAAGTAATCTTGATCCCATTCAAGATCGCCCAAAACATTACTGATAGGTGTACCGATTTCTTTTGTCGTGAGTAAAGCGATTTCTTTTTTTCGTTTCAAGAATTCATCATAAAGTGGACGAAGCTTTTTAATTCTTTTTTCTACGCCTAGTTCTTTCCATAATGTTTTTGCTTTATTTGCCGCTAAAACTTTATGTTTTATTTCAGATTGAGTAGAATTATTAACCGATCCGATTACTTTATAATTTTTTGCTGGATTAGTAGATGTAAGTTTTTTCATTTACTAAGGTTGTCATCCTGAATTTATTTCAGGATCTATTCTAGAAAACAGATGTTGAACCAAGTTCAGCATGACAAGTAATTCGTATTATACTTCAATTCCTACAGCGTCTTTGATATTTTTAAATCCATCCTCTTTTAATCGATCTATAAGTCCGTAATTTATTTGGGTAATAAGTTGAGGACCTTGGTAGACCAGTCCGGTAATAAGTTGAAGAAGTGAAGCGCCTAGTTTTATTTTTGTATAAGCGTCGTCGGCGTTAAAAATTCCTCCGCAACCGACGATAACTAATTTCTTGCCGAATTTTTTGTAGGCGAGCTTGATTAATTCATTGGAGCGATTGAAAGTAGGTTTGCCGCTGAAGTTTCCAACCTTAAATTTCTTTACTTCTTCCTGGACAAGCTCAGGATCTTTTCGATTTTTTTGCAGATTGCCGATTATCACTCCGGCAATTTTATACTTTGAGATAACATCAAGCATATTGAACGTTTCTCTATCGGATTTTTCAATAGGCATTTTAACGAAAACTGGTTTGTTAATTCGGAGTTTTTCAACTTCGGCTAGAAGTGTTTTTAAGTTTTTTGGTGGGTAAAAAGTAATATCACTTCCATGAATAATATTTGGACAACTTATATTTAACTCATAATAAGAATGTTTGAGGTTGGAAGTTTGAAGTTTGATAAAGCATTCAACTATGTCCTCGATACTTTGTTTGAGGGTCGGAAGTTTTGGCGAGTTGGTTCTTCCGATACTTATACCGATTGGAATATCAAACCTCAATCCTTCTAACCTTTTTACTATTTGTAAAGCTCCTTCGTTTTTGAATCCTTTGTTTACCATCAAGGATTTTGATTTAGGAAGTCGGCCCAACCGCGGTTTTGGATTTCCCTCGTAAGGCATATTAGTGATTGTTCCAATGGTTTGAAGTCCGAAGCCCAACGCAGGTGTAATTAGGGGTAGTTTTGCCTCATAATCAAACCCAGCCGCGAGCCCGACCGGAGTCTCAAAATTTATACTGGAAATTTTTTGTTTGAGAGAAGAATCTTTATATTTGGTGAGACGCGAGATTGAATATTTAACGGGGAAAATATTTCCTAAGATTTCCCCGGTTGAAAGCATTGATTCATGAATAATTTCGGCATCAATAAGAAAGAAAATATTTTTTAAAATTTTTTGATAAAAAATCGCAAATAAAACTAATGCCAATTCTTTTTTTTCTTTTCGCAAAAAAATCATAGCTAACCCAAAAATAATGAAACTGATAATGGCAGAAAAAGTGCAATAGAGGCAGATGCTTCCGATTACGCCGAGTTGCAAGTACATAAAATAAACAGAAGCGAATGCTCCTACAGTTGACTGAATGACAACAAAATATTTCCATAATTTGTCATTCCTGACTTGATCAGGAATCCAGTTAAATAGATTCCCGCTGGAGTTTACCCCGCCTTTGGCGGGGCGGGAATGACTAACCCAGGCAAACAAAGTAAATATTGTAAGAAGACCATAATGAATGACTCCAATAACAGCTAAAGGAATACCAAACATTACGGCGTATTTGCTTCTTAAAACTTTTCCACAATCGATAAAAATACTTGTAGAACAAGGGGGAACAGTTTTCGCATAATGCTCATAAGTCAAATATCCGGAGTCAATAATACCCAATAAAACAAGAACTAAGATAAAAACCAGTACTTTTTGTTTCATTTTAGATTACTACCATACCATAATGTCAACCGCTTCGGTTGCCAAAAGGTCTTTACAATGGGATAGACTATATTGAAATTTAAATATTTCGAATCCTTCATCACCGTACAATTTTTCATTAAAGAATTTTATAAGAGTTGGCTTAATTTGATAAAATCGGCCTTTAATTATTTTTTCGATCATATTAGGTAAATTAATAATATCTTCAAATCCAGGATTTTTTTTGTGCCACATTGAAATAATTATTTTAAGTTTATTTTTATTTTTAACCTCTGAGGTAATGCCCTCAATCTGTGCCCCTACTTTTTTATCTGTTACAACTTGGTTTGAGTCGGCGATAGCGCAGGAGACGAATTTATTTTTTTGAATTGCTTCACTGTGTCTTGTAGTTGGTTCACTTATAAAATAAAGAGTGAAGTCATTATCAACCGCATAAAATACTGTTGAAGTCCAAGGTCTACTATCATATGTTGCCAAATACAAAGTATGTTGTGATTTTAGATAATTTAGTAATAACTGTTTATTTTTTTGCATAGATAGTTTTGTTGCTGTAATTATAGCAAACAAAGATATTTGACAAGGAAAACAAATTTGTTTATAATTTAGAAAGTTAGAAATTCGATTTTTCCATATGCAAATGCCAAGAGAGGGAGTTTGGGTAAAAATTTTATATAAGGGGCTAATGACGATTCCAAAAGCGATGCGAGAGAAGGTAGGTATCAAGGAGGGGGATGTTGCTAAAGTTAGAGTCGAAGGCAATAAAATTGTCTTAGAACCTAGACAAGAAGCCGAGTACCGAATTTTTACAGATGAAGAGATAAAACGCTGGGAAAAAGAAGATAGATTATCAAAAGCAGAACTTAAAAAAGCCAAAAAGCTATTGGCCGATATTCCATGATTACAGTCTTTATCGACACTTCAGTTTTACTGGCTGCTTGCCGATCACGCTCAAGTGTTTCTGCTGTTATTTTTGGTTATTCTAGAAGAAAGAGAATAAAGGCAATAATCTCTCATCACGTTATTTCTGAAATTAAAAGAAATGCAGAGGAAAAACTTGATCAACAAGGGAAACGAAGACTAAATTTTTATCTTCTACAAACAAATTTAATAATTGTTGCAGATCCGACTATAGAGGAGAGAATTTCTTTAAAAGGTATCATTCCTAATAAAGACGTACCTATTCTTGCCGCTGCAATTAAAAATAAAGCAAACTTTCTTATTACCTACGATAAGAAGAATTTTTTCCAACCTAAAGTCCTAAAAATAGTAAAACCTATGACTATTGTAACTCCTCGTCATTTTGTTAAGAAGGTTATGAAATTTTAATATGTATGAACATTATTTGATAGTCTATTGTTTAGGAACTTTCATTATTGATGAAAAAAAAAGACTTCTAATTGTTAAAAAATCACCTAATGAGGCGATTGATGCTGGGTTGTGGGTGGTGCCGGGAGGAAAAGTGAAACAGGATGAACATGTAATTGACGCTTTGAAAAGGGAAGTGAAAGAAGAGGTAGGTTTATCAGTTATTAGCTATCAGTGGATCGGTGAAGATGTTTTTAAAGTTGGTGATAAATTTTTTCACGCTGCCCATTTTCTCTGCAAAGTAAAGTCCACAAAGAAAATTGTTTTGGAGAAAAATTTATTAGAATATAGATGGATTACGAAATCGGAGGTTTATAATTTTGAAATTCCAAAAAATATTAAGAAAGAAATTATGAGAGTTTTTGAGAAACATCTATGACTTCAGAAGAAGAAATAATGAAACAGCTTATTGATTATGCTCATGAAAAAATAGAAAAAAATAATGCATATCCTTTTTGCGCATTTATTGTAAAAAACGGTGTAATTATAAGCAGAGGTTATAACTTAAGAGTTAATGCATATGGCGATAAAACAATGCATGGCGAAATGGAAGCAATTAAAAAGGCATGTAAATCGCTACATGCGGGTGTTTTTTTAAAAGGCTATAGCTTATACAGCACTTGCGAGCCATGTCTCGCATGTTTCGATAGTGCATTATGGAGTGGTATAAACAAATTTATTTTTTCTGTTTCCCATGTAGATTATCCAAATTATTTTAACGACCATCCTTATCATATAGAAGATTATGAAAAAGATAATCCAGATGAAATTACTGTGATAAGAGATATATTGCGCCAAAAAGGTAAAGAATTATTTAAAAAGGCAAAACAAAAATATGGATGGTAATCAAAATAAAGTAATAGATGAATTGTTCAATTTTGGAACAGAGATTATGAATAAATATAAGATATATCCTTATACAGACTTCGTTGTTAGAGATAGCGTAATAGTTTCAAGAGGTTATAACTATGAGCGAGAATCTGGAGATATAAGTATGCAGAGTGCAGTAACTGCTATAAGATGGGCACAAGAATCATTAGAAGTAGGTGATTTAACTGGTTACACTTTATACTCGTTATTTGAGCCGACTATATTGGGATTTGATGTGGCTTTATGGAGCGGGATAAGAAATTTTGTCTGGTGTTTAAATTCTTCATCACTTCCTAAACATTACAATAAATTAAAATATACACCTCTAGACTATCTGAAAAACCATCCTGGAAAAATTACCATTAAAAACGGAATTAGAGAGAAAGAGGTATTAGAACTGGTAAAAATTGCAAAGAAAAATAAATACTATCCTGATAATTTATTTTAGTATGAAATTTACTCTGAAAAAATCGTAATACTATTTTAAATCCGAGTTATGAAGTAAAACTAAGTAAAAATTTCGGTTGTAAAAATTATTTTTTCTGTTACAGTAAATAATGTGATATTGATTACAAATTTTTCTTTAGAAGGCAGGTGATATTCTATGCAAAATATGCAAAGTGTTGTTGATCATTTAAAAACACATCATACAAAATGGCCAGCGACTTACGAAGAATTGGTCGCAGAATGCAATCAGCTCTCTGATTTTTCAGCAGAGGATAAGAAAGAATTCATGGAAAAGCTCCCCAAAAAAACATACAATACCGCCGATGAAGTTCTAGCTGCTCTCGGATCTATGGGAGGCGGTGCAGGCGCTCCTCCGGCCGGACAAGGAGGAATGGGTGGCGGACAGATGGGTGGGGGATCGATGTAAATTAATTACACTTATTCCATAAACCTCGATTGTTTTCTCGTGCTTGGTTTTCTAGGTTTTTGAAATGGTCAGAGTATTTTACATCGGGAGGAAATGTTGAAGAATATGCAAATCCATCTCTGACTAAATAATCATTGACAAACAATCCTGAAGGAGAAGATTCTGTCGGGACATAGACGAAACGAAGAAGCCTCCAGTATCTGTCGGTTTCAGAGACGTCTTTTTCCAGCCTTACTAATTTTCCTTCGACAAGTTCTTTATTTTTATCTCTGGCTTCTTTGCCGAAGCATTCCAATTTCTTTTTAGGATGGTGAAGCTCAGGAGTATCAATTCCTATATAACGAACTTTTTGTCCTGACTCAATAATGATAGTATCACCATCGATGACTTTAACGACTTTTACCAGGTTCAATTCTGCACCTGGCTTGGCCAACTCCGCCGATGGAGTTGCAGTAGTTATAGTAGGAGTTAGACTTTGAGAAATATTTCTTTTCGCTGGCGACTTAATTAATTGATTAATTGAGTTTGCTAAAAGGATCAACAAAGCAATAATTAATGTTAGAGTCTTTTTTGGAGGTCTGTAACTTCGCATATCATATTTTACTGAATTAGAATTGCCTAATTAATAGACAGCTGATAAAATATTAAAGTACTTTCTAAAAACTATTTACGGAGCGTAGTTCAGATGGCCAGAACGCAGCGTTTGGGACGCTGAGGTCGCGAGTTCAAGTCTCGCCGCTCCGACCAAGTCGAATTTTTGGCGGCGCCCGCCTCCGCCGCCAAAAAATTGTACGGTTCCTGCCAGCTAAAACGCACTTTTTTATCGGATAAAAGAAAGTTCGCGCCGATTTTTTTGAGGAAAACGAATAATTCGCCAAAATTTTGCGTTTCCGCAATAATTTTGGCTTCAGAGCAAGATAAAATAAATTCTCTCGCCGGTTCGAGCCAAAAACTTTGTGACTCTTCTATTTCTGCGATTTTTTGTTTTAAGTGGCTTTTCATCTCTATCAGATTTTGCTTTTTGGTCTGGTATTCTTCAACGCTGACGATATTTTCAAGATAGGCTTCCAATAATTTGTCGATCTTTTTATCCAGCTCGGCAATTTCTGATTTGAGGTTGGTCAAAACTTCCATCGCCTTTTCCCTATCTGCTTCTTCCTCTTTATTAAGAGATTCCAGTATTTTCTTTGCCCATAAATCAGAAATTGCTACTTTTCGTACCGATTCTCGTAATTGTTCGACTAATGGTTCCTCTCGCAAATACTTTTGGGAACATTCGCCTTTCTTCTTGGTGCAGTTGTAGTAGTGGTGGCCTTTTTGAATTTGGGCGGTTACGCTTGCGCCGCACTCGGCGCATTTCATCAGGCCCAAAAAAGGAAAGTTATGAATCCGTTTCTTTCTCGGTTTCCCTCGTTGTTTCAAAACTTCCTGTATTTTATCGAAAGTACTTTTGGTAATCATCGTCTTATGTGTTCCCTCATAAAATTCTCCTGCGTAGCGGATAACTCCGTAGAAAAACGGGTTCATCAGGAAGTTTTGAATAGTGGAAAGGTTTAGTGGTTTTCCGAAACGATTGGTAAATCTCCAAGAAAACATCAGTTTTGATAAACTTGCCATCGAGTGTTTTCCTTGACTGTATTCTTCTAAGCCTCGTTTGATAAACTTCCATCGCTTAGGATCGGGAACAACCGTTCTGGAAATTGGATCATTGAGATACCCGATTGGCGCAAGTCCGGGGTAAACTCCACGACGGAGTTTTTGTCGGATACCTCGCTTGACGTTTTCAGATAAGCTATCTACATAATACTTGGATTGTCCAAACGCGATATTGAGCATAAACTTTCCTTGCGAGATATCCTCAAACCAAAATGTGGGAAATTTCAGGTCTTTGATTTTGCCGGTATCGAGATCGTAAATAATCCTGCCGCCGTCAACAGAATTTCTAGCTAATCTGTCCGGATTCCATGCGACGATTCCATCAGCTTTGCCACTTTCAATCATTTTCATCATTTCTTCAAACTTTTCTCGCCCCGGTTTCTTGGCGGTTTTTGCTTCGGTAAACCACGCAATAATTTCAAGATTTTCCCGTTTGGCAAATTCTTTTATTTCAGTTTGTTGAGAAACAATAGAAAGAATTTGCCTTCCTT
>MFZO01000050.1:0-12666 GCA_001788015.1 Candidatus Roizmanbacteria bacterium RIFCSPHIGHO2_02_FULL_38_11 | reverse complement strand
AGGGGGTTATACATGGAAAAGTCTGCTCTTTTGCATTATTTAATTCATTTAATTCAGGAACTGTGGCATTTAGATCAACTATTGCTCGTACTCTGCAGGGACTCGTAGGGAGAGCAATAATATTAGCCTGCCATATCTCACCCGCACCAAGTGCACGTATACCTGCGGTGGAGTCTTTCCCGTCAATATTAACGTGTACTGTTGTTGCAGGCGCAGGGCCCTTGCCGATATTCATTACATCCACATAGACTAAATATATGTAAGGATCAGGATTCGCAATCCGAATTTTGTCAATTATCAAATCAGGAAGATCTATCCCTGATGTTGGTGGAGGTGGAGGTGGTACAGTACAAATACGAGTTCCCTGGCATATTGCACTTTCACTCCGATTTTCACCACAACTATTAAAAGGAACGACGCCATAACCGTGTTCAACACCACAAGTTACTGTAGGATCAACAAGTAATGAAGTAACATTTGGCCCTACTGTACCCATCACATTGCCATAAGTATCTCTAACTACCCTAAAACCCTCTTCGTTATTTGAGGTATCGTTCCAGGATACCTTTACTCCATCACTACGGTTGGAAGTACAAGTAACAGAAGATGGAGCGCTAGGAGGAGATGAACAAACAATGGCTGGAGTTGTGTTAGTTGCTCTTGAGCGGTATACTCGGCTTTGTTCATTATAAAAAAATGATGCTACTAGCGCACTGACAAGTACTACACTACTAATAATAAGAGGAATAAGTGGGGCAACGCCTCTCTGCCAAAACCGTTTATTCATATATAAATTTTTTATTTTACCCAATATCATTAAAGATAAATCGTTAAGAAAGAAATGTCAAGAACTATGACTCATCTTCAATTATTTTGGTCGACAATCTTGGTAACAGAATAAAATATTCTCGTTAGAATCACAAATGCCATTGCCGCAAAGTTTTTTGCTGTAGTCTTTGGGTAATGTGACTTTAGTAAGATCTACCTGCATTTTTTCCACATTATTTTCGTCAAAAAAGACAATTTTTTTTGCCCTGGGATAGTATGGCAACAGTAGGACAATTTCACCCAAAGGTTCAACCAATAAATCAGGTCGTGTCGCCCGCTCACCTTTCACATCTATCTCATCTGCCGGATATCTGACTAGATTTTTGCTTATTTTACCGGAGAAAAATCCCGCGCCGGTCTCTCCCATAATTTTTACATTGTAATGACCAGTAGGTATCGCCAGCTGATAATCTGAAGAGTAAGCATTCTCAACGGCAAGAGTTCTGAGAGATAATCTGTAATCTGGAGTTTGGCCTAAAATTAACCGTACTGCCGCGTGACTTACCGGTATATTTCTTGATTGTGAAAGAAAATAGACAACAGGCAATGTTAAAACAACCAGAGCTCCTAAAATAATTAAAATTATCCTAAATTTTGTCATAATGAAATTTAAAATTAGATCTAAACAAAGCGAAGATATGCGTTTTGAGCTATCACCGAGGGTGACCCTCATCAGAGGGTGTCGGTGTGCGAAAAACGTCATATCGAGTCTTTGTCATAATATAACTTCGTCTATTGAAAAAATTTTAATATTTCATCCCATCCATCGACAAGAGACGGTTCGTTAAAATCGTAGACTGCTCCGGTTCCCCCTCTGTCCATTATACTCCTTACTGCCGGTCTATAAAAATTAGTATATCCGCATCTTAGATAACAGCCAACATTCGGAAATTTTGCCGCCCACTTTGGACAAGGAAAGGTCTGGCTTTGAGAACCCGTATCAGAACAATTTACACCGGCATTGGTGCCAGGCGGAGCCGCCACACCGAAAGAATACTCATCCCTTAAACCCGCCATGCTGTGTCCCAATTCATGTGGAAATGTAGGGAAATCAAGAGCAAATCTATAAATATAATTTCCTCCCCAGATAGCTATGCCTCCTACCGATCCAACACGGTGCGTGTCATTATTAATAATCGAGTAAGTATCTCCT
Organism: Candidatus Roizmanbacteria bacterium RIFCSPHIGHO2_02_FULL_38_11; assembly: GCA_001788015.1. Lineage (GTDB taxonomy): Bacteria > Patescibacteriota > Microgenomatia > UBA1406 > GWC2-37-13 > 2-01-FULL-40-13. The sequence continues at coordinate 10,685 of MFZO01000050.1, read as the reverse complement.
CCGCACTTTGACATAGCGGTAGATAGGGCCTTATTATGATCCCAGCAGGCGACAGTCGATCCTTGCGGAGTTGGGCAGTTAAATCCTGGAAAATAGGTTTGCGAAAGATCAAGTAGAGCCCAAATATTAATTTTGCCCAATCTTGTTGGACTTAAATTAGTTCTATTCATAGCGCTGACTGCTTTGTCAACACTCGATATGAAATCGTTGTAAGTTGAGTAATCTTCCGAGAGGACTACAAGATCGGCTTTTGACTGAGCGCCGGTACCCAGCTTAAGCTGACAAGCCGCATCGCATCTTATCTGAAAACTTCCGGCTAGGGATCGGCAGACTTGCCCTGTTCCGCAAAAATTTTGCTTTTGCACCATCTGATTATTGCCTTCGCATACTGTCACTATATTTGTTTTTTCATTGCATAACCCTTCACCTTTATTAATCGTATTATTTCCTACAGTGCACGTATTGATGACAGAACTTGTGGGGGTTGGCGTCAAACTGGGAATTGGCGTTTGAGTAGGAATTGGAGTTTGGGTTGGTATTTGAGTTACCGAAGGAGTCGGCGAAAAGGTAGGAATTGTAGTTGCTGTGGAAGTAGGGCCGGTTGGGGGTGTTGGCGTTTGAGTAGGTTGAAAACAATACCAATATCGACCCGGTGTAGAGGCAAATGAAGAAGAAGCAAACATAAACATTACCAACAGTGAAAAAAAAACAATGGATTTGACTTTTGCCATTTGATACTTCGACTTTGCTCAGTATCAATCCTGAGCTTGTCGAATGGATTGACTTTTAACTTGGTGCTTTTGGTGCTTAATGTATATTATTATAGTCTCCAATATAATTGCAAACGACGAATAAAATCTGTATGTTTTTTTCTTGTTGACAAAGGCCATTTTGCATTTTATAATACACAGCATGGCGAATAAACTCAAACCGTCTGCTAAAGTATCACTCTCAGACTTACCAGATCTATTAACTATAAGAGAAGTAGCCGATCTTCTGCGAGTCTCTCCCCTAACAATCAAACGCTGGGGGAAAAAAGGCAAACTTCCGGCAATCAGAATCAACTCTCGCGGAGACAGAAGGTATAAGAAAGAGGTTGTTCAAAGACTACTTGGTGTTAATCCTTCCTAAAATCTTTCACTTTTTTTAATACTACAAATAAACAAATCCGACAAATACTACAAATCAATAAGTAAATACTACAAATTACTCAAATAAACAAAATAATAAAAAAAATATACAAATACTACAAATCTGCAAATATACAAATGAATAACTGAATTTATTAATTCATTTAATAATTTGACTATTTATTTGAGTATTTGAAATTGGCTTATTTGATTATTTAACGCTTTGTATTTAAAATTATCTTACTAACAATAAATAGAATTTCTTTACATTCATTAATATAAGGTTCGACAATATTTTTACTAACAAGTTCTGCGTCTTTTATAAATGAAAGCCAGTAATGAGTTTCTTTAGTTTCTTTCTTAACTATATCATATTTTTCAATAAAATCTTTCTTTGAAGCTGATGCGTCTACTTCTTGATCGTTGGCTCCGATAGATGTTAAAGATGAAGAAACTTGACTAATGATAGAAATATTTTCAGTTGTTTTAGGAATTTTTCTTACTACATCTTTGAAACAACCCAGAATAAATCTGTAAATTCTTGAATGAATATCTTGAGAAGTATTGCGATATTTATTCATTAATTTATTGTATCATTTATTTGATTATTTAGAATTTGCTTATTTGTAATATTGTTTGTCGTAGTATTTGTTTATTTACTATGTTTTGTCCCAACTGTAAAGAAAAGATGAATGAGGATGTAGTCGATAGTCAGCTTATTCTTCACTGTTCAAATTGTGGAGGAACTTTTTTTCAAGAAAATGGAATCAATCGGATATCTTTGATCTCCTCCCAAAATCTCGCTTCCGATAAAAAAATCAACGAGATTTCTACCGCGGATAAACTTTGCCCCAGAGATCAGACCATCCTTGTCCCTTTGCGATCAGAAGAAAGCATTCCTCAAGACGTAATTCTACTGCGCTGTGATACCTGTCACGGAATATTCACACATCCAAATGATCTTGTGATTTTCAAAAAAGCCCAGAGCATAAAGATCGATTACTTCAAGATCTGGGGTATCCCGCTTCCTTCAATAAAATCTATAGCAGCAATAAGTTTATTACTCTTCGTCTCTGTCATAAGCTTGATGACCTATTCGGGTTGGCAAAGACAAAATATTTATCGAATCCAGGCCGAAGATCTGATCCAGAAAATATTTGTAACAACCTCAAACCGCTATCTTTTTATATCTTTTAAAACTTTGTCACCTTTAAAGTCAAGGATTATTTTTACCGACCTGACGACTAATCAAACGGTTGAGAAGATAATGACTGGCAAGATGGAAATTTTTCATCAACTAACAACGGCTGACGTCAATATCCAAGACGAGATCTATTATCAGATAATTTTAACCGATGAAAAAGGAAAGGAAACGAAAACGGAGATTAAGGAACTAATTGTTAGCCAAACACATTAACACGTTAACGCGTTAACGTGCTAACGAGTTAATTTAAAACTTTTTTAATTTTTTCAACACACTTATCATCTTCCTCTCAACGCCTTTAAGCTCTAAAGCCGCCTCCATTGGATCCACAACATTAACATACAGGCCCGTCCCCAACTCAAAACCGGCACGGTGTATAAATCTCGGAATAATCCGTAGATACCAATTTTCTTTATGATAGAAGTAATAATTGTAGCCAAAAAGCAGATTTGAAATGGTGTGTTGCTGATAAATATGAGATAGCCGTCTCAACATTTTTACGACAAGAATGGCAAGTTCATGTATCTCAACATCGGTTGTATCACCAAAAAAATTACCTTCATTTTTTGGCAGTATCCAAACTTCATAGGGCCACTGAGAAAAATCGGGGCAATACACGTGAAACAATTTGTTATCTTCAACTATGTTGTTCAATGGCTCCCTCACCAGGGTATCCAGATTTATTTGATTGGGAATCACAACGAGCTGCGAATGCGGATGCGCTAGAGAACTACCGGCATGCTCTCCATGATTACAAAAGATCAAGACTTGACCTCTCTTTCTATAGATGTTATAACGTTGACGATAAGCGGAAAAGATAAGAACAACTTGATCAATGGGCAAGATTTCAATATCTTTTTCGTGATCCGGAGAATGAATGATTACTTCGTGAATATCGGTGATTGAAAATTTATTTGGTACGACCCTCACTTTCCAGCCTGGTTTGTCTTGTTCGCCCCCTCCTAATCTGAATACCTCTGGCGGGGTTTCATTTTCATGACCGCCACAGAACGGACAGTTAATTTTATTTGGCTTATGGGTCTTTAGATATTCTTCCGGTCTTCCCAAGCGTTGTGGCGAAATAACAACCCAACGGCGGGTTGAAATGTCGGGAACATATTTGGACATAAAATTTAGTATAAAGAAGTAAGTATTAAGTATCAAGTATTTAATTCAAAAAAATTGTTTTAAAGCTTCTTAATAGTTGATACTATATACTTAATACCATGTATTTAATCGTCGGCCTTGGCAATCCGGGTGAAAAATATAAAAACAATCGACACAATGTCGGTTTTCAATTCATTGACTATTTAATTAAAAAGCTTAATAATCAAAAATCAAAAGTAAAAAATCAAAATTACAATTTAAAATTCAAAAATGAAAAAAGATTTAGTACTTTTATCTTACATCTTACATCTAACATCTTGCTAGTAAAACCTCTCACTTTCATGAATCTCTCCGGCCAAGCTGTAAAACAACTCGTTTCACGTTTCAAGTTTCATGTTTCACGGGATCTCATTGTGGTACACGATGACCTAGATATTCCCTTAGGGAAATTCAAAATCCAAAAGGGTGTAGGTCCAAAACTTCACAACGGTATCGAATCAATCGAAAAAGCTTTGGATACAAAAGATTTTTGGAGGGTAAGAATCGGCGTTGATAACCGCATAAACACGGATTGGATCGATGGTGAAACTTATGTTCTACAAAATTTCAAGCAGAAAGAAAAAGAAGTCGCTAACCAAATGTTTCCCAAAATATATAATCAACTTAAAACCCTCTTTCTTGCTTAAATTTAGCCTGCCATGCCAACCCTAAATCCAACCTGTCAGGTTGGCAAAAGCCATGGAAACCTTAGGCGCAATACTGGGTATAATTTTATATAATTGCGATATGAAATATGTCAAACCTTCATCACTCCTCTATCCTGTCCAAACACTAAAAACAATCCGCGATAATTTTGTTGAAGAAATTAGAGAATCCCTAAAAGGTAAAAAAACATCACTTGCATTCATAAAAAATCCTCTACCTCAGCCTAAAAAGATCGGTTTGGGTGACATTATCCAAGTCGTCTCGATTGGGGGAACGATTGGCGAAACTGCAGCCGTCGATCGCTCTCAAGGTACCGTCATACTATCACACATGAAAAAAGTGAGTCTCCCGCGCTTTAATGACAAAAAAACGTTCTTCACTTTTTTCGAAAAACAGCTGGATAGAAAAACAAACACTGTTGGGTTAAATTTTGCCTATGCTTTAAAGCCTTTCGTGCGAGAAGGACACCTCGACGGCATCCTTGTTGAAACAAGTAAAGAACACAAACTCAGCAATCTTATAGGTAGAGCGCTTGGAGAAGAGTTAGAAAAATATATCTATCAAAAACATAAAAGGATAATAAAAGTCACCTGCGCCAACGATACAATTTGTCTGCTTTTGTCCTGTCTTGAGCAGGATAATTATTTATCTTTGGCCTGCGGAATTGTAGGAACTGGGACAAATTTTGCATTTTTTTTAGATAAAACTATTATGGTCAACTTAGAATCGGGAAACTTTGCTAAGTTCCCTCAAACAGAAACTGGAAAAATCATCGACAATAAATCTCAAAGCCCCAGATCTTTCCTTTTTGAAAAAGAGGTTTCGGGAGCATATCTTTTCCAACATTTTAATTTGTCAATAGACAAAATATCTCGACCCATCTCCTCCACTTTAGAACTCTCGAACTTAGCTAAAAAGAAAGAAGGCTTCAAATGCTTAATAGCTCAAAAACTCCTCGAGCGATCTGCATCTCTCATCGCCTGTCAAATCGCAGGAATTTATTTTTTCAAGAAGCAGCCTAGACTGAGGTTTGTTATGGAAGGTAGTCTTTTTTGGAAAGGATGGAAATATAAAAAAATAATACAACAATACCTCGGAATATTAAATGTTCCAAAAAACGCAATCACTTTTCTTAAAATTAAAAACAGCGCTCTCCTAGGAGCAGCGCGGTTACTCATAGCAGAAAGTCTCATCCAAAATTAGTCTGTCAAACCAACCCTAAAACCAATAAACCAACCTGTCAGGTTGGTAAAAGGCTTAATACAAAACTCCGTAAATTAATCTAAAAGGAGCTTTTTAATTAGTTTTAATTTTCTTTGATAATCTTTTTGATCCTCGACAAATCTTTTGTATGTATCTGGATTTTTGATAGAGATTTCAGTAATGATTTCTCTTAAAAATTTTGGATTTGATATGAAATCTCTGTAAGAAGAATGTGTCCAATCTTCAGGTTTGTCTACAAGGCTACTGGTTGTTGGATTAAGATGTATGTATCTGTGAACATGTAACAATTGTTCGTTACTTTTTATCCTTACAGATTTGAAACTTGTTTGCCAGAGCGGTCCAATTCGTTCAAACTTAACATTAAAAAAGCGGGTGAAACTGTTCTCAACGTCACTTATATATTTAGAGAAGTAATCTTCCTCAATTATTTTAACCAACAAATGATAATGATCTGGCATAATACAGTAACAGAGAAATTTAATATAGGGAAAGTCTTTTGCTATAAGAAGATTTTCTGCGTGATAGTTTTCTTTCCTCTTTAAAAATTTAGAAAAACTTTCGTCTTCCAATTTATTATTGTAATAAAAAAGTGTATCTATAAATCTTCTGGAATTTTCCAAATCATTAAAAATTCCATAGTTAGCTATACTCTTGTTGAAAACATGAAATATTTCACCTTTAGCAAACTTTTTTTTGAGAATCATAAGATTAATTATTCGTAAAAGATCAGACTTGTATCAATGGATTATATGCTACAAAATGATAAAATTGGATTAATTTGGGGCTCAATGAAATGCCAATATCCAACCTGGCAGGTTGAATTGTTTGGCAGAATGGCAAAAATGATATAATATCTTCAATATGAAAGTACTCTACCTTTATATGTTTCCCCTCTGGGGCAACGGATCCGGGGCTTGGCTACGTCGTTTAGCCAATCACTTAACGCATAATTATTCGGATCGCTTTCAGGCTGCAATTGTAGCTCCTGATAACAGGGTTCTCAAAAAAATAAAGATTTTTCGCCTCAAGCCGCCTACTCTGGGAGTTTTCGTCGGAAACCCGGAACTGCCTGGGGCTAAAAAATACGCCAAATTTTCAAACCAGGAATTCATCCAAATTTATAATTATTATCTAACGCGAACCTCTAAGGCAATAGAAAAGTTCAAACCTCATCTCATCCACGTTTTTCATACCGCTTTCCTTCCGCCTGTCGCACGAACATTGGCCAATCTCTATAGAATCCCTTATATTATTACAACCCATGGCAGCGATTTGCATTATTTCAGCGAGGACGGAAGATGGAAAGCCAACGTTAGAGACGCTTCTGTCAGAGCCAAATTTATTACAGCCAACAGCAACTTTACCCGTCAGTGGTATCTACAGATGTTTGGTAAAGATTTGGCTAAAAAAACCAAAACCATCCCTGCCGGTGTCAATAATCAGGTTGACTTTGCAAAAAAAACTTCCTGGATTGACCGAAAGTATCAATTTAAACATCCGAATATGGTTCTTTTTACCGGGCGACTTACCGTACATAAAGGCGTTGAGTACCTTATCAAAGCGGCTCGCCAGATCAAAGCGGAAATCGTCATTTTGGGCGACGGTCCGGAAAGAAAGTATCTGGAAAACCTGATTCAAAAATATAGATTAACCAATGTTCATCTGCTCGGATATTTTTCACAAAAACTCGGAGAACTTGACGATTTCTATCTTCGGGCGGACGTCTACGTGGCTCCTAGTGTCTGGAGTGAACCGTTAGGACTAGTCATTCTTGAATCAATGGTTCATAAGACACCGGTCATAGTAACTCGAAAAGGAGGCGTATCTACCATTGTAAAAGACGGGGTAAATGGCTTTTTGGTCAGGCCAAAAAGTTCAAATGAGATCGCAACAAAAGTCAACCTGCTTATCGAGAATGAAAAACTGCGCTATAAGATGGGAGAGAACGCCTATCGAACCGTGGTTCAGCGCTTCAATTGGGATAAAATCGCCGGTAAATTCTACCGTCTTTACGAACGTTCTTTAAATCCTCCAAAAAATAATCCTGCTCCAACCTATATCCTTGCCGCAATAAAAAAAATAAAAAAACTACGTAAATCCTGATTTCGTGTCTACAATGAATTTCTATAAACCTCTACAAATTTCTATTAATATCTCAACCTGTTATGTATAATGATTTCTATGCGAATCCTTATCGTTTCTACTCTTAAGCGGAAAGTTACTCCTGATTTTTTTGCCTCCCGCTCCAGAATTATCTATCAACTAGCAAAAGGTCTTGCCAGAAAAGGTCATGAAGTATCACTTCTTGGGACTGGAGACAGTTTCATCGAAGGGGTAAGCATTATACCTGTTGTTGAAAAAGGCTGGGTTGATTCTCCACCTGTTGAAAACGAATTTGTCAGACAAGTGGCCAATCTTCTTGAACTAGCAAAAAAAATAGTTGAATTACAAGATGATTTTGATATTGTTCACAGCCATGTTTATCCAGATTTTGTGCCCGCCATAATTGAGAATGATATTAAAATTCCTTTAGTCATCACTCTCCATAATTTATACGATTTTTATATGGATGATCTGATGGGACATTTTAAAAAAACTAATTTCATTTCTCTTTCCAATGCCTATGCCAAACTCTATAAAAAAGCTAAAATCTATAAAACTGTCTATAACGGAGTCGACACCGATCTTTATACCTATTCGGAGAAAAAGGAAGATTACATGTTCTGGCTTGCCCGCCTGCCAAAAGCAAAAAATGCCGACGGATCGTTTATGGATCCTAAGGGAATTCGCTCTGCTATAAAACTAGCTCAAGCTACAGGAATGAAGCTTTATATTTCAGCTCCTGTTGAAGACCACGAGTTTTTCGAAAAAGACGTAAAACCTCAACTTAATGACAAAATTCAGTTCGTTGGAAAGCCTACAACTGAACAGTCAGTCCCGTTGGAAAAAATAATTAAACTTTATCAACATGCTAAAGTATTTCTAATGACAATAAATCAACAGGAACCGTTCGGTCTAACATTAGCCGAAGCTGGTAGCTGCGGAACGCCGGTAATCGGATTCGACCGCGGAGCTGTCCCTGAAGTAATCGTAAACGGTAAAACCGGATTTGTCGTACCTTACGAGAAAGGCGTCGACGGCTTAAAAGAAGCGCTGGCAAAAATTGATCAAATCAAACTGCAGGATTGTCGAGAATATATTGCCAAGAATTTTTCGGTTGAGAAAATGGTTGAAAATTACGAAAAAACTTACCAAGAAATTTTAAATAATAAATAATGCAAGATTCTCAAGAACCACAACCTCAGGCCCAGGTATAAATTACGGAACAAAGGACGCGCCAGACATAAGACATCCTTATCAAGAACAAAAAGAACAGTGGGGTAATAAAAAATTTGAAAGACTTATTGTATTTGGTCAGGGCCCGGTAAAACCTGTGTTATTGGGGGGGGGAATTAACCGAAGGACAAAAAAATGAATGGGAAAAGTTTAAAGAAGATCCGCTGCATAGTAAAGAACCAAACTTTAGAGTCATTGAGGGAGAAACCTACCTTTCAGAACTATCAGATATTGATAAAAAAGAACTCAAGCGCCAAGAATCGCAAAACATGGGCAGATTTGCCCTAAATCGCCTAGGAAGAACAAATGCTCTTGCTGCCGGATATGCTCTTTATCTGGGTATCACTGACAAAATTATCTTGTCAGGCGGTAAGACTATCTCTGACTGGGCAAAGCAAACTTTACCTCCAGAAAGATTAAAAAATTGGCCATCAGAGGCCCAACTTATGAAAGATGTTATCGTCAGAAGATTCGGGGAAATGTATCGAAAACAATATGGTAAATCTATCGAAGAAGTCATTGAAATAGATGACGCTTCTATCAATACTCTCGAAAACATGATGAACACAATCAACAGAGATCCAAGTATCGTGGACTCAAAAAATACTGGTGTCTTAGGCGAACATTCACATGTTTTTCGAGCAGAAGTGATCAGTCGATTGTTCTCTATTCCAATAACAGCACGTGGAAAGATTTCTGCTACAGATATGCTTCGTGAAGTGGCTACAACAAGAGGTAAAAAATCGTATGAAGAAATGCTGGATTATATGGTCGACAACCTCAACAATGCAGAACTTCGAGATAAAATTATTTCAGAACTTAGATATACTCTTGGATTAACAAATGAAAAATATCTTACTTATTGGATAGGATATTTTGTCGACGACGACAATATACTTGTCACCCAGAAAGTTTTATCTGCTTTAGCTAAAAATGAAAAATGGTCAAAAGCGGCTCGTGAAGCTTTTAATCTTTTAAAAGAAAAGGATGGAATTGATATTGATTTTGATCAATTTGTAAAAGAAGATTTGACCTCCTTAAAGGAAAAACCAGAGGTTTGGAATAAATTAAGAGAGGCTTTAAAACTTCTTAAGACTAAATACCGCACTATGCCTCCGGATCTAAAAAATGTATAATAAAAAAATGCGGATTCTTTTTGATGCGAGAAAAATTTCTCCCCAGGCAACAGGTGTAGGCTATGTAGTAAAAAAACTTCTTGAAGAATTACTAAAATTCAATGAATTAGAGATTATTGCTTTTACTAAAAAGGGCGTAAATAAAATATTCAATGACTCTCCCCCTCCGTCTAACCTGATCATACATGAAACTAAGGACGATTCGGAATATTTTGGCTTAAAAAGAATTTTATTTGAACAAATTGAAATTCCGAAATTAATCGAAAAATATAACCCAGACATCCTACATCTAACCAACGGTTTTGGCGTTCCTCTTTTTATAAATAGAAAAAATCTTAAAATAGTTCTCACTGTCCACGACCTAATTCCACTTACCCCGTATAAAGAACTCATGTCTCCTCTGAATAATTTAATATTTAAAATATTATTTTCTTATGGAATGAAAAAGGCAGATGTAGCAATAACAGTATCTAAATTTACCGCTGATGACGTTAAAAAATACTACCCTTTGGCTAAAAACATTAAGGTTGCTTATAACGGAATCGATCCTCCTCAAAAAATTAACGACCCGGGTGAAGTTTGGTCAAATCTGCAAAAAAAATATGAAATTAACAAAGAATTTATCCTTTACATCGGAGGCTTTGCTCCTAGAAAAAATGTGCTTCGATTATTGGAAGCCTTTAACAGATTGAAAAAAGAAAAAAAATATGACTATCAACTATTACTATGCGGTAAATTTACAAAGAATAAAGATATTAGCGACCAACTTGAAAAAATTATTCAATATATCAAGCTAAATAGCTTGCAAAAAAAAGTAAGATTAATCGGATATTTAAATTTGGA
>MFZO01000049.1:1979-5270 GCA_001788015.1 Candidatus Roizmanbacteria bacterium RIFCSPHIGHO2_02_FULL_38_11 | reverse complement strand
TACTGTCGATAATAACGGTTTTTGGTCTGGACGAGTGGGATTTAATAATGTTTCTCCAAGCTCGGATTATAAAATATTTATAAAAGGGCCTAAGCACTTACAAAAAAGAATTTGTCAGTCAACTCCGCAAGAGTCTTCCCCAGGCACATACCACTGTGAAAATGGAGCAATATTGTTGAATTACGGTGATAATAATTTAGATTTCTCAGGTATCTTTCTATTAGTCGGTGATCTACCAGTTCAAGATGGCGTGGTTAATTCCTATGATATATCGCTTATCCGAAACAATATTGGGAGCACCGATCCATCTGTATTGGCATTGGCCGATCTGAATCTTGACGGCATTGTGGATTCACAGGACTACTCGTTGGTTATCGCGGCATTATCAGTTAGAACCGATGAAGGATTATAAATCAATGGATCCACAATCAACCAACAACCAAAAAAATATGCTATTTCGCTACTTATTGTTACTGGTCTTTGTCGTTTTTGCTTTTATGTTATTTTTTCTTTATCAAACAAGGAAAAAGACCGAAGATGAGCGGAATTTCAACACTGTTATTCCGCCCGCATCAGTTGTACCGGTGCCTAATTCGGTAACTGGCCGGAAGGTAGGTTCTTTTTCCCTCAAATCAGCTTCGGAGATCAATACAGGAGACGTTGACAAGGCCTTAGATGTTGATATAGTTGCGAGTTCGGATCAAAAATCAATTGTTGGCTATGACGCGGTAGTGAAGTTTGAGGAAGGCGCTGTGGAAATTATTTCTGCCAAATCACTTTTGCCTGATTTTGACGCTTTTCCCCTTAAGAAAAGCGATTACTATGTAGTAACGGGCACAAAAAAACTCGGAAGCCAAGAACCAACAATCCTTGATAATACTCCTATTTTACGCCTTACCTTGATGCCAAAAAAAGCCGGCATTTTGGTCTTGACTCTGGCTGAGACACTCGGATTGGAGAAAAGTCAAATGGTCGACGAAGAAAGTAAGATTTTAACACCCCAACTTGGTGAAATGACGCTTGAAATCCAATAATGAAACAATTTTTATTTGGAATATTTTTAATTCTGACAACTTATTTTTTATCCGCTTCTGTTTTCGGTCAAGCACACGGGGCTTTTTTTAATTTTGATAATGCTAGCTTTTCTGCCAATACGGGAGAAACATTTGATGCTCAGGTGATAGTCGATGCGGGAAGCGATCAAATTACTTCTACTGATGCCTACATTGTCTATGATGTGAGCCTTCTTGAGGCCCAAATCGTAACCCCTGGAAGTTTTTTCCCAACGGTTATCAACAATATTACATCCGGAAAAGTTTATATCGCAGGTTTGGTCGACGACCCGGCGACTTACCAGACTGGATCCGGAACAGTTGCAACCATTACGTTTAAAGCCCTAGCCCAAGGTTCGGGAACGCTTTCTTTTGATTGTCAACCAGATGTGTATAATAGTTCTAAGATTATTAAAAACGACATAAACGCGACAAATGTCATCGTTTGCAGCGAAAATGGTACGGCCTCTGTAGCTGTGGGTGGGGGCGGAACCGGTCTGACGGTGACGCCAAGTAATTTTAGAGGAACAATAACTCCTTCGGCTCTTCCACGAGCCGGGGTATTAGAGAATGTTAATAGGGTAGTAGTACCAGGTATGATATTACTTTTAATAGGAGGAGCGTTGAGAATAATACTATAATAGTTATGAATTACCACTAACAATAGCGGATTTCACCATATGTTAAAAATACCAAAATTAGCAGCAATCGCCGTAGGGAGTATATTGTCTATAGTCTTTCTTGTTATAGGTTTTTCAGTCGTTCAAAATCTCTCGGGTCGTGCCGAAGACCAGGTGCCTCGGGACGTTGTAGTTTCAGACATGACGACAAGCTCTGCCAGAATAACTTACGCAACCGGTACAAATACACAGGGAGTTGTGGAATATGGTGTTTCACCAACGACCCTCAACTTATTAGCTCCAGAAGGTGGATCCGACACTGATCACGAAATGGAGCTTACTCTTTTGTCGGCAGGAACGACTTATTATTTCCAAATTTCAATCGGCGGAAAAAAATTTGACAATGCCGGTGTTCCCTGGTCATTTACTACAAAGTCATCCGACTCGTCCGATCTAGAAGAATTAATAAGCCTAAGTCCCACTTCAGCGAGGCGACCGACGTCTGTGAGAGAACCAACATCAAACCCGGAAAGCACATGTAGCGAAACCACCTGTGAGAAAATAAAGCTTAAATTAGGACGAGGCTGTACAACTCAAGATTATATGAAGTGCATCAAGAGAAATCCTACTTTTGCTCCGCTTACTACCCCCTAAATAATTCCTCCCCCCGCGCTGGTTGGAATAAGCAGACCCAATATAAATGAGACAACTGGTCGGATTATCAGATCGAGCAGGGAAGATCCGGCAAAGGGAAAGATGAGCATGAGAAGGAAAATCATACCATAGCGCTCCAGCTGGTACCACTCTCTGGCTTTTTCTTCAGATAGAAGGCCGCCGACTATCTTAAATCCATCAAGAGGGTGAATCGGCAGGAGATTAAAAACGCCCAGTATGATATTCAAAGAAATAATTGGAGCAAGAAAGAAAAATGCCATACTTTGAAGAGGAGAAAGCCTTAAAAAAATTATAAATTTTAGAACTATAGATAAAAGTATTGCCAAAATAAAGTTAGAAAAAGGTCCGGCAAGGGAAATTATTGCCGCATCTTTTCTTGGATTTTTCAAATTGTATGGATCGAAACCGACAGGTTTTCCCCAACCGAAGCCAAAAAAGAGAAGGAATAAAAGCCCAATCCCGTCGATATGTGCGAGAGGGTTTAGCTTGAGTCTTCCGGCGAGTCTTGGCGTTGGGTCGCCGAGATAATCTGCAGCATAAGCATGGGAGAATTCGTGGACGGCAATCGCCACCAATAAGGCGATGAGGTAGACGAAAAAGAGAAGGGGATTGGTGAAAAGATAACTTAGCATATAAAATTCTAAACCCTAAATACTAAACTCTAAACAAATCCAAAATTCAAATATTTTAAAAAAATCCTAAGCAATAAATGTTTTTAATTTAGAATTAATTATTTTGAAATTATTTAGGATTTAGAAATTAGAATTTAGGATTTCTTGATTGATTTAATAGTTATTCTATGATATCATAAATCTTCTATGAATAAATGTTATCACTGCGGTAAAGGTATTATATTTGGTCATCGACACACTCATCATAGGGGTGTCGCCGGTGGACGCTGGAAAAAAAGGGCTCCCAAAACCAGGCGTACCTTTGAGCCAAAT
>MFZO01000049.1:0-1958 GCA_001788015.1 Candidatus Roizmanbacteria bacterium RIFCSPHIGHO2_02_FULL_38_11 | reverse complement strand
CTGGCTAATTACAAAGCCAAAATGTCAACCACGTCAAACGTGGTTGCAACCACGTTTGACGTGGCAACCGAAGCGGTTGACAAAAGATCTCCAAAATCTTCTTCAGCTATTCCCGCCACAGCCTAAAATTCTTTCCAAAATGTATGTTTCGTCACGGCCTAAGACTTTTTATATCTTGCAAATAAATCTATCGTTCTGTTAAGATGTCAAATAGTTGTTTTAATGAAATATGGCTGACGTTATAGCGGGAACTTTGGAAAATACAGCTTTCTTGGCAAAACCTCAACTTGTTTCAAGGAAAGCTTCGATATTTGAAATAAGGGGTCCATATCAACAATTTTTTCTTAAATAAATATCAGCTGCATCATGGCTTCCAATATACCCAATAACAATTTGTTTACTTTTTTTAATTACGCCATAGATTAATCTAGCTTCATCTGTAAGGTCATACTGACGACAAGTTCTACCTACTTTTTTGAATTTCATTTTGTGGTCTTGATGACCATTAGGAGTGTTTTTGAGAAATTGAAGAATACGATTATATTTCTCTTTTGAAAGAGTATTCATATAATCCTCAAATTTCCTTATCATCGTTCTTGTACCAACAATCTCATACATTTAATGATAGATCGAAGTTTTATTTATAATCTAGTTTACTTGTGACTATTTCTGGAGATTTTGTTTGTGCTAAACTAATAAGAACTCGCATTGGAATACTATCGGGAGTAATCCAAATTACCCTTGGCGTCAGTGTTTTTTTTGGTTTTACATCTGCTACCTCAACTTTTTTGTTATAGTCGTTTGTAGATTCAAATGTATCTATATAGTAATTAGAACTAAGAGCGTCTTGCATTTTGGTCTCCTTTCTTTTTATTTTCATGAACTTTCGCTACCATAAGTATGGTATTAGCTAGATCAACTCCAATAGCTAATGGAAGGGTGACCCTTGATACAACTTGCCCTGATGTTTTATCTCTTGGGTTAACAAAAACAAATTCCAAGGTAATGTCAATGTCAGTTACAGAAACACCAACTAGTTGGGCATATTGACTGCCAACTACTGTACCAGCATTTATTAGGGTCTGTTTTATTTTAGGATCAGCCATACGTCATTATACCACTTATCTCTAACCGTCAACGGTTTTCCACCTTCTTATATTTTATTATTCTGACAACCTAACTGTAATTTAAGGTAATAAACTAATAATAAATAGGTTATAAATTATCCCTGTTCAGAAGGGATAGGCACCAATACAATCTCTTGATTTTCTTTCCAGGTTTTGTTGTCATGATAGGTATGCAGAAAGAACATAAATCCTGGGTTAATTTTGTCTGCTCTTGTGGTTTTGAGGGATTTATTTTGGGTACTGACAATAAGGAAAATTATTTTTCTGCCGGATATACAGTCTGCAGAAGATGCGGCAAAAAAATATATATAGCCAGTTGTCCGAATTGCAGGTATGGCCAGGCGATAGCTGAAAAAAAGCTAGCGGAGCAAAAGGGCAGAATAAAATGTTTTATCTGCGAAGAGTTTTTTCCGTTATCTAAACAATCTGCCAGTTATCTTTATTCAGAAATATTCACCTACAACGAACTGCCTCAAGAAATAAAAAGTAAAATCCCTAAAATTACTGTCTTTCATTTCATAATTGGTTATATGATTGCAATGTTGATATCTTTGGTGGTAATTACAGCGGCTGGGAATAAATATTTTGACAACAAAAGCATTATAGGTATTATCGTATTTTCGGGTGCGGTAATGTATTTTGTTTACTTAAGAGTAGTTAAAAAAAAGGACTAAAAGGTATACAATTAAAATATGTTTCTTTCAAAAAAGAAAAAATATTTGCAAATAGCGCTAAACTCGACTATGGAGGAGGCCTCTCAGATCATCCAAAACCTTCCGGTTAGCGATAGGATAATTCTTGAAGCAGGAACTCCTTTAATTAAAGAATTTG
>MFZO01000048.1:46003-54584 GCA_001788015.1 Candidatus Roizmanbacteria bacterium RIFCSPHIGHO2_02_FULL_38_11 | reverse complement strand
AACAGAAGTGTTGAGAAGGATTTTCAATACAACCGTGGAGATGAGAACGATTACAGTTAGAAGAATTAAAATAATAAATATAATATTTGTCCTAAATTGTTTTTTTTGGTGTTCGGCAAGTCTTGACATTTTTATGATTACATTTATTAATTCGACTGTTTATCCCAGTAGTATCTGCAAATTTTTTGAGCTGGGACCGGGAGTTGAACCCGGAACCTGCTGTTTACGATACAGCTGCTCTACCAGTTAAGCTATCCCAGCAAAAATTTGCTAGAACTACGGGATCCCGAAGTAGTAAGCTAATTTAATAAAATTAGCTACTTACTTCTGGGACGATACAGCCGCTCTGCCAGCTGAGCTACATCGGCAAATTCAGTTGTTAGTTCCTGGTGATCAGTTATCAGTTTGTTAATGCTATATTCTAGCACATGATAAAGTTTAAAGAGGTTTTGGCAAGCGGAAACCCAACCCTGCAGCTTCCAGTTTCTCCATCAGATTAGGAGGCGGTGTAAGTCCCAACTTCAGAGCCCACCATGTGAAGGAAGCGGCACGATTTCTTTGATAATGAGTCAGCCTCGGTTTACCTTGTTCTGGCGTGATATAATGTTCTACAACGTCCCACACAGTACCTGCTGGTGAATGATAGTCCCCTTTTGGTATATGGCTACCCTCTTTTAGTATAAGACCGGTTGTTGGATTTATCCAGTAGCGTGCTCGGATCACAGGTTTGCCAGCCTGTGCTTCAGAATATAAGGTATGA
This sequence comes from Candidatus Roizmanbacteria bacterium RIFCSPHIGHO2_02_FULL_38_11, assembly GCA_001788015.1. Classification (GTDB taxonomy): domain Bacteria; phylum Patescibacteriota; class Microgenomatia; order UBA1406; family GWC2-37-13; genus 2-01-FULL-40-13. The sequence goes on along the minus strand of MFZO01000048.1, from coordinate 53,824 downwards.
ATGATATTCTCGTAAGATACTGCGTTACTGGCATTTCCCGGCCAGTCATCTACAATAGCTGTGCTTAGCGGATAGGATGGAGTAACCCTGTTGATATAGTCAGCCATGGTATCTGGAAAATGATCAGCAGTCATCAATCTACCATGCATTAAAGCTATAAGGCTGCGTGGTCCTAATCCGAAATTCAAGGACATATGATTATCAAGCTCATGAATGAGAGGAGCTAATCTTTGAACGGGAAGTCTCACTCTGCTTTCTACTCCTGTGTATCCATTTTTGTCATCTTTAGACGCTCTATCTAGACTCATGGATGCATCAGCTATCACACGGCGACGGCAGCCAAGCGATTGCATGACAGCATCAGACAAAACGAGAGTACCTTTAGCTATTTTCAACGCTCCTTCACCTTCAGTGCCAAATTGCGTCGTTGCCTGCTCCGTAGGCAAAAAAAATATAAGATTGGGATCAAAATAACTTTCCCTAGTATCTTCTTGCAACACCGTTATAAATCCAGGTTTAATGTTATCCTACGTAGCTTTTATTTCCCACCCTCTTAAAGCTTTATCAATGCCTTTTGTTTCTCCTAAATTAAACTTAGCTTGGACAAGAGCACCGTAAAAAACATCATGCGCCAGTAGTGGAGTGCGTCCTATTTGTCTCTTTATTCGTTCTCTTTCTTGTTCCTCAGCCATATTTTGCTAAATATTAACATAACCGTTGGGCGAAAAGCAAGGGTATTTCTTTCTTTTTAAGAAATTTTTCAAGCGGTGGAAGGGACTTGAATCCTCAACATTCTCCTTGGCTTGCCTAATTTTGAGCGGGATACGAGAATCGAACTCGCGTCTCATCCTTGGGAAGGACGCATACTGCCATTGTACTAATCCCGCACTAATAAGTATTTTACCATCTTGGAGTTAATTTATTCATGCTGTGTTGGAATAGCTTCCATAGCATCGATTTCAATAGTTGAGGCAAGCAGATCTGCATAAGCTGGATCTATTTTATTATAGTCAGGGCTGATTGGGAGGGACAAAATAATCAGGATCAATTCGTCGATAGTAAGTTGTTTTTTTTCCTCAATTGGACTTATTGCAAGGCGCTCATTCACTTTATCCAATAAGTCATATATTTCTGACAATGTTAAAGTCGCGAACGTAATTTTGTATTTCATTTTTAAGTTGAAGCTATCTTTAATTTCTTCATAATCGACCTTTTCCATCGGACTCATCGACATAAATAAAAATGCCAGCTTAGAATCTCTTTCAGTCTTACTAAGAGCCAAAAGATATTCGACTGTTTTAGCTTTTGCTTGAGACAACTCCAGGCTTGTTCGTCTGCCGGCCTGAGGAGCTATGGCTGCGGCCCCTCCTTTTCTAGTTGCTTCTCCGACTAATCTTGCGTACGGTCGAACGCCTTCGCCTAAAGTAATTTCTCTTTTGAGCCTTCTCTCGGCTTCATTTCTATTATTTTCCTTCATTGCGTCAGCGTTCACCACAGGAGTTATAGTAGCTGCTGTTAACCAGCTAACAAAATCTATCATATGAGGGTGATCGAGACGTTGATGGAGAGATATAGGCGATACTAAAATTCGACTGTTTAGTTCAGGGATAAATTGTGCTGGGAGAATGTCCATGTCAAATCCTTCACGTTTGCTAAAATGTGTGCCGAGAATCCATAACCCATACCCTTGGTTTAACAATTCTGAAGCTCTTTCCAAAGAGTTGTCGATATTGACTACTTCAGCAGGAGCGATGCGAGCATGAGTGTATAACCAAACTATGAACCTTCGTGCTAATCTATTTAAAGCTCTTGGCTCACGCAAACGCGGTTTAGAATATTGATTAAGCCTTTCTGTTGGCATAAATAGGAGAATTATATAAAATAAGAAGAGAAAAGAATGTAGGATGTGAAGTTTTATCTTGGAATGGTGAGAATTTTTCCAGCTTGAATAATTCTGGATTTTTAATTTGGATTTCTTGTCTTTGTATCAGGGATTATAAGCTTTTGACCGACTTCAAGAAGATCGGGATTGGTGATGTTGTTGGTTTCCATGATAGCCTGCATATTCTGGCCTGAACCGGTTAATTTTTCTGCAATAAGGAATAATTGGTCTCCTTCTTTGACTACGTAGGTTTGAATTTTTTTTTCTACGGGTTTTTCTTTAACTTCTGCTTTTTTAACTTTTTGAATAGGCGGAGTAATGTAGCTTATTTTTGAAAAAGCAAGCCAGAATGCTATAGATGCAATTATAGCTACAGTGCCAAGTCCTATGGCCAATGCTAGGGATCTTTCTTTCAGCGTTGACATAAGAAGCGAACGATAATCGATCGCGATATCTTTTTTCTTCATAGTTTCATCTTGGGATACTCAACTTAGTGTCCGGGAAAATGAGGTCAGGGTTAATCAGCTTGTTTGCTGTGGCTATTTTGCTCCAAGCGAAACCATCGCCGTAGGCTTCTAAGGCAATCTTCCATAAATAGTCTCCGTTCTTTACTGTATATGTGTCTCCCTTGAATGTCACTTTTGCAGTTGAGCTTTTTGCGATTTCACCCTTGGTAGGTGCTTTGGCTGCAACCTGTGGAAGTACTACAACCTGTCCAACCAGTAGCAAATCCGGATTTGCGATTTTGTTTGCCTGGACGATGTCCGTATAATTGTAGCCTGATCCATAGGTGTTTTCAGCTATCTTCCAAAGGTTATCCCCTTGTTTTATCGTGTACTGTTTGCCAGCGGCTTTAGGGTTTTCTAAAACACCTTCCTTTGCTGCATTTTCCCGATTCACTACCGCCGTCTTACTATTTTTTGTCAAAACACCCATACCTGATACGAATGCAACTAGAAGTACCAACCCACCCAAGAGTAAATATAAATATTTTTCCTTAAAGGTAGAAACTGCCAGATTTTTATAATTTAAAGACGTTGCTCGCTGTTTTGCTATATTAATCACCTCCCTTCGTTTTGGGACAAAACCTAACGGTTTTTTCCCAACGATTTTCCCTAAGTTGTATCGCAAGCTATTTACATTTGAACTCACGCTTGCGATGAATTTATAATTTTAATTTAAAGTCTAGTGTAAATTACAGTCGTCTATAGCTCGATTTGGAACTCCCGACTTAGTCGGGGTTCCCAACGCTTGCTTGCGCAAGCAAGATTTTCACTAGGTTGTGTCATGAGCTATTTACTTTCAACCTTAACGCTCATGACAAATTATTAATTTCTTCTTATTGAGTCCTCCATAGCTTTCTTCAACACTTAACTCTTCGTTATTTGCTCGACGTGTTGAAGAGCGATATTTGGAGGACACAAGATTCGCTAATCCTCATGCTTCGGAAAGCGACTCTAGTGCGGGGCCAAAGGGATTTGAACCCTCAACCTCTGCCGTGACAGGGCAGCGCTCTAACCAAATTGAGCTATGACCCCAAAATTAAGTTGAAAATTAAAAGTGAAAAGTTAAAAGTTAAAAAGTATAATAATACTAACAAAAAATTGTAGCATTGCAAGAGCTAAAATATCATGAAAAAGGATGATCTCAAAAGATTTACCAACAAAGAAGTTGCACATATTCTTAGATCGATAGCCGCAGTATATCTACTTAAGAGGGTAAATCGTTTCAGAATTATTGCTTACGAAAAAGCTGCAGATTCAGTCGAACATCTGACAAGAGAATTAAAAGACCTCTGGCAGGATGGAAAATTGTTCGACATTCCTGGTATCGGTTCTTCAATCGGTTCGCATCTAGACGAATATTTTAAAACAGGCAAATCCATACATTTTGACTCGATTCTAAAAAAAGTTCCCAGCACACTTTTTGTTTTGATGAAGATCCCGACGATTGGCCCTAAAAAGGCATATAAACTAGTTAAAGAATTGAAGTTGTCAGATCCTGCTACAGTTGTTGGAGATTTGAAAAAAGCCTGTTTGGAAGGAAGGATAGCTAAGCTGGAGACATTTGGAGAAAGATCCCAGAAAGATATCTTGGAAGCGATAGATCTTTACGAAAAAAAATCTTCCAAAACAGAACGTATGCCGCTCCCTTATGCTTTCGAGATAGCAAAAGATATCATGGACTACCTCAAAAAAAATCCCGGGATTAAAAATGTGGATGCACTAGGTTCTTTGCGGAGAATGGTGGCGACAATAGGCGATGTGGACTTGGCAGTCCAAGTTAAAAATGAAAAATTAAAAATTAAAAGTTATAAAGAAATAATTAATTATTTTATCAAGTGTCCTAAAACACTCAGAGTTGATAATGCAGGGGAAAAAAAAGCATCGATCATAGTAAATCCAAACATTAGAATAGACTTGCGTATTCAGGAAGATAAAAGCTATGGATCTATGCTTCAATATTTTACAGGGAGCAAGGCGCACAATATTAACCTTAGAGAATTTGCATTAAAAAAGGGATACTCATTAAATGAATACGGAATTAAACCAATAAAACCAATTTCCAATAAAGTTCCAAATCCCAAATTCAAATTACTGGAATTTGAAAAAGAGGAAAAACTTTACAATTTTCTTGGGCTCCAATATATTCCACCAGAGATCAGGGAAGGGACAGATGAAATCGAGATGGCTAAAGCCAGGAAAATACCCAAACTTGTCGAGACAAACGAAATTAAAGGCGACCTACATATCCATTCTTCCTATGATTTAAAGCCATCTCACGATTTAGGAAAAAATACCTATAAGGAAATACTTGAGAAAGCCGAACGGTTAGATTATCAATATGTTGGATTTGCGGATCATAATCCCAAAATTGCAGACCTGTCTAAAAATGAAGTTATGGAAATTATGAGATTAAGGAGTGATGAGATTAATAAGGTTGCGGCTAAAAGCCGAAAAGTAAAATGTTTTATCGGTTTGGAAGTAGATATACTTCCCGACGGAAAAATAGCCCTTCCTGAAGAAGCTATTAACTATGTTGATTATCTTATTGTGTCGGTTCATAGTGTTTTTAATCAGGATGCCAAATCAATGACGAGTCGAGTCTTGAAGGCTTTAAGCTATCCCAAAGTAAAAATTTTAGGTCATCCAACAGGTAGACTTTTAGGAAAAAGAGAGGGCTACGAGCTCGAGTGGCCAAAAATTTTTGACTACTGCAAGAAAAAAAATATCGTGCTTGAGATCAATTCTTGGCCGCAGAGATTAGATTTACCTGATTTGCTTGTTCGAGAAGGGTTGAATTACAGGGTGAAATTTGTGGTTGACACGGATGCCCACGCTAATGATCAGATGGACGGGATATTTTACGGAATCTCGGTTGCCAGACGCGGTTGGTGTGAAAAAAATGATATAATGAATACGTTACCTTATATAGAAATTAGGAAGTGGTTAATAGAATGACCACGAATGATAGCGAATTGCCACTAATTCAAGAATTCGCGTGAATTCGTTATGATTAGTGAAAATTCTATCTAAGAGGAGGTGAAATGAAATGAATTTACTTTATATTTTAATCGGTGCAGGAGTATTATTAGCTGTTTATTTAATCGCGACTTATAATGGTTTTGTTGTCTTGAAAGCGAGGATTAAGGAGGCCCTATCCGGTATTGACGTTCAACTAAAAAGACGATCCGACATGATACCAAATTTGGTTGAGACGGTAAAAGGCTATGCAAAACATGAAAAAAGTGTTTTTGAAGAGGTAACAAAAGCTAGAAGCGCCTTGATGTCAGCTAAAACTCCACTCGAAAAAGCTGAGGCCAACAATATGCTGACAGCCGCGCTAAAAACTCTTTTTGCTGTTGCTGAGGCATATCCCGATCTTAAAGCCAGCGAAAACTTTAGAGATTTGCAAAGACAGTTGGAAGACACAGAAGATAAAATTGCTTATTCAAGACAATTTTATAATAGCAATGTTCTAGAGTATAATTCGAGGATAAAAATTTTTCCCAGCAACCTTATTGCTAATATGTTTACCTTCAAAGAAGAAGAGTTTTTTGAAGCAGAGGAAGAGGAAAGGAAAAAGGTTAATGTTAAGTTTGATTGACGGGTCGTGTCTCGGTTTCCTTTCCACAAGTGCTCAGAATTGTTTTGTTGAATTAGAATAGGATTTCTCAGAATAGAGAACCTTTATATTTTTTCTATAGTTTGTCTTGTAACTTTCTTGCGCGCTTGTAGAAGCCTTTCCACCTCGACACCCGTCTATTATAATGTTTCATGTTATATGTTTCATGTTTCATGATTAATGACTGTTTACGATCAGATAACACACAATAAGGCAAGAACATATGCGATAATACTGACTTTTATTTTACTCGTAACCGGTTTCTTTTTGATTATAGGCAAATTAGTAGAGTCTCCGACGACATATTTTATTATTGGTGTAACTTTTTCGCTTCTTTCTTCGGTCGGAAGCTACTTTTACTCGGACCGTATAGTTCTTTTTACAACAGGCGCCAAGCCTGCCGAGAAAAAAGATTTCTTTGACTTTTATACTGTGGCAGAAAATCTGGCACTTGCAGCAGGATTACAAGCGCCCAAATTATACGTGATTCATGATCCCGCTCCCAATGCTTTTGCGACAGGAAGGGACCCGAAGCACGCGGTTGTCTGTGCAACCACGGGACTTTTAGAAAAGCTTGAGCGTACAGAATTAGAAGGAGTCATAGCTCACGAACTTTCTCACGTCAAAAATTATGACATTTTGGTTTCATCTATTGTTGCGGTTCTGGTTGGCACTGTTGCACTTGTATCAGATTGGATTATGCGCAGCTTATGGTGGGGTGGATTTAGACGAAATGAGAATGATCGAGAAAGTCGAAATCCATTCATGATGATTTTTATCATATTTGTTCTTATATTGACCCCTCTGGTCGCAACTCTAATTCAGCTAGCAGTTTCAAGGCGAAGAGAATTTTTAGCCGATGCCTCAGGAGCCCTTCTGACAAGGTATCCTGAAGGATTAGCGCGTGCGTTAGAAAAAATTTCCTCTGATAAGGATACGCTTCATACCGCATCATCTTCAACAGCCCATCTTTTTATTGTCAATCCACTTAAAAAGTTGAAACATGTATCTTCCTGGTTTGCCAATCTTTTTAGCACCCACCCGCCGATTGAGGAAAGAGTCAGAATTTTAAGATCGATGTGAGTTTGCGGGTCCTGTCTCGGTTTCCTTTCCACAAGTGCTCAGAATTGTTTTGTTGAATTAGAATAGGATTTCTCAGAATAGAGAACCTTTATATTTTTTCTATAGTTTGTCTTGTAACTTTCTTGCGCGCTTGTAGAAGCCTTTCCACCTCGACACCCGCAAATTAATATATCAATTAGCTTAATATTTAAAATTATGTGCGGTATAGCAGGATTTTACGGCTTCAGAGACGATAGTTTGATCAAAAAATTTTCTGAACAATTATATCACCGTGGCCCAGACGGAGAAGGTTATTACATAGATGATAAGGTTTCCTTGCTGAATCGAAGGTTGGCAATCATTGACCGGAAAGGGGGAGACCAACCTATCTACAATGAGGATAAGACTATCGTTGTAACTTATAATGGAGAAATTTATAATTACCGCGAATTGCGGCTGGAACTTGAAAATCTAGGCCATAAGTTTAGGACAAAGTCTGATACTGAAGTGATTGTTCACGGATACGAACAATGGGGCGATCCGTGTTTTGATAGATTTAATGGAATGTTTGGTGTGGCCCTTTATGACAAGAAGCAAAATAAACTGATCTTAACGAGGGACCATTTCGGAATAAAACCGCTATATTATGCATTTCTTGGTAGAGACGTGATTAATCACGTCTCTACAAATGATATAAAAATAATTTTCTCATCCGAAATAAAGCCAATTATCAACTCCGGCTTAGTTAAAAA
>MFZO01000048.1:25732-45987 GCA_001788015.1 Candidatus Roizmanbacteria bacterium RIFCSPHIGHO2_02_FULL_38_11 | reverse complement strand
TCAAAATTCTCGCTTCGCGAAGCAAGCAAAGTTCAAAATTCGAAAATATACGAGTTTGAAAGAAGAATTAGTAGAATTATCCAGTCATTCTGGGGAGCGCAAGCGACACCAGAATCGATTCTGGACAAGCCAGAATGACACTGAAAGCATCAGAAAGTTCAAGGAAAAATTAATCGAGGCTATCCGTTTGAGACTTATTTCCGAAGTACCGGTTGGAACTTGTCTATCCGGCGGGCTTGATTCATCTACTGTTGTATCGGTCGTAAACAAACTTCTTAAGGAGAAGGTGAGAGAGGCAGAATCTGTGGGGAAGATTCAGAATACGTTTTCTGCGGTATTTCCAGGTGGTTCAAATGATGAAGAGAGATATGTAGATAAACTCAAAACTCAAATGTCAAATGTCAAAATTCACAAAGTCTATCCTAAACCGGAGGAGTTTTTTAAAGAAATGGAAGACTTTATAAGAACACAGGAAGAACCCACTATATCAACCGGGCCTTATGCACAGTATAAGGTAATGCAGGAAGCACATAAATATGTCACAGTGCTTTTAGATGGTCAGGGAGCTGACGAGATGCTGGCAGGATACCTGCCTTATTATTTTGTTTATCTTCGTCAACTCATCAAAAGAAAGAAATATCTAAAGCTAATTAGGGAAATTAAGGGTTCATTAGATATCATTAGCGGTTATACAATGAATCGATTCATTGGAGTTGTTGGTTTGAGAAGATCTGTCCTCATGGATGATTTGTTAAACAAGAATTTTATAAAGAAATTTTCAAAAGAGAGATTTGAGTCAACAGAGGATGATTTAAAAAAGAGGCTAATTGAGGACATTTTCTCTAATAGCTTGCAGTCACTTCTTCGTTATGAGGATAAGAATGCGATGAGATTTTCGATTGAAGGGCGTGTTCCTTTTTTAGATTTTAACTTGCTGCGGTTTTTATTTTCTCTGCCTGATGAGGCAATAATTAAAGACGGTTGGAACAAAAATATATTGCGCGAAGCTATTAAAGATTTGACTCCGAATCAAATTAGACTACGAAGAAATAAGATAGGTTTTACAACGCCAGAATATGAATGGTTTATAAGAATGAAAAATAAAATATACTCGATATTTTTGAGCGAGTCATTTGCCAAAAGGAAATATTTTAATCAACAAGAAGTATTGAATGCCTTTCAGAAATTTATCGATGGAAAAAATGATGACACGATGTTGTTCTGGAGGTTAATGAATGTAGAGATGTGGATGAGAGTGTTCATTGATAAAAAACCTGTTAACGTGTTAGCGGGTTCACGGGTTAACGAGTTTGGACCAAATGAGGGAAAGAAATTAGAAATTAAGGTTGAAGGTAAAAAATATGTGCGATTCCCAATCCGGACAGAATTATTTAAAAAAGGAGATGATATGGCAGGGAAAATTGCTAAATTGCTTAATGGTTACTTGGTCAAAAATAGTAAGGGGGTCCTGAACCAAGTTCAGGACAACCCGCAGATTAATGTAAATGCGGGTTGGTTTTTAGTTGTATCAGAAAAAATTGTAGCGATTGCACAGGGAAGATCATTTTTTATCTGGGATATAAAAACTGGCTTTTGGGCGAATCTGTTATCAAGTTTTGTGAAAAAAACTCCGTATGGAATTGGTCTAGGTAGTTCATGGACAATGCAGTTAGCCATAAGTGATGTTGGATTGACACGTATCATCTTGGCTGCGGTCGTCGGTAAGATGGGACAGTTTCTAGGGATGAAGGGATTATTCTATAAAATAGCCGGAAATAATATCAATGCAATAGACGGCCCGACAGAATACTCGCTCTATCCATCAAATGTGTCAGCAAAGTTGGGACCGAAAGAACCGCAAAAGGTGACTGAAGGAATTCATAATGAAATTGTTGGACGTTGGAAGTTAGAAGTTGGAAGTGAAAGAACCTCAAACGTCAAACCTCAAACCTCAAACTTTCTTGGTGTTGTTATTATTGATGCCAATGACCTTGGGCAAAGGGTTTTAGGAAATTCAACTCAAATAGATAATAAAATCATCGAAAAAATTTTCTCCGACAATCCCATGGGTCAAGCTGACGAGCAGACTCCGCTTATACTTACTTTTGTAAAATGATATCAAATAGCTTAGAATACACTTTTTACCCATGGGATATCATTTTGAGATGCCTAGAACAGTGGAAATAGAATATATTTTGCCGGATAACGGTTTGCTAATAGTTTTAATTCCTGCTTTGTTGATTGGGAAAGAGGGGATTGATTGTTTGAAGTGTCCGCTTAGCGCCAACAGGTTACAAGATCGTTTTCCTAACTGTGATGGAGATCCTTCACGGGTAGTTGAGGGGGTAAAATTTCGGGCGCAAGGAAATCTTTCCGATGCAATCCCTTTTAAAAGAGCTCTATGTGATATAAAAGATACTCACATATCGAAAAGATAACATCCGACTAAGTTTTTCAAAAAATCTTTTTTTATCTAGTATAATTTCAGCATGAAGAAAAAAACACTTCTATCTGTAGAAAATGTTGAACATATCGCAGATCTAGCAAAACTTACGCTTACACAGGATGAACAAAAAAAATATAAAGAACAGCTGCGAAGAATTTTTGATTATATCGACCAAATTTCCAAGTTGAAGACTAAGAAAGTCATCGAAACGAGCCATCCAACAAATATAACAAATATATTCAGAGAAGATAAAATCGACGAATCAAAGATTTTGACACAAGAAGAAGCTTTAAGTAATGCGGTCAAGAAAAAAAACGGTTATTTTGTAGTAAAGGCAATTTTTTGATTAATAATATGGAGTTAACATCTCTTACATTAAAAGAGGCGCTGGAAGGATTAGAAAACAAAAAGTTTTCCTCAGTCGAGCTGGTTAAATCACATATCAGCAGAATAAAAAAATTCAACAAAAAAATAAATGCCTTCGTTACAATATGTGAAGAAGAAGCATTAAAGCAGGCAAGGGAAGCTGACAAGCTGATTGCCAAAAAAGCCAAAAATGCACTTTTAGGAATACCTATCGCATTGAAGGATAATTGGGTAACTAAAGGTGTAAAAAGCACCGCAGCTTCCAAAGTTTTGGATAACTACGTGCCGCAATATGATGCTACAGCGATAGTCAGATTAAAAGCAGCTGGAGCAATAATAATCGGGAAAACCAATTTGGACGCCTGGGGTCACGGATCATCCGGTGAACACTCGGATTATGGAAATACTTTAAACCCTTGGGATTATTCTCGCGTGACAGGAGGATCCTCGAGCGGTTCAGGAGCTGCAGTTTCCGCTGGCATGGCCTTGGTCGGCACCGGCACCGACACCGGGGGTTCAATCAGGCAGCCGGCAGCTTTCTGCAACGTGGTTGGTCTAAAGCCTACATATGGTAGGGTTTCACGCTATGGAATAATTGCCATGGCTTCTTCAACCGACTCGATAGGTCACCTGACAAAAACAGTTTGGGATAGTGCGAGAGTACTTTCAGTTACGGCAGGATTTGATCCAATGGATGCAACAACGGGAAAAAATGAGGTCCCAGATTATGAAGAAATATTAAGAGGAAAAATTTCCGGATTAAAAATAGGAATTCCAAAAGAATACTTTGGAAAAGGAACTGATGAAATAGTAGCGGATGCTTGCCACAAGGCTCTTAAAGTTTTAGAAGACTTAGGCTGCAAATTAGTTAACATATCCTTACCCCATACAAAATATGCATATCCGGTCTATGCGGTAATTCAGACATCGGAAGTTTCCTCAAATCTATTGAGATATGACGGTGTCCGATATGGGAATGAAAGAAAAATGTTTGGAGATGAGGCTAAGAGACGTATCATGATGGGTACTCATTCACTATCTTCAGGATACGCGGATAAATATTATCACCAGTCCTTAAAAGGCAGAACCCTAATTATTCGAGATTTTATGGAAGCATATAAAAAAGTTGATGTTATAGCCTGTCCTGTATGGCCTTTTCTTCCTTTTAAATTTGATGAAAGAGCTATAGATCCTTTGAAAATGTACTTATCTGACGTTTTCACAGCGCCAGCAAATGTATCGGGAAACCCAAGCTTGTCAGTTCCAGCAGGTTTCAGTCGCGACAAACTGCCGATTGGAATTCAGTTTATGGGACCCAATTACAGTGAAGATCTGCTTTATAAAGTTGCCTATGCATATGAGCAAGAGACCAAGTGGTATTTAGAAAAACCGAAATTAAAAGAATAAACCGTTAATTGTTAGTTGCTAAAAAATGAATAAATATAAACCTGTTATTGGACTTGAGATACATGTGGAACTTAAAACAAAAAGCAAAATGTTCTGTGGTTGCCCGGCAGTTTTTTTTGGAAAAAAACCAAATACTCAAACTTGTCCGGTCTGTCTAGGCCTTCCAGGTGCTTTGCCTGTACCAAATAGAAAAGCGATCGATTGGACTATTTTAATTGGGAAAGCTTTGAATTGCAAAATTAACGAAGTTTCAAAATTCGATAGAAAACATTATTTCTACCCTGATCTGCCAAAAGGTTATCAGATTAGTCAATATGACGAACCCATCGCGATCGATGGATCGCTCAAATTAAAAATTAAAAATGAAAAATTAAAAATTGAAGAAAAAACGTTCCGAATAACTAGGGTTCATCTGGAGGAAGATACGGGAAAATTACTCCATGTAGGCGCGGATACGTTGGTTGACTTTAACCGTTCTGGTGTGCCGCTTGTAGAAGTTGTGACCGAACCAGATTTCGATAATGCCGACGACGTCAAACGCTTTCTTGAAGAACTGCAGGTGATTATTCGCTATCTTGGAGTTTCGGACGCGGATATGGAAAAGGGCAGCATGAGGTTAGAGCCGAATATATCGGTTCGAAAGTTGGAAGTTGGAAGTTGGGAGTTGGAAGAAAGAAAAAAACCTCAAACCTCAAACCACAAACCACAAACATTTTTGCCAAAATACAAAGTTGAGGTAAAGAATATCAACTCTTTCCGTTTTGTAAAACAGGCGATAGAGTATGAAGTTGAAAGACAAATTGGAATTCTGGAAAAAGGAGAAACTCCAATGCAGGAGACGAGAGGATTTGATGATAAAAAGGGAATCACTTACGGTCAGAGATCTAAAGAAGAGGCTCACGATTACCGCTATTTCCCAGAGCCGGATATTCCGCCTATGACTTTTTCAAAAAAATATATCGAAGGAATTGAAGTTCCAGAACTTCCGAATCAGAAAGTAGAAAGATATTTGAAGCTAGGATTAAGATACAGTAATGCATTTACTTTAACTAGAAATAAAAAATTAAACGACCTATTTGAGGAAACCACATCAAAAATTAAAGTTCAAGACAAGATACAAGTAACGGATATTGCTAACCTACTTATCAATAAAAGGGAGTTTGCGAATTTATCTTCAGAGGAGTTATATAGGAAGTTAAAGGAACTTAAGAGTCCAAAACAGTTTGATGAAAAGTTGTTAGACACTACAATTAATCAATTAATTGGAGTGAATAAAAAAGCCGTCGAGGATTATAAGAAGGGAAAAGAGAATGCGATTATGTTTCTTGTTGGTCAGGTGATGGGAGAGATGAAGGGGAAAGCAGACGCTAAAACAGTAATCTCAAAACTCAAAGCTCAAATGTCAAATCCAAATCTTAAATCTAAAAACTGATTTATACAATTCACAATTTACTTAATTAAAGTTTTATTGATTTCAGTTTTGGTTTTGAGTTTTGACATCTAACATTTGAGATTTTTTATGTCATTCGTTCATCTTCACACCCATTCAGAATATTCGCTTTTAGACGGTATGTGCCGTATTGATGATCTGTTGGCAAAAGCAAAGGATTTCGGCATGCCGGCAGTAGCTCTCACCGATCATGGAGGTCTTTATGGCGCCTTCAAATTCTTTATCAAGGCTAAGGAAATGGGCGTCAAACCAATTATTGGAGTAGAAATCTATAAAGCGAAAAAGAGTCGATTCGATAGACAGGGAATAGTTGATAAAGACCAATATCACCTGGTTCTTTTGGCAAAAAACCTAACCGGTTATAAGAATTTACTCAAGCTAGTTACCAAAGCCAATCTCGAAGGATTTTATTACCGGCCCAGAGTTGATTTCGAGGTGCTGGAAAAATACCATGAGGGGATAATTGCACTTTCAGGATGTCTTAACGGTGAAATTCCTTCGCTTATTCTTGAAAATCAGATCAGTCAAGCCGAGAAAGTTTTAGAACGCTACATCACTATATTTCCTGATAATTTTTACCTCGAATTCCAACGGCATCCAAAAATAAGCAGCCTCGATAAAGTGAATAAAGAATTATTGATACTCTCAAGAAAATACGGCGTTCCAATAGTGGCCACAAATGACGTACATTATCTTGAGGCAGAGGACGCCTATGCTCAAGAAATACTTCTTTGCATTCAAACCTTACGGACTGTTTATGAAAAAAATCGGCCTCTGACAATGCTTGAAACCCCTGATTTTTATTTTAAGTCGGCTGCTGAAATGAGGGGGAGCTTTGTCGACTTGCCTGAAGCGGTAGAAAACACGCTGAAAATAGCCGATCAATGCAACGTTGAGATTCCGTATGGCCAATGGATTCTGCCGGATTTTAAAACTCCTCAAGCTGAGCCGGTAAACGAGTATTTAAAAGATCTTGTCCGCTCCAGAGTCAGCAGATTAGAAAAAGAAAAAAAAGATGTTGTAGACAAGAGGTTGGACTATGAGTTAGATATCATCAATAAAAAAGGATATGCGACCTATTTTTTAATCGTTCAAGATTTCGTCAATTGGGCAAAAAAAAATAATATCGCTGTTGGTCCCGGCCGAGGCTCGGTTGCCGGATCGCTAGTTGCTTATGTCTTAGGCATCACCGATATAAATCCTTTGGAATACAATCTGCCTTTTGAAAGATTCATGAACCCGGACAGACCGACGCCTCCGGATATAGATATTGATTTTGCCGACGTCAGACGCGATGAAGTTTTGCGTTATGTCACCAAAAAATATGGAGAAGATAAAGTGGCTCAAATCATTACCTTTGGCACCATGGAGGCTCGTCTGGCGATAAGAGACGTATCACGGGCTTTGGGAATGTCCTATGCGCAGGGTGACAGGCTTGCAAAAATGATTCCTCCTGGGCGACAAGGATTTTCGATGTCGATAGCTCAAGCTTTAGAAGAATCAGCCCAATTGAAGTTTGCTTATCAATCAGAAGAGGATACAAAAAAAATTTTGGATATTGCACGTAAGATAGAAGGTTTACCTCGACATGCTTCTGTGCATGCCGCAGGAGTCGTGATAGCGGATAAAGCGCTTACAGAATATGTGCCTCTTCAGCGAGAGTCTAAAGAAAATCGAATTATTACTCAGTACGATATGTATTGTCTGGATTTAAACGCAGTCTCTGGGAATAAAGCTGTTGGCTTGTTGAAAGTTGATTTTTTGGGACTTCGAAATCTTACGATACTGGAAAAAGCCATCGAATATTTGCCAAAATCCACAGGTTTAAAAATTGATATTCACCACGTTCCACTGGACGATAAAAAAACCTACGATTTAATCAGCAGAGGTGAGACCGTCGGAGTATTTCAACTGGAGTCGTCAGGTATGCGAAGATTGGCAAAAGACCTCAAGCCGAACAGGATGTCGGATATTTCAGCGATGGTAGCGTTATACCGTCCTGGGCCAATGGATCTGATTCCGCTTTTTTTAGCTAATAAAAAAAATCCCAGGCAGGTTAAATATTTACATCCGGACTTAAAATCTATCCTGGAAGAAACATACGGAATTCTTGTTTACCAAGAACAGGTGATGGAAATAGCCAATAAGTTGGCTGGCTATTCAATGAGCAAAGCCGACAATCTACGGATGGCAATGGGTAAAAAGAAAAAGGAGATGATGAAGAAAGAAAAAGAAAAATTTTTGGAAGGCTGTGTCAATAACGGTTATAAAAAAAGCCTAGCCGAGAAAATTTTCAATTTTATTGAGAAGTTTGCCGCTTATGGCTTCAACAAACCCCACTCCGCATCTTACGGATTGATCGCCTATTGGACGGCCTATATGAAAGCTAACTACCCGGTTGAATTTATGACGGCACTTCTTTCGGCAGAACTCCAAGGGATTGCCGGGCCGATGCGCGAAATAAAGATGGCCCAGGCAATAGAAGAATGTCGAAGAATGGAAATTTCAGTACTGCCTCCCGATATAAATAAATCTGGACAAAGTTTCGGAATTGAAGAAAAAGCCATCCGTTTTGGGTTAACGGCCATAAAAAATGTCGGTGCGGCGGCGATTGATGCAATTTTGACTGCTCGAAAGGCAGGGTTATTTAAAAGTTTCAAAGATTTTCTTTATAGAGTTGATTTGCGCCGAGTAAATAAAAAAACTGTTGAGAGTTTAATTAAATCCGGAGCGTTTAATCAATATGCAAATCGAGCTACTTTGTTGGCAAATTATCCAAAAATGGTCAAAGAAATTTCCGACTCAAAGATCGAGGTGGAAAAAGGTCAATTTAGTCTTTTCGGGCAACAAAGTCCTCAGGCGAAATTAAAGGATAGTTTTACTCCGGTTGAAGATTTTAACGAAGATGAGATACTCCAGATGGAAAAAGAAATTATTGGTTTTTTGATTACGAAAAATCCTCTCCTGAAATTCGAGGGTATTATCAAGAAAAAAGTTACTAAAAAAATTGGAGACATAAGTCAAGAAGATGTAAATAAAACTTACATCCTGGCTGGAATAGTGAGCGCGAAAAAAATTATCAAGACTAAAAAAAATAATTCAGAGATGGCTTTTATCAATCTATTTGATGAAACAGGCTCGATAGAGTGCGTGATCTTTCCCAAATTATTTGCCCGACTGAGAGATGTTATAGCCATAAATAGAGTGATCATGTTTAAGGGCAAGGTTAATGATCGTGATGGGAGGCTCAGCGTGTTAATCGATAACGCTGTGGATTTAGATAATGTTAGTCAACAGTCATAGTTTATGCAAAAAAAAAGCTCGAAATGACGTTATGAAATTATCTCATTTAATTCGACGAAGGCGGAAGAGACTTATTGCCGGAGGTAAAGATTATGAACAAACAGGCTCAAGTTCTGGATTCGAATCGGGGTTGACGAATTCAGGTGTAGCTGATAAAATAAAAAAAGAAAAAGTTATATATGGCGTTGACCAAGAAGGATATATAAAGAAGATTGCGACAGGAGATGTAAAAAAGAAAGGTGGTCTTAAAAAAACACCCGTTGATTGGGGTTATCTGAATATCGGTTATTATCTAGTCACTCCTATTGTTGCGGGAGTTTTTTTAGGTTTAGGATTAGACTACTGGTTAAACACAAAACCTTTTTTTGTCGTTTTTTTTCTTTTTTTAGGAACGGTAGGGAGTTTTTATAACATATTTAAACTGTTGACCCCGCCAAAGGCGGGGTTGAAAGCGAAATGAGTAAAAGTCCACATATCAGCATAAAGCCGGAACATTTGTTTGATTTTTTTGGTTTTCCATTAACAAACTCATATCTAGCCGCAGTGATCGTCATAATTCTTTTTTTCTTCCTGGCTATTTATTACAACGAACAGATAAAAAAAGCAAAGCGTTCTAAACTTTTTTATCTAATCCAGTTTACTTTAAAGAGTCTTTATAGTTTTTTTCAGAATGTAGTAGGCGAGAGAATTGGATTACTCTTCCCCTTATTGGGTTCTTTGTTTGTTTATATTCTTCTTTTGAATTGGTTTGGCCTTCTTCCGGGGGTAGGCAGTATTCTTGTTCGAGTTGTTGAAGCGGAAGGAGAATATCATTTCGTTCCGCTGTTGCGAGGAAATACAACGGATCTAAATACTACGCTCGCCCTGGCACTTGTTGCCTTTTTTTCGGTACAATATAGCGGAATGAGGGAGTTGGGAGCTAGGGCATATTTGGGGAAGTTTTTTAACTTTTCAAATCCAATTTCGTTTTTTGTCGGGATACTGGAGGTCGTCTCCGAATTTTCCAAGGTGTTATCTTTTTCCTTCCGACTTTTTGGAAATATTTTTGCCGGTGAAGTATTATTGACTATTATCGCCTTTTTGATGCCAATATTGGCTTCATTCCCGTTTCTCTTGCTTGAGACGTTTGTAGGATTGGTCCAGGCGCTTGTTTTTTCGATGTTGACGGCAGTGTTTATTTTAAACGCCACTGCTAAAAGCCATTGAAAGAAATATCGTTTTGATTATAATAGTTGAGTAGAAATTATTTCAAAGAATCGTTTGGAAATCCCGACTAAGTCGGGAGTCCCAAAACGAAAAGGAGGTGACAATCTATGAGTGGAGAAGTAGCAAAATTATTTGCAGTAGCGTTGACAATAGGTCTTGGTGTTATTGCGCCATCGATTGCGATCGGAAATATTGGCTCAAAAGCCATGGAGGCATTGGGAAGAAATCCAGAGGCAGAGTCGGCAATTAGAACAACGATGATTCTAGCGATTGCCTTTGCCGAGGCCGTGGCGATCTACGCATTGGTAGTATCGCTTATTTTAAAGTTTACCTAAAGCCAAATAAATATGGAACAACTGGGAATAGATTTAAGGCAGATTGCTGCACAATTGATTAATTTCGTCTTATTTTTTCTTATTTTTAAGAAATTTATTGCCACTCCTTTTTTACATTTTTTAAATGAAGGACGAAAAAAGGAGAAGGAAGCCGAAGATATTTTGGCAAAACTAAAAAGCGACGAGGAAAACTTGAGCCAAAAACAGGCAAAGATGAAAGAGGAAATGAAGAAAGAGATGGAAAGGGTTTTAAAAGAAGCCAAAAAAGAAGCAGAAGCGATTAAAAATGAATTAATCACAGACGCCAAAAAAGAAGCAGAAGGAATTAAAGACAGAGCTAAGAAACAGCTTGAGGAGGAAAGAGAAAAACTCAACCAGGCGGCAAAAGAAAGAATGATTGATTTGAGCGTTGCCATAGTGGATAAGGCGTTTAAGGATTATTTAGATGAGGATACTAAAAAGAGGATTACTAGATACATCCTGACTAATTTGGCTAAAGGCGAAGTAAATTATGAAAATTAGTACTGATATCAAGGAGAATTTAAAAAAATACCTTAATGAATTGTTGAAAAACGAAAAAGAAAAAGTCACTCTAGTCTCTGCTAATGCTTTAAACGATGAGGAAATGTCAGCTTTATATAAGTACATACCTCGATTAAAAGAATCTCAAATAGATTTTGCCATCAATAAAAATGTCATAGCCGGAGTACTTATTAAAATTAGAAGCAAGGTGTTTGATCTGACTTTAAAGGGACAGTTAAATAACTTAAAAAACCACATGTATGAAGTTGATTGACGAATATCTTAAAAAAATAGAAAAGGAGTTGCAGTCTGAAGGAAGAAAAATAAAAGCCGAAGAGGTTGGGCTTGTGACGGAGGTTAAAGACGGCATAGTTATTTTGGAAGGTCTAGATGATGTAAGTTATGGAGAGTTGATCCAATTTGAGCAAAAAAAAATTGGATTTGTCATAGATATAGAGGAATTTACTGTTGGGGCAGTAGTTCTTGGCGATTATCTATCGATAAAATCAGGCGATAAGGCAACGGCTTTGGGGTATACATTATCGATCCCGGTTTCTGAAGCAATCCTGGGAAGAGTTGTTGATTCGCTGGGAAATCCGCAGGACAGTTCCGTAAAAATTGCGGCAAAAGAATTTTACCCGGTAGAAAAAGTAGCGCCTGGAGTTGTCAGGCGAATACCGGTGAGTTTGCCGATCCAGACAGGTATAAAAGCTATAGATGCACTTATTCCAATCGGACGTGGACAAAGGGAGCTCATCATCGGTGACCGTGTAACAGGTAAAACAACTCTGGCTATCGATACAATACTAAATCAAAAAAACGAAAATGTAATCTGTATTTATTGCGCGATTGGTCAAAAAAATTCCAAGGTTGCAGCGATTATAGATCTTTTAAAAAAGTATGGAGCCTTGGAATATACCATTTTACTAAACGCTTCAGCCTCTGAATCGGCGGCGATGCAGTATCTGGCTCCCTATTCAGCAACCGCAATAGGTGAGTATTTTATGGACAAAGGCAAAGATGTGTTGGTGATCTATGACGATTTGACAAAGCACGCCTGGGCGTATAGGGAAATTTCCCTAATATTAAGAAGGCCGGCAGGGCGCGAAGCCTACCCAGGAGACATTTTTTACCTTCACTCAAGACTTCTGGAGCGAGCCTGCAGGTTGAATAAAAAATATGGAGGCGGCTCTCTCACGGCTTTGCCCATTATCGAGACTTTGGAAGGAGATCTTTCTTCCTATATTCCAACCAATGTCATTTCAATTACCGACGGACAGATTTATTTAGAAACAGATCTTTTTAATGCCGGAGTCAGGCCGGCCATAAATGTCGGCTTATCGGTTTCCAGAGTTGGTACCAATGCACAGACTAAAGCGATTAAATCTGTTTCAGGTAAGCTCAAACTTGACCTGGCACAATATCGAGAAATGGCAGCCTTTTCGCAATTTGAGTCAGAGTTGGATGAAGAAACCAAAAAATTCTTAAATAGGGGCGCCAGAATAACCCAGATTTTAAAACAAAAGAAAAATCAACCGTATAGCCTAGCTTTCGAAGTTGCGATTATTTGGGCAGCGAGCAATGGATATCTGGACGAGCTTCCGCTGGATAAAGTTGAGAGTTTTGAAACTAAGCTGCTTTCGGATTTAAAGATGAGAGGAAAATCGCTGGTTCAGAGAATCAATAAAAATAAAATTATAGAGAAGAAAGATGAGGAGGATCTAAAAAAGTTTGTAACGGAGAATTTAGGAGTTTGATGTCATTCCTGACTTGATCAGGAATCCAGAATTAAATAGATTCCCGCTCCCCGATCGGAGTCGAGGACAAGTTTCGCGGGAATGACAAATGAGCAATATATGAATCTTAGACAGGTTCGTAAAAAAACAAAATCGATAAGAAACGTAAAAAAAATTACTAAAGCGATGCAATTGGTTTCTGCCGTTAAGATGAAGAAAGCTCAACAGTTGGAAGTTGAAGGAAGACCATATCGTGATACGCTTACAGCAATTATAGAAAAACTGGTGTCAAATATGGACACAGCTTGGTCTAGATTATTCGGAACTCCCCTCGCTGAAAATGAAAAAAAGGCGACAAGAAAACTTATAGTTCTGATATCTTCAAATAAAGGTTTGTGTGGAGCCTTTCATGTCAACTTGTACAGATTTCTGCTCAGAACGAAAGTAGACTTCTTGAATGCTGATTTTGTGGCTGCCGGAACCAAAGGTGTCCAGTTTGTATCCCGCATGAGGGGAAAGATCTTGGCTGATTTTTCGAATAGCAAATTTTTAAATTCAGTTTCGGCAATATTTTCCTTTGTTTTGGAGGGTTATTTGAGGGGAGATTATGAATCTGTTTCAATCGTCTACAATAAATATCTTTCAGCATTTAGATCGGAAGCCGTTGAGGAAACTCTTTTACCTTTTGAATGGAAAAAAGAAGAGATAGAAGAAAAAGTATTGGCTTTAGAATATTATATAGAGCCATCTCCGAAAAAGATCATCGAGCCACTTCTCAAAAGCTATCTCGAGGAAAGAATAAGAGGTGCCATAATAAGCAGTGAAGCAGTGGAGCATGCGGCGAGAATGATGGCAATGAAGAGCGCGACCGACAATGCTTCGGACATTATTTACAATTTAACTCTGATCGGCAATAGATTGCGGCAGGAAAAGATAACAAATGAACTTTTAGATATGGTTACGGCAAAAGAATCGGTTGAAGTAAATTAATTAACTCGTTAGCATGTTAACGCGTTAACGGGTTAACATGTTTTTTTAACAATTAATGCAACTATATGACAGAAGGTAAAATCATTACAATCCGTGGAGTAGTTGTCGATATCCAATTCAATGAAAAAGAGACTCCAGGGATTTACGACGCTTTGTTGATCGAAGATAAAAAAATAGGCAAAGTAGTCTTTGAAGTTGAAACTATAATTTCACCGGGACGAGTGAGAACTCTTGCCATGGCAAACGTTTATGGACTCAAAAGAGGTATGAAGGTAAGAAATACCGGAAAACCGATAGAAGTTCCGGTCGGCGAAGAGACGCTGGGAAGAATTTTTAACGTCCTTGGTGAACCGGCAGATGAACAAGCCAAGATAAAAGCGCGCAAGTTCATGCCAATCCATAATCCTGCCCCCGTACTTCGCCAGCAATCCGTAAAACAAGAGATTTTTGAAACCGGAATTAAGGTGATTGATTTAATTGCTCCATTTATTAAGGGTGGAAAGGTGGCGGTATTTGGCGGCGCCGGAGTGGGAAAAACCGTTCTGATACAAGAGATGATACATAATGTAGCAACAGCCCATAAGGGAGTATCAGTTTTTACCGGAGTCGGAGAACGGACAAGAGAAGGAAATGACTTGTGGCTTGAGATGAAAGAAACAAAAGTACTTGAAAAAACAGCTTTGGTCTTCGGCCAGATGAACGAGCCGCCGGGAAATCGTCTGCGTGTTGCTTTAACAGGAGTTACGATGGCCGAATATTTCCGCGACGTCAGAGGCATGGACACCCTGCTTTTTATAGATAATATCTTCCGCTTTGCCCAGGCAGGTTCGGAAGTCTCGGCGCTTTTGGGAAGAATTCCATCAGCTGTGGGTTATCAACCAACTCTGGCAAGCGAAATGGCCGCATTACAAGAACGCATCACCTCGACCACCAAAGGGTCAATTACTTCAATTCAGGCAGTCTATGTGCCGGCCGACGATTATACGGATCCAGCTCCGGTGGTGACCTTTGCTCATCTTGATGCTTCAATCACTCTAGAGAGATCTTTGGCGGAACAAGCTCTTTATCCGGCAATTGATCCTTTGACTTCGAGCTCTCGTTCACTCGACCCGGATATCGTAGGGGAAGAACATTATCAAGTCGCTCGGGATGTGCTAAAAACTTTACAGAGATATAAAGATCTTCAGGATATAATCGCAATTTTAGGCATGGAAGAGTTATCCGAAGATGATAAGTTGACCGTGGCGCGCGCACGAAAAATCCAGAAGTTCCTTACGCAACCGATGTTTGTGGCAGAGCCGTTCACTTCCCGTACGGGGAAATACGCAAAAATATCCGATACAGTCCGAGGTTTCAAAGAGATACTGGAAGGAAAGCATGATGATAAATCGGAAAGCGCTTTTTATATGGTTGGAGGAATAGAAGAAGTTAAATAATTGTTAACTCGTTAACCCGTTAACGCGTTAACGGGTTTGCGGGTTATAAAATGACAAGATCTTAAATGCTTCATCTCAAAATAATCACACCACAGAAGATAGCTTTAGAAGACGATGTGATTGCGGTTACCGCACCATCTACCCAAGGAGAGATAACGATTCTTCCGCGCCATGTAAATTTATTCACACAGCTGGTTGAAGGAATAATAAAAATAAAACCGGAGAAATATCTAGCTATTGGAGGAGGTTATCTTGAAACTGACGGAGAAGAAATTAATATCTTAGTTTCCCGAGCTTACGGTCAAAATGAGATTGATTCAGAACAAACGCAAAAAGCCATTGAGGAAGCAAAAAAAATCGTTACCAGCGCTAAGGATGAAAATGAGAGAAAGCAAGCAATGAAACTTCTTCATCGCTCCTTTATCGATATGAAGCTTCTCAAAAAAAGAAAGCATATTCAATCTTCGGTATAATATACTAGCTCCGAATTTATTAGAAATTAGAAATTTTAGAATATGGCCTTAATCATCGTCGAGTCGCCGATAAAAGCGCGGACGTTTAATCGAATACTGAAGATCGCAGGGGAAGACGGTTACTTTGTTTTTGCGACTATGGGTCATATGAGAGATTTACCGCAAAAGCGTATAGCAATTGAATATAAAAACAATTTTAAACCCAGCTATGAAATCATTGGAACAAAACGGAAGATAGTCTCGGAGTTAAAAAGGTTGCTGGAACAAAATAAAGAAATTATATTGGCTACCGATCCTGACCGTGAAGGAGAAGCGATCGCTTATCATGCGGCATATATTCTTGGATTTATCAGTGAGCGCTGGCCAAATGCATCGATTAAAAATGGAGAATCGCTAAAAAGAATTGTATTTCACGAAATTACTCCTCGAGCCTTAAAAGAGGCGCTTGCAAAACCTGAAAGTTTGCGTCTTGATCTTGTTTCTGCCCAACAAGCCCGAAGGATTCTCGATCGGATCGTCGGCTATGAGCTGTCGCCTTTGCTTTGGAAAAAGATGGGAAAAAACTGGTTGTCGGCAGGGCGAGTTCAAACGGTCGCATTGAGGTTAATTGTCGAGAGAGAGAAAGAAATCAGAAAGTTTAGTGTCGAGAATTATTTTCAGATTTATGGCAATTTTTCTTCTGTCATTGCGAGCAAAGCGAAGCAATCCCTTAATAAGATTGCCGCGTCGCCTTCGGCTCCTCGCAATGACGACGATTTACTAAAGGCAAAATTAATTGCCAAAGATAATGTTCCTTATGAACAGAAATTTACTCTAAAACTATTTGCCGGCGATTATCAGTATACAAAGACAACGATCAACTCCGATAATGTTAATCTAATAAAAGCCGACCTGGATGAGGACTCCTATAAAGTATCGGAGATTAAGGAAGAAATACAGCAACGATATCCGCCGCCTCCCTTTACAACTTCGCTTCTTTCACAGGACGCTTTTTATAAATACGGGTATTCATCCAAGATGACTATGCGGTTGGCTCAAGACTTATACGAGCGGGGGTTGATTACTTATCATCGTACCGACTCTTTCAATTTATCGACCCAATTTGTCTTTGCAGCCAAAGATTATATTAAAAAGAGCTTTGGCGGCGAATATGCTTTGGAAAAACCGAGAGGTTATAAAACCAGGTCTAAATTGGCACAGGAGGCTCATGAGGCCATTCGCCCCACAAAATTAGAGCCAGATGCAGCTGAGAACAGCACAGATAAAAAAATAACGATTAACCACAAAAGGCTCTATAAACTCATATTCAATCGGGCTGTCTCAACTCAGATGAAAGAGGCTTCGATAAAACATTTTACAATAACAATCGCCAGCGAAAAGGGATATAAATTAGCATCGGAGCTCCAGCAAGTTATATTTGATGGTTTTTTTAAATTGCTTAATCCGGAATTCGTAAAAAGAAGCAAGGATTTACCCGATATTAAAAAAGATGAGACATTAAATCTACTTTCAACTGAAGCGGTTGATAGCCAAACAAAACCACCGCCACGCTATAATGAAGCGTCGCTTATTAAAGCGCTTGAGGAAAAAGGTATCGGTAGACCGTCAACCTATGCACCGATAATCTCAATTATCCAGGTAAAAAATTATGTAGATAAAGAAAACAGATATTTTATTACCACGAAATTAGGAGAAGCTGTATCAGATTACTTATCCAAAGCCTTTCCTCAACTTTTTGACCTGAATTTCACTGCCAAAATGGAAGAGGAACTTGATGGGGTAGCGATGGGCAAAATGAATTTATTAAGTCTTCTGCAGGAATTTAATTCCCCGTTCCAAAAGGAATTAATGATTAAAAAGCAGGATACCACAGTCATCGACGTTGAAGAGGAGATAAAAGAAATTTGTCCGAAATGCAAATCTCCCTTGGTGGTCCGATTTTCCAGATTCGGAAAATTTCTTGCCTGCAGCAGTTACCCGAAATGCAAATTTACCAAGCCCTTTTTGAAGTTCGTTGAGGGAAGGGTCTGCCCAGAGGACTCGGGTAGAATCGTCGTAAGATTCACTAAAACAAGAAAGAAATTTTATGGCTGCGAAAATTACCCGAAATGCAAATTTTCGGCGTGGAAATGGAGCGAGATTAAAAATCTAAATTCCAAAGCTCAAATGTCAAGTCAAATCCAAAATCCAAATGACTTAAATGTCATTCCCGCGAAAGCCACGTCAGACGTGGCAAAAGCGGGAATCCAGAAAAAAATACTGGATCCGTCCCCGCGCAGGCGGGGATCAAGTCGGGGATGACGTTTTTTTAAACTTTGAACTTGATTTTGACATTTGGAATTAATTAAATGAACGTGGGGTATAATTCCCATGTTCATTCCTGAATCAAGTTCAGGACAAGCTCTGAGCGAGCGAAGCGAGTCGAAGGATCTCTGTGGTTATAAGATCCCTCGCATATAGCTTCGGGATGAAGGTGAATTAATGACCCACCTTCAATTAAATATGATTGGTAAATTAAAGGGTAAACTTGTTGAAGTAGAGGGAAATCTTGGTTTAATAGAGACATCAGGAGGAGTATTTTATCAACTGTATTTGACTCCTTCAATCATAAAGCAACATAAGGAAAAATCCGAGATTGAGGTTTATACATATCTCCAGGTGAGGGAGGATGCGCTAGTTCTTTTTGGATTCGAGTCAAAAAAGGAATACGATTTTTTTAAATTACTTTTGGCTGTTTCAGGGGTAGGGCCAAAAACCGCCTTTTCGGTCATCTCATTTTCAAAAATTGACGACCTAATCAAGGCTATTAAAGAAAATAACAGCGATTATTTCATAAAAATTCCAGGCCTTGGTAAAAAGACAGCGATGAAAATAATTTTAGAATTATCGCAAAAATTTGAATCAGAGTTCAAATTGGAAAAGATGTATCTTTCAGAGGAGGATAAAATTGTGGTTGACGCTTTGATTTCATTGGGATTTAAGTCGATCCAAGCAAAGAAATTACTTTCCCAGCTTGCTAAGAATCTTTCGCTTGAGGATAAGATAAAAGAAGGGATTAAACTGGCAACAAATCCGGAAAAAAAGATATAATTCAATATGGTTAAAAGTAAAACTTCCCTGCCTGATGCAAACCTTAGACCGCAAAATCTTTCCGAATATATCGGGCATAAAAATATTGTAAAAACGCTACGCCTGTTTACCGATGCTGTAAAAAATCGCGGTGCTGCAACTGAGCATTTACTTTTATACGGACCTCCGGGAATTGGTAAGACTACCCTAGCTTATATCATCGCTCGCGAGCTTGGAGGAGAAATTAAAATAACTTCCGGTGCCGCCATCACAAAAACAGGAGATTTAGCGGCAATTTTAACCAATTTTAAGAAAAATGACGTATTCTTTATCGACGAAATACACAGGTTGCCTAAGCCCGTTGAGGAGTTATTGTATCCGGTTATGGAAGATTTTTCGCTTGACCTGATCATCGGCAAAGGGCCGGCTGCAAGAACTGTGCGATTACCCATACCAAGCATTACAATTGTCGGCGCAACGACAAAGTTGGCCTTACTTTCTGCACCCCTTAGAGACCGGTTTGGATTGATCTTGCGAATAGATTTTTATTCACCCGAGGAAATCATCGAAATAGTCAAGAGATCGAGCAGAGTTCTGAATTTGCCTATTACAGACAAAGCCGCGCTTGAAATTGCTAAAAGATCGAGAAAAACCCCCAGATTTGCCAATAGGATATTAAAACGGGCGCGGGATATGTTCGAGGTTGATAAACAGAAAGTGATAGATGAAAGCATGTTGGATCGGCTTTTTACACTATTAGAACTTGACGAATTCGGACTGACTCCTATAGATAGAAAGTATTTGCAGCTTTTGACAGCCAAGTTTCAAAATTCACCGGTAGGATTGGATACTATAGCTGTATCTTTGTCCGAGGATAAGCGAACTATCGAGGAATTTATCGAGCCATATCTGATGCAGATTGGGTTTATCAAAAAAACACCGCAGGGAAGAGTAGTGACAGATAAGGGTTATGAGCATCTGAAAATAGCGAGGCCAAAATCCGTTGATCAAACAAGGTTAATTTGATTGGCCAGCCTGGGTTGACACAAAGATACTGCAAGTACCGCATTATCATCTTCTACTGGTACTTGATATTGTATAAATCTTCTTAATTCAGGATCGTATTTAATGCGCCAGGTTGGACCATCGGGGTTTTTTAACCCTGTGGATTTTGTTATTAAATCGCGCCTGGTCTCATCCAAAGTTGTTGTTAGCCAGGGAGATACATTCAGAATTCCTTCAACATATTCACGAACCCTACAAAACCTCTTTAGTTCACATGCCCCACAAACTAATTGAGCAATCGGCAGCAAATTAATATCTTCTAATTGAATTATTATTTCTGCCTCATCTCCATTAATTAATTTTCGAGGCCACCAATTTATCGCCGTTCTTGGAATGTAACTACTTACACCTAGATAGAATTTATTGTATCTAAGATTGGAGTCTTCTAATGCCATATCTTTGCAATTATACATCGTTTTGAATAGAGTGTCAAAGATACGTTATGAAGTTT
>MFZO01000048.1:0-25704 GCA_001788015.1 Candidatus Roizmanbacteria bacterium RIFCSPHIGHO2_02_FULL_38_11 | reverse complement strand
GATTATAATTAGACGTATAATTTGCCGCGGTGGTGGAATGTTCAACTGACAGTTAACGAGCGGAGCGAGTTTTACTGTCAGTTAATCCCGCCACTTAGCGGGAGTATAGGTTGTAAAATTGAATTACTTTACGTTTGCCGCGGTGGTGGAATGGTATACACGCAGGACTTAAAATCCTGTGATCGCACAGATCGTGAGAGTTCGACTCTCTCCCGCGGCACAATACGCCGCTCTAGCTCAGCGCTAGAACTGCCCGCGCAGGCAGGGCAGCTGTTTTGTCCCAGCAGTAAGTAAGTAAATTTGATAAAATTCAGGTTACTGCGCGGGATCGCGTACATTTACGCTTTTGCCTGGATAGCTCAGCGGTAGAGCAGCTGTTTTGTAAACAGCAGGTCAGGAGTTCGAATCTCCTTTCAGGCTCAAATAATGTAAAAGCTAAATGGCACTTTGAAAATAAGAGCCCATAGTTCAACGGATAGAATAAGTCCCTTCTAAGGATTAGATGACAGTTCGATTCTGTCTGGGCTCACAATTAATAATTATTAAAAAAAGAGTTTTATCGCGATATCATTAACTGTAGCCGTGTAAATAAATTATCCGAAAAGTCCATGGACTTCTTTAAGCGAGTTTGCAAGCAACAGATCTATCTTTCAATTTATTCAAATTACCCTGAAGTCTCTTTAATAATTCGATAGACATTTGATGGTTATAGTGAGCAGGGGACATGGCAAATTGAGCCATGTAAAAGGTGCCAAAAACTACAAAAGCCTGCGCCATCTTTAATCTTTCTGAAGGGGGGCAAAGAGCTGAGTCATCAAGAAGGGTTAATATGAAATCTTCCTGCATTGCCGGATTTGGCCATAATCTCCCGTAATAATTACCAAGATCCGTACATAGAGCAAGAAATCGATTGTCGGTTGCTCCCGCGTATTCAAAATCAAACAAAGTCGTTTCTTCTTTAGGTTTATCAAGATGTGGAAAGCCTATATTATTGGGAGTCATATCATTATGAATTAAGAAATCTCTACCCGTTTGTACCGGCGCATCAACAAAAGGACGGATATCAAATTCCGCTTTATTTATTATCCTTAAAAGGGTTGCTTTACTTACTAGTCTATCTCTGATTTCGTCAAATTCAGGTTTTAATACTTCAGCATTTTGTTGCGACCAAATTCTCCAGAAAGATTCAGGAGAACTATTCCTTTCATCGTTTCTATTTAAAGCTGCTTTTTCATCTGCGGAAAGGTTAATAGGTACTACTTGTCCAGTGCTCCTCAGAATAAATTTTGCCGCAATCGCACCTAGTTCTCTTGGTGCAGTGGCTAAAGCTTCATTATTTGGGATTGTTATTCCCTCATCATGATTTAAACGACGTAGAAATATTACACCGTATCCGGATGTAGTTTCCAAATAGGTAGATAGTAATAGAGAAACTGTTTTAACTCCCAATTTTTTCGCTATATGTAAACCTGTCATCTCACGTCGCAGTCCCGCTCTGCATATTTTATTTTTTGCAATTTTTACAAATCCCTGTGGGTATTTTTCCGTTTTTAAGGTAAATCCATGCCCGTAACGAGTTTTATCTGCTATAACTTCAAGAAATGAATGACTCCATTCAATTTCCTCTGGTTTTACCCCGATACAGCTTGCCACTTCTGAATTAATACCTACCGCTAACGAGTTTCCTTCTGCTGTACTTTTTATCTCTTTTGGTTCGAGTGTCATAATTTTTTCTATTTACGAAACGGTAATTTTTTTTGAGTAATCAATTTTTAATCTCCCCATTTGTGCTGTGACAAAGACCGGATCTGCATGTGGCATTTCTTCATTTAGGTCAAAGTATGCACCGTGTGTTCTTAACCAGGGAACCAGCACTTCACTGTGTGTAACCCAAATGAAAGCGAACTTTCCACCTAATTGCAAAAAATTTGCTTTACGAGCTTCAATCACTAAATATGACGCAGCTATATTGTCTAACCTGTCTGCTCTTTCTGATTCGCTCTTTAATTCATCATCAGAAAATTCACCATGAAGCCAAGGCTTCATCACTACACTTCTGGCAATAAATTTTCCTTGTGAAAGACTCACAAGCGCGTCACTAAGTACTAATCCTGTGTTTTTTGCCCTCAATTGGTCTTCAATTGCAGTTGGGCTATAACCTATTTGAAAGTGAATTTGTTCATTGCCCAGATAACGATTTATTATTTTACTTGCAGCGTTTTGCACTATAGCTACACCCTGTGGTGTAATAATTCCTTTATCATGGTCAGAATGACGAAGTAATATTAAAGAAAGCCGGGAGCTAGAAAACCCCTCTCCTAATTCTTGTAGCCTTTTCAATCCTTCGTTTGCCGGCATGAGTACATTATACCTGATGAATTATTATGTTTATGAAATTTATTTTCCTTAAATTTATTAACAAAAAATTAAAATTTGTATCTTTAATTGCTTAAAAGTTTGATAAACTTATCCAATTAAGTTTTTTATGTTTTTCATTTTGGATACTCAGAGCTCTGACTTAAAAATTTAATCTTGAAAATGAAGAAAGTAATTACTCCATTTGTTGTCGGATTGATAAAACATAAGAACAAATATCTTCTTACCAAAAGACAAGAACTTGATCCGGAAGATCCGGCTGATTTCGTTAGGATGTGGCAAATACCAGGAGGAGGAATTAATTTTGGCGAAACAGTAGAAAAAGCTATATTACGAGAGATTGAAGAAGAATTGGATATTAAAATAAAGATAGTTTGCATAGTTCCTTATATCATTAACTCGATAAGAAAAACCTGGCAAGGAATTGGCATAATTTTTTTATGTAAGCCAAGCAAAAAAGATTTTAAAATCAGATTAAACAGTGAAGCAAGCGCTTACGGCTGGTTCACTTATGAAGAAATAATAAAGCTTGATCTGTTGCCGGGGGGTAAAGAAGCAATTAAAGCGGCCATATTATTGGTAAAGTGAACGTTGATCCAAAGTTAGGCTAGAACTTCAAGTTAACAAGAAATAATTCTAAATGAAGGCGGGTCATTATTCTTCGAGCGAAGTGAGCGTAAGCGAATGAAGTCGAGAAGTTTTATTCGTTGATAGTTCTCGACTCACTTACGTTCGCTCGAACAGTAACTGCCGTTATTATGTTCCACCTTCATCTAAATAGTTAATTTTCAAATTTTTGTGGGTCGGAGAGGACTTGACCCTCCACAGGATTGCTCCCATAATAGCCTCCTCAAGGCTACGCGCCCGCCTGCCAACGACTTTGTGCCGAGGGGGAGAGTTGAACTCCCACACCTTACGGTACAGCCTCCTCAAGGCTGCGCGTCTGCCAGTTCCGCCACCTCGGCATGTCGGGCAGGTATACCAATTCCGCCACCGACCCAACCAAGATTTCATTTAACCTGTCAGGTTTTCCCGTCAAACTTCTTTAACCTCGCAGGTTCGGCAGTCTTCTTCGATCGTATAGTTTAATACTTTTTGATACATTGTCAGCCTGTTTTTATAGGTAATCTCTGCTAAACCTCCGAGGTTCTGCTTCTTATTATACTACTTCCTTTTTACTGTGTAAATGTAGGGAAAATAGAAGAAAGCTGCTGGGGGATCGTCAGAGATCACTCTTTGAAACTCTTCGTAAAGTTCTTTTCTATCGTCAACAGAGCCAGTATTTCTTGCATCCTCTAAGAGTTTGTCTATTTTAACATTCTTATATTCTCCCAGGTTTCCCTGCTTTTGAGTCGAATGCCAAAAGAAATATTGGTCTGGATCAGAGGGAACATTCCAAAAGGCTAAGAAAAGGTCAAAATTGGCGGGTTTTTCCGATGATGCAAGATTCAAATTAACTTCAAGTCCTGCATCCTTGAGAGATCTGACGATTTCTTCTGCGTCATTAAGATAATCATAATAGGTAAAAAATTTCAATTGAGACGACTCGCTCGCGTTCCCTGACTTTTTTAAAATTTCTTCCGCTGAAGACGGATCAAAAACTGGGTTTTTGAGATTCAGGCTATACGCCCATGAGATGGGTGTGATTGGTCCAAGCGATATTTCCCCAGAATCCTTAAATTTGCTTTTGTCTATTGCCATATTTATTGCTTGCCTAACTTCTTTTTGTTTCAAGAATGAATTATTGAAATTAAAAAAGAGGGTTAAAAGCCGCGTATAGTCAACAGACTTACTGACGGAAGAGTTTTTCCAATTTTTAAAGATATCAACGACGCTTTTTTTTGAAATAAGCATTTGGTTGATTTCACCTGTCTTATAGGCATTCACAAGATCTGTTTCGGTTTTGTAAAATTTATAGACGATAAAAGGAATATCTTTTTTATTCGGGCTTAAGGAAACTTCTGTAATTGATCCAAAGCGAGATTTTATTCTGTCAACTTTGTATAGCCCAGCTACTCCGATCAGCGGATAGCGAATAATAGGTTTTTTGAGATAGGTTGGGAAAATAGGAAGAGGTTTTTTTAGTTTAAAATATATAGTTTTATCATCGATAACCTTTGTTTCTATATCCTTAAATTGATAGGGGATATCTTTTGCGTCAAATTTCTTTCCATCTGACCAGATAAGACCATCTCGTATATGGAAGCGATACTCCTTTCCGTCATCGGCAATTTCCCATGTTGACGCTATTGTTGGAATAAATTCACCTTTTTCGTTTATGAATAAAAGGGCGTTAGAAATTTTACCGATAACTTCGTCAGGTAGACTATTGTAGTCGAATTCTCCAATTACACCAATCACATCTTTCTTGGTTAAAAAAAGCGTTTGTATGTAGGGAGAAAAGGAGATAAGGCTGACTATGATGATAAAGCTTAGAAGGAAACTCAGAAGAAAGATTCTGAGATGTTTTTTGATGAATTCTAGGCTGACCCAATAGTAATAGCGAAAAGTTTTTTTCGAGATTGTCATTTAACAAAAAGATTAACAACAGAGATTAAAAAGAAGACGATTATTAAAATTACCGTTAAACGAAGAGTTATTTTTTCTACACCTCTTCTGGTTTGGAACATTTCTCCGCCTCCGCCCCAGGCGCTGCCAAGACCTGCACCTCGGCCCTGGATCAATATAAGCACAACGACTAGGACGCTTAAGATGATGTTGACTAGTAGTAGTATACTTTTCATAAGTTTTAAACTGTCATTCCGCATTTAATGCGGAATCTATTTAATTCTGGATTCCCGCTTCCGCGGGAATGACAATAGAATCCATTATGGAAATTTCTACAATATTCCTTCTAATAAATTAATTATAAATGATAATGAGATTGAGGATAATAGTAGATTCAGCGGATAATTTATTTGCATGGATTTTACGGCTAAACCGTTAAACGTCAATCCTGTAAATTCCCAGGGTTTGATCTGTACCAGTGAGAAACGAGTAATAAAGACATAAAATAGCACAAAATATAAGACGGTGGAGAGTAATCCAAGGGTAAGGAGGTTAACGGGAAAAAGTATGATTTTACTGATCGGTATGACCAGATAATAAAAGAAAGTAACGAGAAGAACAGTGCGAACAAATATATAAGGACTGAAATTGACTTTAAAGCCTTCATTCCAAAGCGAAGTCAGGTAAAGAGCGACTGCGGAAAAAATAAGCATACGGGTAATTTTTTTCATATTTTAATATTTAGGATAACCTTAATGGGATCCTTCCTAGCCAATTAATGTATATGGCTAGTCAGGATGAAAATGGGTTTTTATATCGCCACCCATTTTAATTATATCATCATTCTTTTGCTTCTTAAAAGTAAGTGGTACTTTCTGGCAAAGCGATGAGCTTCATCACGCAAAGACCTAACCAGGTTAAAACCAAGATTATTGGAGGGCGGGCGTATCGTTATAAGTTTGTGAGAAGAGTTAATGACAAGTCGGTCAGGATGTTTAGCTATTCCGATGAGAGGAATAGGGTTCGCTTTTAGAATTTGTTTTACCTTGAGAACCTGTGGTGTTCCGCCATCAACAACAATTAAATCCGGTTGCTTCCAATCTTGTTTGAATCTACGGATAAAAACTTCCTCCAACATCTCAAAATCCGATCTCGCCTTTTTACTTTTGATTCTGAATCGTTTATATTCTGATTTTTCAGCCATTCCATCGATAAAAACTACCATCGATGCTGTTGCGTCTTTTTGGAAGAGGTTGCTGACGTCATAGCATTCGATACGATGGAGTTTTTTGAGCGAAGGGAAGTATGCTTGCAGGGAGATCTTTAGTTTTTCAACGGCCTCGGCAGATCTATTAAAATGTATCGATATATCAGACGAGAACTGTGTCTGATAAATTATTTGTTCGAACCGCTGAATTTTATCCCTTAGTATTAGAGCTTTTTCATACTGTTGATTTTTTATAAATTTTTGGAGAAGTTTATACGAATCTTGCAAAACTAATTGTAAATTGCCGCTTAAAATACGTATAAGCTGTTTAATATTGTAGCGATAAATCCTTTTTAACCCGGATTTTATTTTATCGTCGGGCAGATTGGCAATTTCATTTGGACACGGCCTGCAAAGTCCTATTTTTGAATAAAAACACGGTTTTTTAGATATTTTTTTTTGCAGGCAGAAAGGGAAGATTCTTCTGATGACCCGTAAAATTTCTTCAACGTCTTTTTCCGATGGGAAGGGACCAAAGTATAATGATTTTCCATCGTTTTCACGTCGAACCGTAAAAACTTTGGGAAACTCTTGTTTTAGCGTGATTTTGATATAAAGGTAGCTTTTGTCGTCTTTCCATCTTAGGTTGTATTTGGGGTGATATTTTTGAATAAGCGCTGATTCCAGTAGCAGCGCTTTGAACTCGGAATCGGTAAGATAATATTCAATCCTATCGCTATTTTTAACGATCAAAGCCTCTTTAGGATCGAGTTTGGCGTTTTCAAGATGGGAAAGAAGCCTAGCTTTAAGCGATACAGCCTTACCAATATAGAGTATCTCTTTATTTTTTTTAAAAAGATAAACTCCAGTTGAGGGAGGAAGCGAGGATATTGCTTTTTTATTTAACATGCCGCTTGCGGATTAAGATGATAATCGTGGCAATGCTTAGAATAACAAGAATGCCTAGTGATATTTTGAGCGCCAGTTCATAGTAGTAAGGAATTATGTTAAATCGTGCCTGAAGAACTTTATTTTGAGGGAATGTGATTTTGAATTCTCCAACTGATTTTTTATTTTTTTCTTTGGCTTTGAACGAGAGAGTTAAAACTTTTTTTTCATATGGCGCAAGTGGTGCGAAATTGAGATTTGAAGGAATCATCTCGAGATTAGTACTCTGGATCGGTACATTATCAGCCCAAAAATAAGTATTACCACTGTTTGTTATAGATATTTTGACTTGATATTCTCGAGCGTCATTGATTCGAGTCGGTAACGGAGGATACTCAAACAATAAATTTTGCTGTTCGTCTGGTATTTTGTCTGTTGCCAAAATTGAGACGTCACGAGTGTCGCTCGTTTTATAAGTGCCTGCCGGAAGCGGATATTCCGGATCTTTTCCATGAATGGCAAAGGTGATGTGGTTGAGATCAAATGAGGAAAAGTAGTCTATGCCCGAAGTGTTTTCCCAGGTCGGGTCGACAGGGAACCAAAGTTTAGCTTGAACATCATAATATTCCGGCCAGGAATGGAGAATGTCCGAAAGTAGCGATAGCGGTCTCAAGGTTGGATCCTGGGAGAAACCATACCCTTCGATTTCCCTGGAGTATATTCCTTTTTCACGGGCGATGGCGATAAAAAGGTCGGTGAATTCCATGCAGACAGCGCTATCAGGATTTTTTAAGACTTTATCTGCGCCAAGTCTTTTATTGTCAGAGTTTATTTTATTATAATCGTATTTCAGTCTATTCGTAACAAAATAATAGATATCTTCTGGTTTGGCTGCAATACTTGCTATAGAGTCTTTATCCGAAATATTCCAGTAATTTGTTTTGGCTAAAAGATAATTTTCCTGCTCGGCAAAACTATTTCGAACGTGAGTTAATATTTCCTCTCTTAGTTTTGAGAAAACTGCTATCGAGCCTTTGAAGACTATCGTTTTTGCCTCGCGCAGATTTAGATAGTACCTGGCAAGATAGTTGCCATCTTCGTCGGAAAAGTACTTGGAGGGCTGGGGATTAATATTGTCAATATATATTTTTTGGTAGAGCGTATCGGGTGGGAAAGCGACGTCGGTATATACTGGTATGAATTTGTCATTTTTTATCCGGTAGGTAAGCTCGGTTTTATAAAATTGCGTATCTCCAAAAACCGCGTAGATTGTTTTTGCTGTTGGATTATTCCAGACTATGGTGTCTCCTAAAATATTGTCCGGTTTCGGCTTGGAAATAGATATTTTTTTGCCGGAATCTGAAGGAAGGTGGACTAGGATTTTATAATTGCTATCTTTTTTTCTCTCAACAGTGGGGATGATTACCTCCCAAACATTTCCGTTTACCGTAAATAGATTGTCTTGAAAAAACTCTAAATACAGGTTGTTTACCGAATTTCTGCCAATGTTTGGATTGGAAAATTCCAAAGATATCTTTGTCAAAGAATCGGTCGAGCTTATTTGTGGTATAAGTATTGCATTATCGTCAGAGGCTTTTATATCTCTGATGGTAAAAGATTTGGGAAATCCGATTGAGAATTGTTTGACATAGACATCGGTACGAAAGTTGGTTATTGTGACTGTGAATTTTACTTTAGTGTTTAATTTGTTTTGATTTTGGTTTAAAAAATATTCAACTTGGTAGTCGTTGCGGAAGTCTTGAGCGTAAGAAATGGTAGCGAATAGTAAGTAGAAAGTAGATAGTATGAGAACAATAAGAACCTTTTTCATTAATTTATTATATGATCTTTTTTAAATATTGCGCCGTATATGATCTTTTTTCCTTTAGAATGCCGTCCATTTTGCCTTGATAAACAACATATCCTCCCTTGTCACCTCCCTCTGGACCAAGATCGATGACGTACTGACAATTTTTAATCACCTCAAGATTATGTTCAATGACGATGACGGTGTTTCCACGGTCAACCAGTTCACGCAGTGTTTGCAGAAGTTTATCAATATCATAAAAATGTAAACCCGTCGTTGGTTCGTCCAATATATAAAGCGTATTTCCGGTTTCCCTCTTGGAAAGTTCGTTCGCCAGCTTGATTCTTTGCGCTTCCCCTCCGGAGAAGGTGGGCGCTGGTTGACCTAATTCCACATAGGCGAGGCCGACATTTTTCAAAAAAATTAATTTTTGCCGGATTCGAGGATGATTGGCAAAAAAATCCGAGGACTCTTCAACGGTCATTCTCAAAATTTCATAGATGCTTTTTCCTTTAAATTTAACTTCCAGTGTTTCTTTATTGTATCTTTTGCCTTCGCAAACGTCGCATTTGACATAGACGTCGGGCAAAAACTGCATTTCGATCCTGACGACTCCTGCGCCTTGGCATTTTTCACAGCGGCCGCCCTTAAGATTAAAAGAAAATCGGCCTTTTTTGAAACCTTTGACTTTTGCCTCAACGGTTTGGGCAAAAATTTCTCTAATCTCGTCAAAAAAACCTACATAAGTCGCCGGATTCGAGCGGGGAGTACGTCCGATAGGGGATTGGTCAACCAAATACGCCCGATCCAAATATTGATATCCCTCAAGGCGCTTGAACTCACCGATTTTTTCTTGATAAAACCCGTCTAAGTAATATTTCAGGGCTGAATATAGCGTCTCCACAACAAGTGTGGACTTACCCGAACCTGAAACTCCGGTTACGGCTATCATATTCCCAAGCGGGAACTGAGCCGTAATATTTTTCAGGTTATATTCTGAAGCACCTTTTAAAATTAATTGGCCTTTGTGCCTGCTTAATTCTTTGTTTTTGATCTGGATGGTGCGCTTCCCTGTCAAAAATTGGGCGGTGAGGGATTTGGGCGGGTTGAGAGATAGCAGCGATTTAAGCGTACCGCTGAATATAACTTTACCGCCGTGTTTACCTGCGTAAGGACCGAGCTCGACTATATATTCGGCCGACTCGATTGTTTCTTTATCGTGTTCGACGACCAGAATCGTGTTACCTAGCTGTTTTAGATTATAAAGAGTTGTGATAAGTGCCGAAACATCCTTGGGATGGAGTCCAATTGACGGCTCATCGAGTACGTAGAGGACGCCGGTAAGGCCTGTTCCAATCTGGGAGGCCAGACGGATACGTTGAAGTTCTCCGCCTGAGAGAGTTTTAGCCGAGCGCGCGATTGTCAGATAAGAAAGCCCGACGTTTTTGAGAAATTCCAGCCGTGTGATTATTTCCTTGAAAACGGGTTGGGCAATCTGTTTTTCATATTCGTTAAGTTCGAATGATTTGAGTAGCGTGTAATACTCGATGAGTTGTCCGACCGACATATTTACCATTTCGGCAATGTTTTTTTTAGCAATTGTAATCGACAAAATTTCCGGTTTTAATTTGTCTCCCTTACAGTCTGGGCACACCTCTTCTTTCATATATTTTTGAATATCCATCGACGAATAATCACCCTTTGTTTCGAAATACCTGCGTTCAATCTCGCCTACTATTCCGTCAAATTTTTCATATATGGCTGTCTGTTTACCGAATCGATTAGTTCCTATGACTCTGTATACTTTATTTGTTCCGTAGAGAAGGATATTTAGTTTATCACCAGCAAGGTCTCCCAGCGGAACAGCCAGATCAATTCCTTCTTCCTGGGCAACTTGCTTCATAAGGCGGATATACCAGGTTTCGGCAAAGAAAAATTTGGAAAACGGAACTATACCGCCTTCATTTACGCTAAGTTTTTTACTCAAAATTAAGTCAGGATCAACTCGGAAGAGAGTTCCTATACCTCTGCACTTTTCGCATGCTCCCAAAGGTGAATTGAACGAAAACATGCGGGGTTCAATCTCGGCGATGGATAGGTTGCAGTTAGGGCAGGAGAATTTTTCAGAATATAGATGATTTAGCATACCACTATTAACCTCCGAGGTTTTCCCGCCCTGGTTTAATCGGGGCTCCTCAACCTCGGAGGTTAGAACAACCAATCCATCTGATAAACCAAGCGCCTGTTCTACCATACTGGTTAGTTGAGAGCGGATATTGGCCTGGAAAATTTTGTTTTTAAAATCTTTATAGCCCATTACATATTTCTTGATCGAAACGTCTACGCTGTGTTTATTAGTCTTGATCAGTGATATTGGTTTACTCAGATCCATTTCGCGGCCGTCAATTCGGGCTTTCTGAAAACCCTTTGAGAGAAGATTGGCGAAGAGTTCTCTAAATTCACCTTTTTGAGTTCTGACAACCGGCGAATAAATCGTGAAGGCGTGAGGTTTTATTTTTTCGATAAAAATTTTTTTTTCTATCTTTTTAAATATTTTTTCCACTATTTCGTCAAGAGATTGCCTGGTGATTTCTCTACCGCAATTCGGACAGTGAGGATGGCCGATGCGGGCAAAGAGAAGTCTTAAATAGTCGTAAATTTCCGTGATCGTACCTACTGTAGATCTTGGGTTGTGCGATACGGTTTTCTGATCGATTGAGATTGAAGGGGACAGGCCTTCGATCAAATCGACATCTGGTTTATCCATTACACCCAAAAATTGGCGTGCATAGGCGGATAGCGACTCGACATATCTTCTCTGACCTTCAGCATAGATTGTATCAAAAGCCAAGGATGATTTACCCGAGCCAGATACACCGGTTATGACGACAAATTTATTTTTTGGAATATCAAGGTCAATATTTTGCAGGTTGTGCTGGCGTGCACCTCTTATTTTTATGTAGTCTAACATTTTGGTTTTTTATTTCAAATCGTTAACGCGTTTGCGGGTTAACGTGTTAAAATCCAAACTCGCTAACACGTTAACTCGTTAACTTTTTTTTAACTCGCTAACTTTATTTCTAATTTTAATAGCCAGTTCAAAATTAAGATCTTCTGCTTGCCTTCTCATTTCTTGCTCCAGGCGTTTAACTGTTTTTTTACGATCGTAGGGGGTTAGAGAATCCGGTTCAATGTCTTCCAGGAATTTTTCCGTATATTTAGTCTTAGGCTTATCTAAAAATAAAAATCGCTGTTCTTCTTCGATGATTTTTTCTCTAAGCGGTTTATAGATAGAGCGTGGAGTTATATGATGTCTTTCATTGTAAGCTGTTTGATAGCTGCGGCGACGATCTATTTCGTTTACTGCTGCATTTATTGATTTTGTCTTTTGATCTGCATACATAATTACTTCACCCGTAATATTTCGGGCAGCCCTCCCCATAGTTTGGATAAGAGAAGTCTTAGAACGCAGAAACCCTTCCTTGTCG
Organism: Candidatus Roizmanbacteria bacterium RIFCSPHIGHO2_02_FULL_38_11; assembly: GCA_001788015.1. Lineage (GTDB taxonomy): Bacteria > Patescibacteriota > Microgenomatia > UBA1406 > GWC2-37-13 > 2-01-FULL-40-13. The sequence goes on along the minus strand of MFZO01000048.1, from coordinate 13,430 downwards.
GCATCCAAAATTGCCACCAGTGAAACCTCGGGCAGGTCCAATCCTTCACGCAAGAGATTCACTCCTATCAATACGTCAAACTCGTTTTTTCTTAGATTATCCAGAATGTCTGATCTTTCTAATGTTTGAATGTCTGAATGAAGATAAGACGCTCTGATTTTTTTCTCTTTTAAAAATTCGCTGAGATCTTCGGCTATTTTTTTGGTCAAAGTCGTTACCAGAATTTTTTGATTTTCCTTAACACGTTTTGTGATTTCCTCAATAAGGTCGGTTACTTCGTTTTTTGCTGGCCTGATGGTGATTTTCGGGTCGACAATTCCGGTCGGCCTGACAAGTTGTTCTGCAATTGCCCCTTTTGATATATTTTGTTCCCACTCATTGGGTGTTGCGGAGACATAAATGAGATGCGGAACTTTTGGGTATAACTCCTCAAACTTTAAAGGCCGGTTATCAAGGGAAGCATTAAGGCGGAAGCCAAATTCAATCAGAGTTTTTTTCCGCGAGTGATCGCCATTATACATGCCACGAAGTTGGGGAACAGTCATATGCGATTCGTCGATAAAAACAACAAATTTATTACCGTAAGCTTTTTGAAAATAATTAATCAGCGAGTAGGGAGGATCTCCAGGTTTTCTTCCGTCAAAATAGCGTGAGTAATTTTCTATACCGTTTACATAGCCGACTTCTTTGATCATTTCAAGGTCATAGTTGACACGTCGGATTAAACGTTCTGCCTCTGCGAGCTTTTTTTGGGATTTAAGAGAGTCCGATTCCTTTTTGAGGTCATTCCTGATTTGTTGTTCAGCTTTTTGAAAAAGAATTGGATCGGTAAGATAATGCTTCGCCGGATAAATGACAATTTTTTTAATTTGAGCTGCTGTGACAGCGTCTCCAACTCCCGAGGTTGGAGATGGTGTCATGAATTCCTTTCCAGTGAGCGGTTCGAATTTTAAGATACTTGAAATTACATTGTTTTTTGCTGTTAACCTAATGCCATAATCCTCATAAGCAGGATAGATATCCATGTGGTCGCCCCTGATTCTAAATGTTCCGCGCTTAAATTCAAATTCTGACCTGTCATAAAGAAGCTCTACCAGACGGCGCGAGATTTTATTCCAATCGGCTTCATCCCCAATTTTTATTTCGGCAATGAATTTTCCGTACTCGACGGGAGAACCGATGTTATAAATGCAAGAAACCGACGCTACAACTATTGTATCGTTGCGGGTTAAGAGATTAGTCGTGGCTTGGAGTCTTAGTTTATCTATAAGTTCATTTATTTGTGCCTCTTTTTCAATGTAGGTATCAGTTTGAGGGATATAGGCTTCCGGTTGATAAAAATCGTAATAGGAGACAAAGTAGGAAACTGCATTTTCCGGGAAAAAGTCTCGCATTTCCTGATACAATTGTCCGGCTAAGGTTTTGTTGTGAGAGATGATCAATGCCGGCATCTTGAGTTTTTGGATAATGTTTGCCATGGTGAAGGTTTTGCCTGAACCGGTAACTCCAAGAAGCACCTGATTTTTCAGACCATTAATAATACCTGCGCTTAATTTCTCTATGGCTTGTGGTTGATCGCCGGTCGGCTTAAAGGAAGATGTGAGTTGAAACATAGATTTACCCATTCAAATTTTATTTAAAATTTGTTTGGGCAACCTATCATTGTATCAGCTTTTGCATCGAAAATCACAATGTTCGGAGGAAATGTTAGGAGGAAAAATTACAAAATGGGTAAGCGCAAGAGCGTAAATGCGCAAGTTAGCAACCCGAAATAATTTGGTAGAATTAACTAACTGAAGGTGGGACATAATTACGAGCCTTATTGTTCGAGCGGATCCGCCAGCTGGCGGAGAAGTCGAGAACTTTCCTTGCGTAACTTCTCGACGCTCCCGATTTAATCGGGATTGCTCGAAGAATAATGACCCACCTTCAACTAATTATGACAACAGAAATAAAAGGAACAATTTTTCGGATAGACAAATCTCATACAAAAGGTAAACTTGTTCCATACAATATTAGATCAAGAGGAAAAAAACTTGATCTATTTCTTAAATTCGGAAGATTTGATTCGTTTGAAGATACGCACGATGGAATTGAATGGAGCACTTTTAATGATCCTGATGAAATAACTGTTACAGTTGATGGAATTGTTCAATCTGTTCCTGCGAACGATATGGTAACTGGAGAAAATCATATGATCCAAGCTAGGGTTGAAGGGGGTGGTGATGTAACAGCTACTTGGATGCGACCAACAGGTTCTCGTGAACGGTGAGTTTCAATCATTTTAGTATGTCATTAGGACTTAAATGGTTTTAAAAGTAAAGAAAGTAGTTGTTTTCGGTGATTGGGGTCTTTAAGGATATGAATTGCTGTTGGGGCGACGGAAATTAGGATAATAACTATTATTATAGGCAGCAAATATTTGTCTACATCAGGAATTAGGCTGCCAAGATAATAACCCGCAACAGATATTCCAACACCCCATAACAAACCGCCAATGATATTATAGGAGACAAATGTTTTGTACTCCATATTGCCTACACCTGCTACAATAGGTGCGAATGTCCGAATCATCGGCATGAAACGCGCAATAACTATTGTCTTTTTTCCGTGCTTTTCATAGAATTTTTCAGCTTTCATCAGGTTGTCTTTATGAAAGAGTAAAGAGTCTTTTCGCTGGAATAATCTTCTGCCAATTTTATGTCCGAAAGTATATCCGACACTGTCGCCCAAGACTGCGCCAACAAAACAAATAAGCGACAAAACTCTGATATCAAAGATTCCCTGTGAAGCAAGAAAACCGGCGGTAAAAAGTAGGCTGTCGCCGGGCAAGAAAAAGCCGATCAGAAGTCCCGATTCGGCAAAAACAATCGCAAAAATTCCTAGGTAACCGATTGTTGGGAGAAATTCGATAAGGTTAAAATGCATGTTTTGAAGATATTATTGAGGAAGGACTTTCTTCTCTAACTTTTCAATTCTTACTTCATGATCTTCCATTCGATCGCTCCAACCAACAACTACAGTCATATCTTCCCTTAATTTTACTATTTCATTAAGGATCTGATCTTTGAAAGTTACTATATTATCTAAAACTTCCTTTATTACTTCTTTTTTTGAATTTTCAATATCGTCCTTTAATTCTTGCCGGAAAGCATTAATCAATCCAATAATCTCTTGGGTATTTTTAAAGAGAAGTTCTCTGGTTACGTAAGATTTTTTTACTTTCATGAGCTAAAGATACTAAAATAATTAAGTAGTTTCAAATGATTATTTTAAATCAATCCAATCCACTCCAGAGATGGGTAACAGATTATCGTCTCAAAGGAATTTATTTCACTTTGGTTAACATCTGCTTTCTTGTTTTTGGTTCATGCTTTAAATAAAACCTACTTGTACACCTTAAAGGTGTACTTTATACTATTCTAACAATCCAAGTGACCCCAAGCGGATTCGAACCGCTGTAGTTAGGCTGAAAACCTAACGTCCTGGGCCGCTAGACGATGGGGCCAGGTAAAAATATAAAATATTAAATTTTAAAGATTAAATATTCTATCATAAATAGTGCAGATTTTAAGGGGATCCTTCGTCTTCGGGACGTCAGACGTCCCTTCGCTCAGGATGACGAGCGGATTAATGGATTATGCTCGTCACTTAAACTTGTTCCTTAATTCTTCCAGCATTTCTTTCGCTATGTCTTTGCCGCCTAAGCCAAAAGCCAGACCTCCGGCAAGAGCCACCATTACCACGATTCCTGTGAACAATATTCTTACCAAGTCTTGGGCGACACCCAGTTGATTGAGGACTACTAAAATAGTGAAGAAGATGATCAACCATTTGGTAAACACCGACAGAGTGTTTGCCGAGGTAGCTCCGATGGTTTTTACGCTGTGTTTCACCAGGTCGTGTCCGAGATTAGACGCTATTAGTCCTACAAAACCAATAACAACGGCAACTATAACATTTGGTAAATAGAAAAGAAATTGATTGATGACGAGAGTCGCTCTAGATAGATGCCATACTTCCAAGGTTGGGATAAGAAATAAAATGACGGTGGTCCACTTCAGGATTTCAGCAAGAACCTCTTGCCAAATCTTGACTTCGGTCCGGCGCATCAGTCTGGTTTTTTCTAGCAGAGTATCAAGCCTGATAAACCTAAAAATCGAGAGCAAAGCCTGTTTTAAGGCGGTCGATAATAGAATACCTATAGTCAATATTGCAAAGCCGCCTAAAAAGCTTGGCAAAAAAATAAGAAAATTTTGAATAAATTGGATTACAATTGTATTAACAAGCTCTAACATTTTTTTTCACCTCCCTATATATACACATTTTCGAAATGGTTAATTTTTTCGATACTTAAACCTTCATTGAGTACTATGGAAATGACGTCCAAGGAAAGCTTATAATTTTTTAGATTATTTTGCAAGAGAAAATATTGAATGGGTCGATACAGTCTTCTGATTTTGGCAGGGCCGACTGATTCGTATGGTTTGCCTTTGTTATCGCCAATCCTCGTTTTGACTTCAAAAAAGGTGATGGTTTTATTTTTTTTTGCTATTATATCGATCTCACCCCAACGCGTATAAAAATTTTGTTCGAGGATTTGGTAGCCTTTTTTACGAAGAAACTCCTTAGCAATTGACTCGCCTCTTTTTCCTATATCGATGTTATGCAACATAGATCCTTCGGCTCGCTACGCTCGCTCAGGATGATGAGCGAATTGAGGTATTATGCTCGTCATTTTAGCTTGGCTTTAACCTGATGTTCGGAAAGTCCGCGAATAAAATATAGTTTGGCCCTTCTTGATTTGGCTTTTTTCAAAAGTGAAATATTTTCAAGAAACGGCGATATTAAGGGAATAATTCTTTCTACCCCTCCGCCGGAGCGCGATATTTTTCTAACCGTAATCATCTTTGTCGCCGGCGTATTGCCTTTTATTTTTATAAGAATACCTTTAAAAATCTGTTTTCTTTCCTTTTCACCCTCTTTAAATTTGTAGGTTATACCTAAGGTACTTCCTACGCTAAAAGTTTTATCCTTGTAGATAAATGAATTAGCCATATTTATTTGTTAAAACAATTGTCATTCCCGCGACCTGCCCGCATTGCTACGCAAAGCGTTGCAGGCGGGAGGCGGGAATCTATTTAATCTCGATCCCGATTAAATCGGATGACAAACCAGATGCTGCAACAAGTTCAGCATGACAGTTTAACAATTCTACCATCTTAATAATTGTTTGACAAGTTTTTCTTATTTGGTTATACTTCAAAAACGTGAAGACAAAGTATGTTTTTATTTCTGGCGGCGTTATTTCTGGAATTGGTAAAGGTACGGTTGCCGCTTCCATTGCATTTCTTCTACAGCGATTAGGCTTCAAAGTTGCTCCAATAAAATGTGAAAATTATTTGAATATAGACGCGGGTACTATCAATCCAATTGAACACGGCGATCCTTTTTTGTGTGAGGATGGTACTGAAGCTGACATGGATTTGGGAACTTATGAAAAATTTCTCAACGTAGACGTGGGAAAAAGCAATTTTATTACGATGGGACAGATTTACCAAACTGTTATTAATCGTGAGAGACGTTTTGAATATAATGGCGAAGACGTTGAAGCGATTCCCCATATAACCGATGAAATTCAAAGAAGAATTATTGCCGGCGGGAGGAAATCAAACGCCGATATTGTCGTGGTTGAGTTGGGCGGAACAGCAGGGGAGTATCAGAACGTATTTTATTATGAAGCCTCAAGAATTCTCTCTTTTAAAAACCCCGGCGATGTAATTCATATTCACGTCGGATATATGCCTACGCCACTTCATCTGGGTGAACCAAAGACAAAGCCTACCCAGCTTTCAGTCAGAACACTCAACGCTATGGGTATCCAGCCTGATTTTATTATCGCCAGATCGGAAAAACAAATGGATCAGAGAAGGAAAAATCGTTTCGCGTTATTTTGCAATGTCCATCCCGAAGATATTTTTTCCGTTCCTGACACAAAAATAATCTATGAAATTCCACTGATATTAAAAAAGCAAAATTTCCCTAATCGCCTTCTGACAAAATTAGGGTTCAAAAAAAGTAAAGAGAACTTTAAAGACTGGGAAAAATTTGTAAATAAATTAAGTTTAATAGAAAAGTCCAATAGGAAAATTAAAGTAGCCATAGTAGGTAAATATTTTTCAACCGGAGAGTATCAACTTAGGGATTCTTACGCAGCCTTATTTGATGCATTACAGCATTCTGCCTGGCATCATAACGTTAATATCGAAACTATTTGGATTGATGCCGAGAAAATTGAGAAATACGGTAGTGAATTATTAAAACGGAACTACAATGGATTGATTGTGCCGATTGGTTGGGGAGAAAGAGGGGCGGAGGGAATGATCACGGCTGCGGGATATGCAAGGGATAATAAAATCCCTTATTTGGGCCTTTGTTACGGCATGCAGTTGGCTACGGTTTCTTTTGCTCGTGACGTGATGGGACTAAAGGATGCCAATACAACAGAAAAAAACCCTAAAACTAAAAATCCAATCATTCACTTAAATCCCAGGCAAAAGGAAAATGTTAAAAGAAGAGCTTACGGCGGGACTATGCGTCTTGGTGCCTGGAACGCAATAGTGAAAAAGGGCACGCTGGCATGGGAAGCTTACAAAAGATATCAGGGATTTTTAAACGAAGAGACCGCTTTGACAAGTGAAAGACATCGTCATAGATATGAATTTAATAACGATTATTTATCTAAATTTGAGAGGAAGGGAATGATTGTCTCAGCCCGCTCCACTGTGGAAAATTTAGTCGAAATTATTGAACTTCCCAAAACAGTTCACCCATTTTATTTAGGCACGCAAGGCCACCCTGAGTATAAATCGAGACCATTAAAACCACATCCTATATTTCTGGAGTTTATCGAAGCATGTTTAAAGAACTCGTTAACCCGTTAACGCGTTAACGAGCTAACGTGTTTATTTTTTCAGCTCTTCCCTCTCGATCTGCCACAATCTGTTATATTTTGCAAGGCGTTCACCTCTCGCTGAAGCTCCAAATTTGACAAAATCGGATTGCACCGCCACGGCAAAATCTGCAATGAAACTGTCGTTTGTCTCACCGGATCGATGCGAAACAATATAGTTAAAATTGTTTTTTCTGGCTAGATTGATTACCTCCAGGGTCTCAGTAATTGTGCCTATTTGATTAGGCTTTATTAGAATCGTGGTACAGGTTTTTTCACGTATGGCTCTCTCTAATCTTTCTTTGTTCGTAGTCAAAAGATCGTCGCCGACCAAGTAGATGTTTTTGGGAATTTTTTGGTTAAATTCGGACCATTTAGGCCAATCGTCCTCGTTTATAGGATCTTCCAAAACTAAAATGGAGTAGGTTGTCGCTAGTTTATAAATATAATCTAAATATTCGTCAACTTTAAGGAGATGGGGTTTATCTTTTATCTTATATTTGCCGTCTTTATAAAAGTGGGATGCCGCTATATCCAGGCCCAAAAAAACATCTAGTCCTATTTTTAAGTTCTTTTGCGCAATAGTCTCGTTAAGGATCTCAATAGCATCTAGGTTTGTAGGAAAATCCGGGGCAAATCCGCCTTCTTCGCCGACAGAGATATTAGAATTTCTGTAGGCTAATACTTTTTGCAGCTCATGGTATATTTCTACGCCTATCTTATAGGCGTCGGTGAATGAATAGGAAGATGACGGGATGATTTGAAACTCCTGAAATTCAATATTGTTGTTGGCATGTTTTCCACCATTTATAATATTAAAAATTGGATCGGGGAGGCGTTCAATTGGTATTGGTGAATCAAAGAGCGACTGATATAAGCTGTTGATATAACGAAAAAGGGGTACTTTAAGATCAGTAGCTGCGGCCTTCACCAAAAGCTGCGAAATGGTGAGGGTGGTATTTCCGCCAAGCTTGCTTTTGTTCTTTGTCCCATCGGCTTTAATAAGCCACAAATCAATATCTTTTTGTTTGAGTGGTGAAACGCCAACCAATTTTGGACCGAGCAAATCATTGATATAAGATACGGCTTTAGTGACGCCCATTCCATTAAAGCGCGTTTCGTCTTTATCTCTCAGCTCGATTGCTTCGCTTTTCCCTATTGATGTCCCCGAGGGTATGGAAGTTGTAACCTCGACTCCGTTATCCAGAATGAGCTTGCCTTCAATAGTCGGATAACCACGAGAATCAATTATTTCGTAAGCGTAAATTTTTTTAATTTTAGACATAATGTTTCTTTTCAATATTGTATATTAATTCTCTGGTTGAATCTATTGCGTCAACATTCACCGAAACACTGGTTATGCCAGCCTTTACAAGTTCCTCAACCAAATCGGGATAATCAGATGCTGCTTGGCCACAGATTGATGAAGTAACTCCAATTTGAGCACAAGTAGTCACAACATCTTTGAGTACTTTTACAACAACCGGATGTCTTTCGTCATAAATTTGAGAGACTTCTTCACTATCACGGTCCACTCCCAAAAGCATCATCGTTAAATCGTTTGTACCTATTGATACGCCGTCAACGCCTATTTGGATAAATTCTTTAAGATTGAGAGCACAGGAAGGGACCTCAACCATTATTAAAAGCTTAAATCCGCCAAGATCAGTTAAACCGCTTTTTTTAATAAGCTCTTTTACTTTGATAAGTTCCCAGGGAACTCTCACAAATGGAATCATGAGATGCAGATTTTGATAACCCAATTGATATATTTTTTTAATAGCCTCAAGCTCCAATTGAAATACTTCAGGATTAGTTATGTATCGGTATGCTCCCCTAAATCCAAGCATTGGATTTTCTTCGTGTGGTTCATAAAGCTTTCCGCCTTTTAAGTCGCGATACTCATTTGTTTTAAAGTCGGTGGCTCTGTAAACTACCGGCCGGGGAGAAAACGCCTTAACAAATGTTGTCAGATCCTTTGCCAGCCTGTTGATAAAAAAATGTTCTTTTTTTTGTCGGATAAACTCTTTCGGGTGGGTGCCGATTTGAGCAATCATGAATTCGGCTCGCAGTAGGCCTACTCCATCGACATTCATTTTTGCAATTTTATTAGCTTGGTCGGGTTCGGCTAAGTTGACGTAAACATGAGTTTTTGTTTTCAGTTTTTGTACGTGGGAATCCTCAGGATTCGTAAGCGTTTTTCCCGAACCCTGAGGGTTCGCATGAATTTTTCCTTTGAAAATTTCTCCCGTTGCGCCGTTGACGCTCACTACCATATCTTTTTTGAGAACTTTGGTTGCTTTTTCTGTGCCCACAACTGCCGGTATTCCAAGCTCTCTTGAAACAATAGCGGCGTGAGAAGTACGTCCGCCTTTGTCTGTTATGATCGCTGCGGCTTTTTTCATTGCCGGGACATAGTCTGGGTTGGTCTGCGGTGCAACAAGAACATCACCATGATGAATTTTGTCTATTTCTTTTGGGGAATGAATTATATTAACAGGACCGGTTCCTATGCCGGGAGAAGCAGGAGCACCGACTAGAATCGGTTGTTTGAGGTTGGAGGTTTGAGGTTGGAGGTTTTTTTCTTCAAACTTCTCACCTCTAACCTCTAACTTCTTACCAATTGTTGTTATCGGTCTCGACTGTACGATATAAACGCGATCTTTTTCAATTGCCCATTCGATATCCTGGGGAAAGAAATAGTGATTTTCTATGTCTTTGACGAGCATTGCTACTTGCAAGATTTCTTCGTCGCTTAACTTTTGTGTTATGCCAATAGATTTTTTTAGATTAAATTCTCTATTGGAAACGCCAGACTTTTTCAGCATGATTTGTTGTTCTTTAATCTCTTTTTTTAATATAACAAATGACCGCTTATTTACTTCATAATGATCCGGAGTCACTTTTCCGCCCACTATGTATTCACCCAATCCGAAAATCGCCTCGATCACGATTTTTTCTTTATCGTTTGACACAGGATCGATGCTAAAAGCAATGCCTGATTTATCAGATTGAGCCATCCTCTGTACCACGACAGCCAGTCCAACTTTTACATTGTCAAATCCTTGCTCATGGCGATAATAGATGGCGCGTGGTGTAAAAAGTGAAGCCCAGCAATCTTTAACTTTATTAAGCAAATTGGAATCGCCATGGACATTGAGATATGTTTCTTGTTGGCCAGCAAATGAAGCGGTTGGCAGATCCTCTGCAGTGGCCGAAGAACGAACCGCCACAATTGCCGGTGAATAGATCTGTTTTAAATTATTTATGCTCTGGCTGAACAATTTATCTTTTTTATTTTCTTTTACTTTGATCTGTTCGTAAAAACTAACTATAGAATGGGCTAGTTTTGCAGGCATTTCGGAATCGTGAATTAATTTTTTTAAATGATCCGATGCCTGCTGGAGTTCATTGGAGTTGTTGTAATTTATTATTGAAATAATATCCTTGATTTTCTGCTCAAGGCGAGACTCTTTGATGAAGTCAAAATAGGCATGAGAGGTTATTATGAATCCATTCGGAACGGGAAGGCCGGCATTTATCATTTCTCCCAGGTTGGCTCCTTTTCCTCCGACCAGCCCGACGTCGTCTTTTCCCACCTCATCAAACCAGACGATTGATTTTTTTTGGGGCATATAATATAATATAATCCAAATTTTATAAATAATGCAAGTATGAATAGAAACGAAGTAGTTAAAAATATAAGTGCTGGTGATGAGTATAAGTTTGTTGGGTTGTCACAACCTATAATATTATATCTATTTCATAAGTGGGCAACCCATAAAGGAGTAGTTGAGGAAATATTAGGTTGGAATGTTGACGAGTTAGGTTCAAATTTTATAGCTGGTTACTGTGCGTATGATCGGTCAAGCGATTTATTTAGCGTTACAGGTGAATCAGTAAGTTATCCGGAATATAAACCTTCGAGCGAACAGCTTAATCAATTAGTCGACACTGCTGATATACGAATTGAAAACTGGTGATACTTTTTGATCTAGTTGACTTTGAGAAACTGCTTTGTTAAACTAACCCTTGCCAATGAAAATTTCACTTACCTAAAGGCAGCATTGGAGACTCTACAGCTAGTTCTCCTAACAGCCTTCTTATCACGTAACACATAACAAGTAACATGAAACAAAAAAAGTAGCTATTGGAATTAATGTTATATGTTTCATGTTTTATGTTTTATGTTACATGAAGAAGGGCCTATAGCTCAATTGGCTAGAGCATCGGATTTGCATTCCGAAGGTTTGGGGTTCAACTCCCCATAGGTCCACCGCACTTTGACAATTAATTTATGGTAGGTCAACCCCGCCCATGGCGGGGTCAAAATAACTAACAAGGAAGATGGGAGAAACAAAGCTAATGGTGGATGCCTTGGCAGTTTGAGCCGAAGAAGGACGCGTGAATGAGCGCGAAAACAACGGTGAGCCCTCTATCAGGCATTATCAACCGTTGATTTCCGAATGGAGTAATCCCACCCTGCGCAAGCAGGGTGATCGGGTACCGTCTGGTACCTGAAGGTAACCTGGTGAACTGAAACATCTAATTAACCAGAGGAAAAGAAAACAATTTATTTCTTCGAGCAATCGAAGGATGTGATTTCGTCAGTAGCGGCGAGCGAAAGCGAAATAGCCTAAACCCCGCCTTTGGCGGGGGGTTGTGGGACCACAGTAGGGAGTGAGTTTTGATAGCAGAATGTTTTGGAAAAGACAGCTAAAGAGAGTGAAAGCCTCGTATGCTAAATCGAAACTTACCCTGGTGGATATCCCAAGTACCACGAGCCACGGAAAATCTTGTGGGAAGCTGGGTCGGTCACGATCCAAGGCTAAATACTCAAACTGACCGATAGTGAACAAGTACCGTGAGGGAAAGGTGAAAAGTCCCCCGAAAGGGGAGTGAAATAGAACCTGAAATCATTAGCTAACAAACAGCAAGAGCATCTCGTTTTCACTCGATGCTCAAACTCAAAAGTTAAAACTCAAACCTCAAAACTAAAATTGTATTAATACAATCTAAATTTTTGACATTTGACATTTGAGATTTGACATTGAACACCGAGCGAAGGCGAGGTGTGATTGCGTGCCTATTGAAGAATGAGCCAGCGAGTGGCCTCACCTTTCGTCAACTTAACCAGTTCTACTGGGTAGGTATAGCGAAAGCAAGTCCTAATAGGGCGATTTAGAAAGGTGAGACCGACCCGAAACTGGGTGAGCTAACCATGAACAGGGTGAATCCCGATCACAATCGGGAGGAGGCCCGTACCCGTTGTCGGTGAAATGACATGGGACGATTTGTGGTTAGGGGTAATATGCCTATCGAACCCAGAGATAGCTGGTTCTCCCCGAAATATATTTAGGTATAGCGGCGTAAAAAATTTTACAGGGATAGAGCGACTAGATGGTTGTGAGAGCGTAAGCGATTACGATCAACTAAACTCCGAATACTGTAAAAAATTTAGACGCCAGTCAGTCTCGCCGGGATAAGCCGGTGCAGGCGAAAGGGAAACATCCCAGATTCCCGTCTAAGGTTCCTAAATGACTTTTAAGTGGAAAAGGCCGTTGGATGTCCAACACAGTTGGGAGGTTGGCTCAGAAGCAGCCATCCTTTAAAGAGTGCGTAACAGCTCACCTAAATAGCCCTCCGATTCGGAGGGAGGATGTCCGGCGCCAAAAATGATCGGAGCTAAAAGTCTGCCGAAGACGGAAACTTGTGCTAAGCACAAGAAATTCCAATTATCAATTCACAAGAAACAAATAAATTTCAAATTATAAATTCAAAAATTAAATATTTTTTAATTTGAGAATTGAATATTGAATATTTTTGGAATACTTGGAATTTGTAATTTGGAGCTTCTCGTGCTTTGCACGAGTGGTAGGGGAGCATCCCGACAACAGCGAAGGTAAATTGTAAGATTTGCTGGAGTTGTCGGGAGTGAGAATGCTGGCATAAGTAGTGGATCTCCCGATGAAAACTCGGGATGCCGAAAACCCAAGGTTTCCTCAGCAATGTCAATCATCTGAGGGTAAGTCGGATCTAAGGGAGTACCTTATGGTACTACCGATGTACAAACAGTTAAAATTCTGTTACTTCAATATTTTCGTTATTACTTAAATTCTGACGAAATTTGATATCTTGCCCCTCCTATATGGGGGGTTAAGCTGCAAATAATGCTGTTAAAGGTATTGCAAGCAGTGAATACAACTCTGACGTAACGTCGGGGGAGGCTTGAGATTTAAGTTTCCAAGAAAAGGATTTTAAGGAGAAAGTGTTGAATCCGTACCGACAACCGACACAGGTGGGTTGGTGGAGTACACCAAGGCATACGGGTAATGATGATTCAAGGAACTCGGCAAAAAAGCTGGACGTAACTTAGGAATATGTCCTCCCCGACTTAGTCGGGGTACAACAAACGTTTGTCAACCGACTGTTTAGCAAAAACACAGGCTCCTGCTAACCCTAAAAGGGGATGTATAGG
>MFZO01000047.1:100789-103159 GCA_001788015.1 Candidatus Roizmanbacteria bacterium RIFCSPHIGHO2_02_FULL_38_11 | reverse complement strand
CAGTATTATCCGTACAACCATCGATTACTACGATAATTTTTTCTAACTTATATGAAATTTGTTTTTGCTTAAGAATAGAATCCAAAAGGTATCCAATATTTCTTTCTTCATTAAAGGCAGGAATTCCGACAGTCACTGTCAACTTTTTCATATTAATGTATTTAAATCAGCTAATATATTATGTACTATAATAAACTCTTTTTCTGTATAAGTTATGTGAACGTGGGTCATTATTCTTCGAGCGAAGCGAAGATTGTTGAAGCGTAGTCGAGAAGTTTTAATCTTTGATAGTTCTCGACTCCATTTCATTTCGCTCGAACAATAAGAGATATAATTATATCCCACCTTCAGTTATGTATATTTCGCTTGTAAATTATGCAGGTAATAATTTTTGAAATTTGGATGGTCGGGGATTCCGGCGAATTGGATAGTAATATAATTCTTAAGAAATTTATTAGGTTTAACTTTCATTTTTCTAAATAAAGCTGCTGAAAGCAGTTTAAAGTCTGGTTTTAAAGATAAATGGTTTAGATCATAATTCGGAATGGTGAAAGCCATCCTTTCACAATCAATCAAATAAACGTTTGATCTATTGACGATGATATTGTGCGGTTCCAGATCCCGGTGAGCTAAATGGAGGCTTTTATATTTCAGATGGTTCACTCTTTTCAACGTCTCGACAAAAATTTTAATTATTTCTTTAAATTTATCAACTTTAGATACCAGTGTTAACAGAGTAAGCAGGGGCAGAGATAAAAGGTAAAACCGTCCGGTAATTTGTAGAAAATTCCCCTTTTCCCTATTGGAAAATAAATAAGATACTTTTTGCAACGAGTTTAGAACAATTAAAAAAATTTCGGTTTGTTTTATCAAAGGAAATGACGTCAGCTGTTTTCCTTCTATATACTCGAAGATGACGGATAAAGAATCATCAGACTGAACATAGCCAAAAACCGTTGGCACTTTAATTTTATAAAAAGATTCGGAGGCTTTGAATTTACTCAATTTTTTGGACAGGATAAGGCCGGAAAAATACTCCGTCAGAAGGGAAAAATAACTTAAGTCTTTTGCCACACCAAACCAGGTCTTGATAAAAACTTTTCTCTGTCTAGAAATATAGACTCCCAAAGCGAAGTTTTTTGACCCGTAATCTTTACTTATCGCTTTTATTAATTTATATTTACCGATTCTCCTTTGTGGAGGAAGCAATTTATGTTTGTTATTTATCTTTAAATTGGAAATGATCAGACCGTAACAAAATTGGAAAAATGTAGGTTTGTTTAACAAAGTTTTCATTTTTCGATTTTTTCCCAGCGTTTTGTTTCGGGATTGAATCTTTTAATCACCCTTGCCGGAACGCCAACGGCTAAACTGTAAGGAGGTATATCTTTGGTAACGACGCTTCCTGCTCCGATTACGGAGTTTTTACCCACGGTAACACCCGAACATATAGTTGCATGGGCTCCTAGCCATACGCCTTCTTCAATGACAACGGATTTGATATTCATCAACCGCTGATGGACAACAGGTCTGTTTACATCTTCATAACCATGATCGTAATCGGCAATGAAGCAGTATGGCCCGATCATAACGTTTTTTTTAATCCGGATGCTTTTAACCGCAAATATGATAGTACCCTTGCCGATTCCAACCCCGTTTTCAATAATTAAGGCAGGGTTGCGATAGTTATAGGAATATTTATAGTGGCCGTTTATCACCGCCAGTTCAGAGTCCATATCTAAACTTACATAGTCGCCTAAATGCATATATTCGGGATTTATAATCCGAACATTGCGGTCAAAAGTCACTCTCCAGCCAAGATGATTAAACCGCGTAAACAGCCTGTGTTTTAGATATCTGACCAAAAATAGAATTTTTTTCATATTCTTTTTGTTGAGAAAACAACTCGCCACCTAGAATCTGCACGCAAAATCATTTGTTTACTCTTATATAAACAATACGTATTAACTAATTTTAAAAATATATATCCTAAAGGATTGTGTAAGAATTGATGCAACATAAGCTTTAAATTGATAGAGATTGGGACATATTGTTCGCTCTCAATCATATTCTTTTCGAAATAATCAGACAGTTGAAGTCCTCCCATATAGTGGCGAGTTGCTTGACTGATATGATCTTGAAGCGTTTGCGGTGACCGATACAAAACAATAGCATTATACGCATACTCATATTTATAACCTTGTGTTAAACACTTATAATAAGAAAAAGAATCAACACTTAAAATATCAAGCGGAATATGCAAAGATTTACCAAATGACTTTGAGTAAACGAGACATCCGTGAGCACCCCAAACCCTTTTGCCAAAACTAAAGTCTTTTTCTAAATACTCTCTTGCATATCGGTAGTTAT
>MFZO01000047.1:68265-100725 GCA_001788015.1 Candidatus Roizmanbacteria bacterium RIFCSPHIGHO2_02_FULL_38_11 | reverse complement strand
GTTTTTATCTGACGAGATTTTTTTAATCAAGCGTTGAATTCCATCTTCGTCTTTTATTATCAAGTCAGCATCCATAAGCACAAGGTAATCGCTATTAAATCTGTGCAATAACTCTTGAATGCGTGTAGATTGTCCCAATCTTTTTTTATTGTCAATCAGAACTATCCTTGGATCTCTTATACTTTTGACGATTTCAACTGTGCGATCGGTGCTTCCGTCAGAGATTACTAAAATTTCTTTAATCTTAAATCCTTTTTCTTTTTGTTTACACACTGACTTAAGCATCTTTTTAATACCTTGTTCTTCATTATATGCGGGAATACCTATGGTGACGGTAAAGTTACGAGTGGTTTTTATCATATAATATTTACTATAGGTATAGATTATACCAAAAATACTCATCAAATGCGAGCTATATTGATAAGACGAGAGTTAGAATATGAATTTACTTATAGGATACTTTTATTGCTTTGTTAAACAAAAATTTAACCGATAGTTATTCTTGTAACTATTCACGATTCTTGACACACACCTGTCATTCCTGCGAAGGCAGGAATCCAGAGTTGCACTGATTTAAAGGACTAAATTATATAGATTCCCGTTTCCACGGGAATGACAACATATGCTACATTGATACAGTTTTGTCAAGAATTGTGAAATCTTACTTTAAAACTAATCTCTTTAGGCAGTTTGATTGCATCAACCACCATTTCTTTATCGAAATATCTTTGAAGTTGAATGCCTCCATCCACATAGCAAATCATTTGTTTAACGTAGTCGTTTACTGTTCAAGGAGATCTCCAATAAATTGGCAATATTTTCTTCCTCGTAATAAGCAGGAATTCCTATGCTGACTGTTAAAATTTTATTTTTCATTTTTTTACGTTTTAATTTGAAATAATGCTTTTGTTGAATATGGATATTTCCATAAATCAGAGAATTTTTCTTTTTTAATCCTCATTTTTTCGATTAACTTAATCAACAAATAGCTAAAAAATAGAATGGGGTGTGTAAATAAAAAATATAAAGCAACCTTAAGTAAGAGGAATTTTGAAAAAGAATTCTGCTGATTGTTAAGCAGGTTTGAGAAATTTTTATTTAATGTAATCTGACCCGCAATTACTTTTTGCTTTTTTATTAAATAGTCTTCAAGAGACTGGGGTAATCTATAATAACAAATTGCATTTTGTCTAAAAGCCATTTTTATATTATTTTTTTTAAGCCAAAAGAAGGCAAAACTATCCTCCGGAACATTCTTTGGCCAGACTAGATTTTTGTATACTTTTTTGCTGAATGCTCTTCCTGCACCACCCGAAATGAATATTTCTTCCGGGTGTCCCAGATCTTTAACGAATTTATAGAATGAAGCATCTTGAGCGTATAATATCTTTTCAAAAAAATTCATCGGCGGCAACGGTTGTGGATTACCTTGAAGAAACTCAAGCTGCTTATTAAACATTAAAGGTTTTAGAAGTTCTTCTAAAAACATGTCGTCCTTTGGACACGTATCAGCCTCAAAAAGCACTACTACATCTGAATTTACTAATGAAAAAATTTTATTCTGAATATTAATTTGACCCTCTCTAATTTTATTTACAATTATTTGGACACTAGGATTATTTATAGAAGAGATTATTTCATTTGTTTTATCCGTGCTTGCATCGGAAATAACGATGATTTTCTCGATAAAAACGTTCTTTTCGCTTTGTTTTAAAAGGGATTCAAGTAGGTATTTTATATTGTTCTCCTCATTATAGACTGGAATACCGATTGTGACAGTAAATTTTTTCTTGTTCATAAAATTTCTTGAACAAATTCTATGAGTTTTTTACCGACCGCTTTGGGAGTGAACTCTTTTTTATACAAAGCGTAACCGTTGTCTGCTATTTCTTTTCTCAGTTTGGGATTTGATTGGAGATCCAATATGGCCTTAACCAGATCTTTGGGATTTGAAGGTTGGCAAAAATACATGTTTTGTTTATGGGTGAATATGCTGCGGGTAACCGGTGCATCTGCGGTTAAAACAACTTTTCCCAACGCTTGTCCTTGATAGATCTTATTTGGTATGACTCGGTCAACTGTCGGATGCTTCTGCAGGAAACCTAAGAAGATATCTGCTTTCTGGATGATTGCCGGATGTTTCTCCATCGGCACATCGTGAAAAAACTCGACATTTGGCAACTTCAATTTTTTTGCTCTTTCGTAATTGGCCTTAAATGTCTGCCCTATTCCAACAAACGTAAATTTGACGTCTTTGTTGTTCCTTAATATTCTAGCCGCTTCGATTATGTGTTCTACGCCGTGAACCGGGCTGTACAAGCCATAGTAGACGACATTTATTTTTTTGCCAAGATTCGTGTAGGGAGTGTATTTGTAATATCTGTCATCGGCGCCGATTGGCAGAACGCGAAGCTTTTCCTTTGCTACTTTGTAATCACGGATCAGATATTTCTCTTGGAAGGGAGTATCGGCGAATACCATGTCGCAAAGGTTATAGATCAATGTTTCCCCGCCTTTTAAAACTTTTCCCATGAGCGTTGTCTTTTTTAAAATTCCCTGCTCTTCGCTAAATCCGGTATAAAAGATAAGAAGCGGATTGAAGACCAGCTTTTTGCCAAAAATCTTGGCGATCGGATAGGCGATCAAAACGTCGAAGTGGCCGGGATAACCTACATAGATGGCGTCGACTTTTTTAAATGCTTTGTAATTTTTGACAATCTCCGTAATAATCCTGTATTTCCTGGCGATTCGGACTATTAGTTTTATCCAAGTCATCTCCTTCTGGCTGTCAAGCCTGGTAACTGGCGTATGAGCATTGATCTCGACCACGTCAATATTGTTTTCCTTCAAGCCTTGCAGGATCAGTTTGTTAGAAGTGTAGTTTCTGTCGTAGGTCCCAAAAAGGCAGATAGAAATTTTTTCTTTTTTCAAGTTTTTGGATGATTCAGCTACGTCCCATTTGGAGGTACGCTGTGTCGATAAACTCGATTTAATTTTTAGCCATGAGACCGTAGTAAAATAAGGCACAATAAAGGGATAAGAAACAAGTGTCTTCGCAAAAGACTGTATGCTAAGTATAAATGGAAGGCGGTATTCTGATTGAACTAACTCTTCACCAAATGTTCTTACTAAGTCTTTCTTCGACTGAAAAAAGCGGATGCTCTGTTTCTCATGATCAACCAGATTCTCTGGTAATTGATAATATACTTTCGCCTCTTTGGCAAAATAATATTTATATTTTTTAGCTTTGCAAAAAAGGTATGAGAAAGCATCGTCGGCTATCGTATCGGTAAACTGAATTGAGCTGTATAGCCTTCTGGAAAATGCCCGAGCCCTTCCGTGACAGGTATAGAGATTATTCCCCTCTCTGTACCTCTCAAAAATATATTTTTTAAAAGCCATACTTGCCTTAAGCATTTTTTGGATAAATGTTTTAGGTTCTAGTTCTTCAATCCCTGCCGAAGTCAGATCAGCCTTTTGCTTTATAACAGGCTTCATCAGCTTTTCCAAGAAAAGTTTGTCCTGGAGGAGGGTGTCAGCATCCAAAATGACGAGTGTATCTGATTTTGAATTCTCGAATAATTGATTCAGCCTGTATGGTTTGCCTTTTCTTTCCAAATTATCGATCACCATAACTTGGGGATTTTTGATAATTTTTACTTTGGCTACGGTCCCATCTGTACTGCCATCGGAAACCACAATAACTTTTTCTAACTCAAATATAGATTGCTTTTGATTGAGAAGCTCAAGCAAAAGATTGCCTATATTTTTTTCCTCGTTATAAGCGGGAATTCCGACTGTTACTGTGGGTTTAGTTTTCATATGACGGTTTAATCCCCAGCTTTGTACTCCAGGCAATGGGCCAGGCGGCATTAAATTTGTAACTTTCTTTAGCTGCAAGAAGACCGGAATAAGAATTTAATATAAAAAGCAACGAAGAATGAAGAGGTGCTCTAAGAAATCCCTTAATCAAATAAATATAGTAAAGTTTTTTGGGTATTTTGTACTCCTCTTTTGCCAACTTCCCAAATAGTTCTGTGAGCCTTGCTCTTGCAATAGCAAACCTTTCGCTCTGTTTTATATGGTCGTCTAGTTTCTTTGGAGCTCGATACCAGACACGGGCCTCATCAATATGCATAAATTTAAATTTATTAGCCAGGCATGCCAGGTAGAGGAAAGTGTCATTACACATAACGTCTTTAGGTACAACTGTCTGCTTGGCAAACGTTTTTGATAAAGCTAATATCTGACCGATGCAGCAATACAGATTATTTCCTTGCTTAATCTTGAGCCGCATTTCTTTATAGGTCTCGTAGCCAACATTTATAGCCTTTTCTAAAAAGTTTTTGGCTCTGAATTGAACCGGGCATCCTCCTACCAAACCAACATTTTCGTCTTCTAGCATGGGTTGAATCAGATATTGTAAGGTAAATCTGTCTGCCAGGGTTACATCGGCGTCAAAAAGAACAAGTATGTCCGTATCGAGATTCCTAAATAGATAGTTTAGATGGGTTGACTTGCCGACTCTTTTCTTTTTGGAAATTACTTCCAGCCGCTCATCTTTGATTTCTTTAGCTCTTTTGACCGTTTCGTCGGTACTCCCGTCGGACACAACGATAATTTTTTTAATAAAGTAACCTTTTTCTTCTTGGCTAAGGATTGACAAAAGAAGATTTTTTATATTTTTTTCTTCATTATAGGCTGGTATTCCAACTGTTACGGCAACTTTAAGCATATTTTTTGTTTAATAATTTATTATAGGTTGGGAGAGCCTCTTGCTCTTTTTCGAATAATTTCAGGCTTGCTTCGACGCTTTTTTTCCACTCGAACTGTTTTGCCCAATACATAGCTTCTATTGACATTTTTGCCCGGAGCGAGTCGTCTTTGAGCAGTTTGATAATGGAAGCAGTAAACTCATTAATACTACCGTAGGGAACGAGGAATCCGTTGTGAGGATTATTGACAGAGTCACGGAGGCCGGGAACGTCTGATGCAACCACGGGGGTACCACAGGCATTTGCCTCAATTGTCGTGATTCCCCAGCCCTCCATATATGACGGATTGACAAAAACCCAGGCTTTCTGATAGAGACGTATTTTTTCTTCTTCCGAAACTTTTCCTGCAAAGTTGACCTTGTCAAATATATTTAATTTTTTTGCCAGCCTGATTAAATTATCTTTTTCCTCTCCGTCTCCCGCGATGACAAATTTCACGTGCGGCATCTTATCAAGTATTTTTTTGGCCGCGTGAAGAAAAATATGCAGACTCTTATAATATTTGAGCCTTCCAAGATATAAAACAAGAGGCATGTGGCTTTTTTGCGCAGGTTTATACGACGAAAGGTCGACTCCATTGTAGATTACAATCGGTTCGACGCTTGTCAGCTCCTTATCCAGAATTTCTTTTTTGGAAGAAGGAGACACCGTAATTGTCTGAATATTTTTATAAACAGACGGCATTATATATAACTCTAAAAAAGTCGCCAGCCAGGAAAGGGGTGGAACCAAGCTCTTTCTGAAGACATCCTGATGTACGTGGTGGATGAGTAAATATTTCTTTTCGCCGGAATAGAAGGGGGTAAAAAACGGAATGCCGTTTTCGCTGTCGATGATGAGATCATATTGACCTCTAAATCTAAGAAGGTAGTAAAGGAAAGCCCAGACATAGACAAAATAAAATCCGCCTCTTCGAATGACCTGGACTCCGTCAATAACCTCATTTCTTAAACAATGCCCGTCGTTTCCGCAAAAAAGGGTGACGCTGTGGCCGGCTTTAACCCAGCGTTTGGCGAGTTCATGGATATATACCTCTGCTCCGCCGGCAAATTTATGCTTGGTATCGCGCCAGTTAAAGACAAGAATTCTTTTCCCGGCAGACGCCACCGGAGAGGCTTTTGGCAATGGCAAAAATAATCCGAAAAGGTCGATAAGATTTTTGAGAAAAAATCTTCCCTCTCTCTGCAAAAGATGAAGCAAAATAAAGACAATCAAACTTATGATGCTCGTAGCCAAGATGACATTGCTGATCTCTCCGATATTGTTATGAAAAAGTATTATCCCCGTTGACATGACCAAGGAAAGGATAAGCCCGGTAATCGGAAAGGAATAGTGGTGTCGTAACAGGTGATAGGAAATAATGCTGTTGCTGATGACGTAAAAACTTATCGCCAGCGAGTAGACTGGTAAATACTTTAATATCGGAAAGGCTTTTTCGCCAAAAAGCAATGGAATAGTAATGTTTCCAAAGATCCCGATAGCAAAATACATCATGCTCGTAAAGATTATTGTTCCTGCTAAAATCCTATAGAAAGTTTTGTTCGGGTCTCGATTCGCCCCAAGATCGCGGCTGACAAACGGCGTCATGAAAACATTAAGAATCGATCCGAAGTAATAGATCATTTTTCCGACCAGTGACAAGAAGGCATATTCTCCTGCCAGTTTGCTCGATAAAAAATGTTTCGTCAAGACGATATCCAAGGTCAAAAAAGCGCTGGTTGAAAATCCGGTTACCACCGAAGCGAAGAAAAACTTTTTGGGAAAACCAAAATGCATCTTCGGGATCGACTTAATCTTTCTTATTTTCAGAAGTACGAAAGCGGTTACTACTACGAACGAGACGGCTGACGAGATTGGAATGGCTAAATAGGCATACGAATTAAGCTTAAAAAACACAAATAAGTATGCGCCTGCAAATTTCGTCAAAGCTCCCAGTATGAGGGCGGCGCCGATCAGCAAGAAATAAAAATTTCCGTGGAGAAAGCCGGTCCCTAAACTTGAAATTGCGCTAAGCAAAATGACCGGCGTAAACGAAACCAACGGCAATATTGACTCCAGCCTGAAAAAATTTGCCAAAAGAGGTGAAAGGGCCAACCAGGCTATGGAAATCACCAGGAATATCTTTGTCGCCTTGTGGGCCATCATCAAGAGAAAGCCTACTGCGGCTTCTTTTCCCGACTTCGCCGAAATATAGGCTATCCTATGATTTACGGTTGTCCCTAGCGATGATATAAAAACGCTCAAAAGATACCAGAAGGTATTGATTAGAGTTGTAAGCCCGAAATCCTCAAATGATATCGATCTCCCAAGATAGGCATTAAAAAGAAAATTTAAAAAGTTTCCGACCATCATCGCTCCCAGAAGCAGAGTCCCCGACGATAAAGTGTTTTTTGACCAGGTTTCGGGCACGACTGATTTGGCTACCTTTGCATAGGCAGGGTTGAAGTCCACCGGATAGGTGACAAATCGCGTATCAACCAATTTTTTCCCGATGGCTTCTGTCGCCTGCTTAATGACTTTATCGCTGTCCAGATGGAATCCGTGGATAGTCTTTGGCCAAAAGTGAGGCCGCTGAATGAGCTGAATCAGAGCTTTCCAAGCGGCAATGCTCATGCAAAGCCAGTAAAAAGGAACCAAGAATACATACTTCACGAGATCGTAGTGTCCTCGCTTGACACAGCCGATCATGTAATAGTACATGTAAAGAAAGTTGCCGAAAACCAGGGAAAATACCCCCATATAGAGAACCGGCGCGGGAAAGAATTGTTGTATAAAGGGACCTGCGATCGGTCGGAAAGCAAAGTAGGAAATAGTAGTTATCCACATCAAGGGATTGATAAACATCGATAAAACCTTACCTCCGACTATCAGCTGAAATATAAAAAGCTGCGAATTTGAATTATTTTTGACAAATTCTCGTGGATTTCTCATGTGGACCAAGTAAGTCTGTATATATCCTTTGATCCAGCGAGTCCGCTGTAGAAACCAGTTATTAAGATCGCTATTGGCCTCCTCGAGGGTTACCGAGTTAATAAGCGCTGTCTGATAACCGCGCTTTACCAAGCGCATGCCGAGATCGCAGTCTTCCGTGACGTTAAAAGAATCCCAGCCGTTGAGACTTTTGAGATCTATCAGTTTGAAGTGATTTGAGGTCCCACCCAGCGGAATCGGTGCAAAAATTGATTGCAGACCGGTCAAGACCAAATCAAACCAGAGTGAGTACTCGGCTGTAAAAATCCTGGTTAAGATATTGTGATGAGGGTTGTAAAAATTAAGCTTTGCCTGAATGCAGACTGTTTTTGAGTCACTTTTTTCAAAAGCAACAATGACTTTTTTGAGCTGTTTTGGATCCGGAACATCCTCTGCGTCATAGATGACTACATATTTACCTTCCGCTTTGCGCAATCCATAGTTTAAAGCCTTAGGCTTAGTCTTAGGCAGCGAATCCGGGACTATGGCAACTTCAAAATAGCTTGGCAGCCGATAGCTTTGCACATGTTTTATCGTTTCCTTATCGTCCTCTTCCAAAAGGAGTAAAACCTGCAGCTTATCTTTGGGGTAATCGATCCGAGACATTGCGGTAATGAATTGGGGTAAGACTTCCCATTCGTTATAGAGAGGACAAAGAATTGTGTATTTCGGAAGTTTGTTCCCGCTCAATTCGTCAACTTCTTGTCTTGAGACATGGATTTCCGGCTTTTTTGTAAAGCCTCTCATGATCAGAAACAGATTCAAGAGAAGATCGATAAAGTAGATAACGGTGATGAGGCCAACAAGGATAATTGCGGTGATACGCCAATCAGCAATAAAACCTATCACAATGGCCAAAACAATATCCAATAAAATTATTTTATGATTAAAAATCAGCGTCTTAAAGGCGCTCTCAAGAAAAGGAACATCGCTGTGATGGACGAACTCAACACCCTTAAAATGAAAACCCTTGCCGTCTGCCTTTTCCCTTTTTGGATGAAAAGGAATAACTTCATGAGATAAAAACGCAAGTTTTAACGCTGATGCTCCGATCTCCAAAATTGCCGGCAAAAGAGATATTTTGGGTTTTTCCTGATAGCGTTTTTCAAATGTTATCTGATGGTTTTCGATGTTATAGCCGGCGTGTTTTGCTTTTATCAAAAACTCAAGATCAAAAGACCACGGCCCCGGGGCTAGCGTTATTCTTTCGATGATTTCCTTCTTGAAGACCTTTAGTCCGGACTGAACATCGTGATCTAAACCATGTAGGAATCTTGCAAAAAAAAGTGAAAATCCATGGCTTAAAATTTTGCGCAGAAGGGACGACTTGTGGATTTTCCTCTCTGCGACCACAACTCCGACCGAGTCGCTGATTTTATCTGCCATCTCCGGGATTGCTTCGGGTGGGTACTGGAGGTCTGCGTCAATCATGGTAAGAAGATCGTATTTTGCATAGCCGAATCCCTCGAGTAGCGAAAAAGCTTTGCCTTTTTTTCCTTTTTTACTATAGAGACTGATAAAAGGATAAAGCTTTGTTAAAGCTTTAACGACTTGATATGTGTTATCTGTTGAGTGATCGTCGATAACTATAATTTCGAAACTCAAACCTCTTTTTGAGCACGCAGAAATGATGCGTTCGATGAGTGGTTTTATGTTCCTTTGTTCGTTTACTACAGGAATAACGATAGAAAGCGCTTTTTTGCCTGTATTTGATAAGTTTTGATTATTTTTCATTAATACTATAAGTCAATAAACTTGAGGTGATATTATACAAGATATGAGGTAATAAATCAAGCTTTTGTAATAGTTTTATGTAGTATGTAGTTTTTTGATTATGTAACGATATGTGATTTTAATTACAAATAGGACTTATATCAAATCCTGTTGAACACTCAACTGTCATCCTGAACTCGTTTCAGGATCTGGTTTTCTAAAATTAGATGCTGAAATTAATTCAGCATGACATACGTTTAGAAATTAAGCGGATCTGATATTACTCATTTTGTCATTTCGACCGAGCGTAGCGAGTGGAGAAATCTCTCTCAAGGGCGATTGAAAGAGATTCCTCGACTTCGCTCGGAATGACAAACTAAAGACAAAGTCACTGCGTAACCTGTTACAAATTAATTGGCAAGTTTTTTATCGATTTTAGCCACAACCACAAATCTTTTTTCATCAAATAGGCCGATACAGGTATAAAGGGTGATCTTCTTGTCTTTTGATTGCTTTAAAACTGAAATGTTCTTGGGTGAAACTATTGCCGTGCTGTCGACTGTGAAGATTTTCTTTGACCCGTCCTTATAAGCTATTTCTATTTGATAACCCGGCTTGACAGAGATTAGATTTCCTAAAAGATTTTCCCAATTATGCCCATAGATAACGCTATTGCCTTCTTCTCCAGGCAGTGAGGAATTAATCAGCCAGGAAACACCCTGCGTGGTTGTCTCCCAGTTTTGACCTTTAACTTTTGCCGGTATGATTGGCAGATCGATGTTTGAATTCCTTATTATCAAGCGGGTTGGCTGGCTGTCTTTGAGCGACAAAGTTTCTACTTTGCTTGGAAAAAATGAAGAAAACATTAACCTTTTCGGGTTACTCCTCTGCCAAAGAAGAAAGAGTGCTGAAATTAAGCATACCGCGCCGAAATAAGTGAATAATTTTGCTGACATCATTTGTAATTTGAAAATTGAGATTTTATTAGAAATTAGTAATTAGAAATTAGACATTTAAGTCTGTTTTTGTCTAAGTAGATATCCAATCGTTAAAGAAAGAAAACCTAATGAAAACAACGCATAGATTGTCTTTATATTTCCTGTTGCAGCCAATCCTAAAACTTCCCCTCCTCCAATTCCGCCTCTGCCCCGGCAGGAATAATTGGAGTTTTTAGCCAGATAAGCAGAGGAATCTAATCCCCAAGCTGAACCATCGGGGATAAAAATCCATCCTTGGGTTTTTAAACTCTCGATCTCTTGGGAAGTTAGAGACGAAACTTTCCACCAGTTGGTTTGAATACCCTCGTTATTTTCCGTACACAAACATTGGGAGAGATTTTCATTTGATACTTTATAAACCGTATCAGACCCTTGATACGCAGTTGCAACCCCGGGCACTCCATGCGTTCCCGTACTATAGCTTGTCACAACAGAACCTTGAGGATTAACACACGAGGGAAAATCAGGCGGATTGACTATTCCAAACACAGAAGATACTAAAATCGTTAAAAAAAGAAAGAAGAAAATAAAGATTTGAAGGTAAAAAGTTTTTCTCGACATAAAGTTCTTATAACAATTTACTAGGGGATTATATCATATAAATAATTTCAAGTCAAATTTTAAGTTTTTTTATATAGTATTTTTCATTATCATCTAAACTAGAAAATTATAAACAAATTAAAAAATATTTCGTTTTTTTATAGGTTTTATATTATTTTAAAAATATGAGGCGTTTACATATTGTTCTATCTACTATGACATCTTGACACAATTTTTTTAGGGGTCTAGACTCGAATTAAGTAGAAAGTTTAGTTGATAAAATGGAGCCTCAAATTAGGCTAAAACCCTTTCGGGTTGATACAAAAACCAGCTCACAGTTAGAGCTGGCTTTTTTTATAGTGTGATTTCGGTCACATTTTGTTTTTGTCATTCCCGCGAAAGCGGGAATCCAGAATTAAATAATGTGTGTCCACCTGAACTTACCTCAAGACTAAACTCTTCGCTATTCGCTCGGCGTCTTGAGGAGCGTTCTTGGGTGGACTTAAGATTTTGTATTTCCTCATTATAAATTCGGAAACAAAATCTAAAGGGGGTGAGAAAAGATGAATAGACAGATATTGATGGGAATAATTTCTATATTTGCAGTAGTAGGATTGGTCGGAGGAGTTACTTTTGCTCTGTTTTCCTCACAGGCTAGCAACAACGGAAACACATTTGGAGCAGGCACTATGGAGTTACGAATTAACGGTAACGAAGATAGTACATCATCACCTGTGTTCTCGGTTACAAATGCGAAGCCAACAGATGTTATAGACCAAGTAATCATATTGTCTAATACCGGATCGATTGCCGCTTCCAATGTTTTGTTAACCAGTATAAATGTTACGCCTAATCCCATTCCACCGGTTAATCTCGGAGACTTGTTAACTTTAGATATCTATGACGACCAAAATGGAAATGGAATTATAGATGGAGGAGATATTTTACGTGGTAGCGCTCATCTTACAGATCCGTCTTGGTCTAATATTTCTCTAGGATTTAGTCTCGCTGCACTCGGAGGATCACACCAAATAATTGCCAGGATAACTTTTGACGACACAAATGATGACTCTTATCAAAGCGCAGGTGTGACTTTTAATCTGAATTTCCAGGCCGATCAGTAATTTTTGGGCTGTTTTTAGTTTTTGGCTTCTTATCATTACACCCTCAGGGAGAGCGTTTTTTGACTTGCCCACCCTGAGGGTGAGGATAACGTAGTAAGGGTGAAAAAACATGGGAAAAACAATATACCTAATAACGGAAGAGGTGCTAAAGGGAGTAGTTTTTGGTATCTTACCGTTTCTTGTTTTTATTCTGATTACTTCCAAGACAGACTTGTTGGGAGGAATTAGATCTTTTGTCGTCTTAACCGGAAGCATGGAGCCGACCATACCGGTTAGCACAATCGTCTTTACTCATCCTCTTGATGTTTATAAGCTAAACGATGTCATCGCCTTCAAAAAAGAAGACAGAACCGTTACTCACAGAATCATCGACGTGGAGGATAAGAGAAGTCTTTTGTATTACAAAACCATGGGTGACGCTAATAATATAAGTGATTCGGATCTTGTCCCGCAAAGTAATGTGTTGGGAAATGTATTTTTTGCGATACCTTATGCTGGTCGGATAGTCTTTTTTATCAATACTGTACCTGGTTATCTAGCTTTAATAGTTTTTCCAGCTGGTATTTTTATCATTTTTGAACTTATCAGTATCAATAACGAAATGAAAAAAGAAACTGAGAAAAAGTTATTACAACAAATGCAGATGATATGAATATCAAAAAGATAATTCTTATTTTATTTTTTTTAATAGTAGGTTTTGCGACCTACAAATATACTTATGGTCTTTTTACAAGCGCCGCATCAAATGACAACAATTCTTTAACCGCTTCAAACGCTTTTCCAACCGCAACGCCGACTAATACACCGACGCCCACAGTCACTCAAACTCCAACCCCAACACCTCAACTAGTAAATCATGTTGTAATAAGTGAAGTACAAATTGATGGAGGTACAGGAGACGCAAACAAAAATGATTTCATAGAACTTTATAACCCAACGTCTTCTTCGATACCACTTAACGGATTAAGACTGATTAAAAGAACCGCAAGTTCTGGGAATGATACAACAATATATAATTTCACATCTTCTCATAATATAAATGCTCATGGCTACTTCCTATGGGGACATAAATCTTCAAATAACAATTTTGCAGATATAATTTTTGCTGATGTATCGTCAGCTGACACTTTGGCTGTAAATAACAGCATAGCTCTTAAAAACGTAGCAACTGGAGCAATTGTTGACGCTCTTAGTTGGGATTCTTCCTCTTTATCTTTAAAGGAAGAAACAGAATTCTCTCCTAATCCATCGGCAAATCAAAGCGCGGAACGAAAAGCAAATTCAACATCAACAGTAAGTTCAATGAACTCAGGAGGAGTCGATGAATTTAAAGGCAATGGATACGACTCTGATAATAATTCAACAGATTTTATATTACGAACTTTGTCTCAACCACAATATAGCACCAGTTCTGCGGAAATACCATGAAAAAACGAATTTTGCGGATAATAATTTTGCTTTTGCTTGTCGGTGCGGTTTTTTATTTTAACGGCGGTTTCGAGAAATTGCTTAAAAGTCCGACCGTTCAAGCCTTTGGCGATCTAATTGTTGATTTTCATACAGTCGGTCCAATTTTCAATCTTACCAACATGAAACCGGGAGATAGTGAAACAAAACCAATTGATGTAACCAACAACGGGAGTGTAAGTCGGATTATCGCAGCCAGAGGCACTCGAACCGGTGGAATAGGATTAGATCCAAAGATTGAAACCGTGTTGAATGTAACCATCAAGGATGGATCAACTGCTTTATATGGGCCAAAATCAATGACTGATTTTTTTAGCGATAGTTTATCCCAAGACGGAATTCTCTTAAATACAATTAATGCCGGCGACCATAAAACCTACAACTTTTTGGTTGAATTCCCTACTTCTGCAAATAATTTGTATCAAGCAAAATCCGTCACTGCCGATCTTAGCTTTGGCACAATAACTGGCAACAATGTTGTCTTCAATGAAGTGTATTATATAGATACAAAGAAAAAAACAAGATTTAAGTATCAGTGGATTGAGCTTTATAATCCTACCCGGCAGGATATTCGGCTAAAAAACTGGACTATTACTGATAATTCCAGAACGACCGTAATTCGTTCAGACAAAAAAATAAAAGCTGGCGGTTTTGCGCTTTTGTCGGATGACGGGACGGTTTGGAAACTTTGGAACGAGCCTAAAAATTCCCTAAAAATTAAAGTTGTAAAAAAATTTGGCAATGGATTGGATGTTGATGGCGACCATGTAGTATTAAAAAACAGCAGTGGGATAGAGGTCGATCGGATGAGCTGGGGGAATGACATTTCAGGATTTACCCCACCCGCAGTCAATCCAAAAGCAGCCTTGGGTCACTCAACCGAAAGACAAACTCCCGGTTTTGACACCGACGCCGCCTCGGATTGGGTTGATCGTAATCCTCCAACACCAGGGAATTAAAAACTGTGCTTGAATTGATAAAATAACTCTGTTAGAATTTTTTCTTAATTATGAAAACAAATAATTATTTTCCTCTTTTTATCCTCCAGGCAGGTCTTAAAAAAACTTTCTCTAAACTGCATTACTGGATTATTACGCTTGCCATCGCTGTAAATGTGGTTTTCCTCTACTACTTTATCCTAACCCAAAAAACAACCTGGGACTCTTTTTTGCAGTCAAATACGAGTTTTTACAGCTTTATGCAGATAGCTCTAAGCATCGTCAACGCTCTTTTTATCGGCGCCTCGCTATCAATGCTCCTCAATGTCATCGAGGAAAAAAAGAAAACAACAAAATCGTCAGTCCTTCAGACTACAGGTTCGCTTCTTTTTTCTGCTGCGGCAACCGGCTGCTCGGTCTGCAGCGCTTTTCTTTTGCCGACTCTGGGGATCGCCGCCTCTCTTACCGCGCTTCCCTTTGGCGGGCTTGAAATTAAGTTCATGTCTCTTCTTGTTTTGCTTTATGCGATGTATGAATACGCCAAACCTATAAGCGGGCTTTGTCCTCTGCCAAAAGAATCAATAGTCTCAACCAAAAAAGGCAGACTCGAGCTCAATATCAGCAAAAGTACGCTACCCCAACTTAAACCTTTAGTTGTCCTTCTTTTATTTATCCTTTTAGTCTATGCTTTGCCGCGGCTTCCCATAAAATGGAGGCTACAGACCCAAAAAAGTTTGGCATCAGCAAATCAGAGCCAAGACGGTCAAACCGAGACAAACTCGGCTCAAACCGCAGACATTTTTGCCAAGATAAATCCTCCCGAAGGTTACGAGCTTAATGCCAGATACGCTGATATCGGACCACAGATGATCCAGATGGGAGTTATAGATCTGGAAAAATTTAAAGATGCCTACAAAAACTCAAATCAGCCGTTAAGCGAAGAACAACTTGATATTATAACCAAAGGCTCGGATAAAAAAATAAAAATAAATCCGGAAAACTCTTACTTTCTCTTAAATTTTTTCTGGGCTTTCGGCTTAGCAAATCAGTCTAAAATATTAACTGAGGGTGACATGGTCAAATACGGAGAAGGGCAGATAGGCAATTTTGCCTCAACCGGAGGTTGGACTCTGACAAAAAGCGGAAACGCCACTGATTATTATTCAAAAAAGGCAATCATTCCTCTGACCCAAGACCAAGAAAAATTGGTCAACGAAGTCGCCTCAAACGTCTATCGACCATGTTGTGGAAATTCTACAGCCTTCCCGGATTGCAACCACGGTATGGCTCTGCTTGGAATATTTGAACTTATGGCTGCTCAAGGTGCAACCCAATCCGAGATGTATGAAGCAGGAAAATATATAAACTCGTATTGGTTTCCCGCAAACGCTTTTGATACAGCTCTTTATTTTAAAAATAAAGATGGAAAAGAATTCGAAGACATAGATCCGAAAGTCTTCCTGAGCAATGACGTTTTTTCAGCAACTGGAGCTCAAAATGTGAAAAAGTGGCTCGTCGATAAAGGCGTCCAGGAAAAACCTCCCGCCCAAGGCGGCGGCTGCGGAGTATGATTAATAAAAATTAATCTCTTCATAAAAAATTAATTTTTCTTCGTTATTATTAAAGTAGATAGGTTGCGATACAATAAAGGGAAAATCGTTGGGAAAAGAATGTAGTTTTAACCTTAAGAGCCTGTTCGAAAACTAGCTTTTTTGTCATTTCGACCGAAGCGACTCTGAGCGGAGTCGAAGAGGAGCGAAGTGGAGAAATCTCTCTACAAAAGCCTGTAAGAGATTCCTCGACTCGTTTCACTCGCTCGGAATGACACTGTTAGGAGTTTTCAAACAGGCTCTAAGAAGGATTTAATAATTTGTCGTGAGCGTGAGATTGAGAGTAAATAGCTCGTGACACAACTTAGGGAAAATCGTTGGGAAAAAACCGCTAGGTTTTGTCCCATATCGAAAAGGAGGTGATGATAATGAAGACTACTAAAATGGTTTTAGCAAATGCGTTTGCCCTGACTATCGGAGTGACATACATCGTCTGTCGTCTTTTGGTCATGTTGTTACCTGAACTCTCTATGCAGATTACAAAATCTTGGTTCCATCTTATTGATTTGACCAAAATAAACGGGAATGATCTTAGTCCGGGTCTTTTTGTCATGGGCTTGATAAGCTCGGTTGTTTCCGCCTGGCTTTTTGGATACTTATTGGGTTGGAGCATTGAGTATTTCAGAAAGACTAAATAGAAGATGAGAAAATTTATCGGCACGACAATTCCTTTTTTCTTTTTCCATCTTGTTTGTTGTGGAGCGTTTCTTATTTTCTTAACCACATCGGGTTATCTTTTATTGATTCGGGAGGAGGGAAGGAATAAGACATTCCTTCTCCCTCTTTTGTTAATAGGAGGTTTTTTCTTTTCCCTTTATTCGTATTATGGGAAATGCTGTGACAAAAAAGATCATAAAACTTGGGTAGACCAAATGATTCTACTTATGCTCTATATTTCTTTTTCTTTACTTTTAGGAGTTGCATTTATGATCTATATTTTTATCCCCTGGTGGATTCCAAATTATAAAGGCGGTTTTCTTCTTCCATGACTTAAAACTTTGCATTTGGCCCCATCATATCTGCTGGCTTATTCTGGATTTTTGAGCTTAGGCTCGTGTGAAGAATACCGCTCACAATCATAAAGAAAGCAACAATAATACCGAGCATCAGAACATAAAAGGAGAATCTTGAAAATCTGTCGTTCATTGATCAAAGGTTAACAAATTAAATATTAAAAAAGTATGAAGAGATCCTTCGACGGAGTTTATACTGAGCGAAGTCGAAGTGCTCAGGACAAGCTTAATAAAATCTTAATCTTTGAAAGTATAATATAAGCACAAAGTCATCCTGAATTTATTTCAGGATCTGATTGTCATTCCCGCGCTTGCTTGCGCAAGCAAGAAAGCGGGCTATAGTCCCTTTAGGGAAATCCAGATACAATGCTGGATCCGTCCCCGCGTAGGCGGGGATCAGGTCGGGGATGACTTGGATGCTGAATCAAGTTCAGCATGACAAAAGTATTTTAGATGAGAATCTTAATTGTCGAGGATGAACGTAGATTGTCAAACGTGGTGAAAAAAGGCTTAGTAGAAGAGGGATTTGCCGTCGATCAGGCGTTTGACGGAGAGGAAGGACTGTATCTTGCCGAATCGGAATCATATGATCTTATAATCCTGGATTTGATGTTACCAAAGATTGATGGCCTTGAGGTATGTCGCCAACTTCGCAAGAAAAAAATTAAAATTCCAATTCTTATGCTTACTGCAAAAAGTAAAATTGAAGATAAAGTAAAAGGACTGGAAAGCGGAGCTGATGATTATCTCGCCAAGCCTTTTGCCTTTTCAGAACTCAAAGCCCGTATTCAGGCACTTATCCGCAGAAGTCATAATGAGCCAGATCCCATCTTAAAACTGGAAGATCTTGAACTTGATCCGGCAAAACATATCGTTAAAAGGAGTAAGAAAATCATTCCGTTAACTCCCAAAGAATTTGCGATTCTTGAATATCTTCTCCGTCATAAAAATACCATAGTGACGCGGACTCAAGTTACGGAACACGTTTGGGATTATAACTTTGATGCATTATCAAATGTGGTTGATGTATTTATTACAACATTACGAAGAAAAATCAATACCGGTTTTAAAAACAAACTTATTCAAACAATTCACGGAGTAGGTTATAAAATGACTGAGCGATAATTCTTTAGCTCTCTAAGTTGTTCTGATCTTACGTTTCTGCTTCTTTATAAATCCTTATGAATTGTTAGAGAGATGGTTTGTAAACCATGCTAGAATTAATTTAACATGATGAAGAAATATAGGTTTATTCTGCTAATAACCTTAATTGGTTTTATTGTTTATGCGAATTCCTTATTTAACCGTTTTGTTTGGGATGATGAGGAACAAATACTTAATAACTCGCTGGTTCACTCGATAAGCAATATCCCCTCATTTTTTAAGGGTGGGACATTCAATGTATCAGGCTCTCCCAAATTAACAGGTATCTATTATAGGCCTTTGATGACAAGTTTCTTTTCTATTCTTTATACTGTTTTTGGTCCTAATCCTTTCCCTTTTCACCTATCTCAGCTTCTCATTCATATAGCGAATACTGTAATTGTATTTTTTATATTGCAGCACTTTCTAAAAAGAGATTGGCTTTCGTTTTTTTTAGCCACCCTATTTTTGGTTCATCCCATAAATACGGAGGCGGTTGTATATTCTGCCGCACTTCAGGATGTGCTTTCATTCTTTTTTGGCTCTTTTGCACTTCTCTTGGTGATTAAAAATTCAAGAATGGTTAATTATTTAATTGCAGCTATCTATATTTTATTAGGTTTATTAACAAAAGAAACTACGGCACTTTTTATACCAATAATTTTTGTATATATCTTGTTAGTTAAAAAAGAGAAACCTTATTCTTTTTTAATTTCACTTGTTCCATTTTTAACTATATATAGCGCCTTGCGTTTCTTAATAGCTCGCATTTACTTTACTAAATTTAATGTAGCTCCTATTGCAAATTTATCTTTTTGGGAACGGATGATAAATATGCCGAAAATTATTCTTTATTATTTAAAACTCTATCTATGGCCTCAGCATATCGCGGTCAGTCAACATTGGATTGTAAAAAACTTTAGTTTTTCTGGTTTCTTTTTACCTCTTGTCTTAGATTTAATATTCTTTTTTTGCTTGATTTACTTTGGTAGTAAACTTTTTCTACAAAAAAGAAAGCTATTTAGCATATATTTATTTTTCGTTTCGATATTCTTACTTGGATTGGGATTTCATCTTCAAATACTGCCATTAGATATGACTGTTGCTGATCGTTGGTTTTATTCACCTCATCTTGGATTATTGGGAGTATTCGGAACTATTTATTTATTTTATTTAGACAGAATCAATATAAAAAAGGTAATATTTTTTCCGATCTTGATTGTCTTAGTTTTATCTGCAAGAACTATAATTCGGAATATGGATTGGAAGGATGGTTATACGCTTTATAGCCATGATGTGCAAATTTCAAAGAATGCGTTTGACTTGGAAAATAATGTTGGGGTGGAGCTGGGAAAAGTAAAACAGTGGGAAGAATCAAAACGGCACTTTGAAAAATCAATTAAATTGGCTCCCGAATGGTGGCCTGCCTATAATAATTTAGCAGTTTATTACGCTTTATATGAAAGAAATACAAAGAAAGCAGAGAAATTATATAGAATATCTATTGCTAAAGGAAATTATTATAACGCTTATGAAAATTTAGCTTATCTGCTTCTTTCACAAAAGAAATATAATGAAACGATTGAACTTTCAGAAAAAGGCCTTTCTTATTTTCCAAATAATATTAGACTCATTAAGGCTTTAGTCATTACTTATTATCAAAACAATAATAAAGAAAAAGCACTTGAATTAGCTAAATATCTGTATCAACTTTCGCCAACAATGGAGAATAAAAAACTTGTAAGAGACACATTACAGAACTAGTAATTTTGCAGTATTTTAAAAAAATTCTAAACTCTTTATTTAATAAAAGTAACAAAATATGTTTAAAAGTCTAAAGAGCCGGCTTTTTATATGGTATATAGGTAGCCTCCTTTTGATGACTATATTTATAATTCTGATAGTTCATGTATTCGAATTAGAAAACGGAGCTTTTTTTCTGACCCTGCTTTTTCTAACTCTAGCAGTTTTTGGTTTTACCATCATTTATAAAATCACAAAATCTCTCACTTATTTATCTTCAAAAATGAAAATGATCTCGAGTAAAAATCTTGACGAGCGTATAAAAGATATTCAAAGTGAAGATGAGATAGAAGAACTTGCATATTCGTTTAACGAGCTTCTTGACAGATTGCACAATGCCTTTAAACGGGAACAACAGTTTATCGCCGATGTAGCACACGAACTTAAAACTCCTCTTGCGACTTTGAGAAGCACAATCGAAGTAGCCCTGCAACAAAAAAGAGAGAATATTGATTATCAAAAAGCTCTGCAAGAATCTCTTTCCGAAACTCACCGACTATCATCCACGTTAAAGAACGTCTTAGATTTAGCTTGGTCAGAGACACCTCAAGAGCAAAAAAACGCCAAGTCTTTTAATCTCACTGAACTTATGGCTGATCTTTTGGAAACCGCGCAGAAAATGGCCGTACAGAAAAAAATAGGCGTTTCAGGTTCTTTTGTTAAAGACGTTACAGTTTATGGATTTAAAGATAAGCTGGGAAGGGCGATTTTAAATATCATTGATAATGCAATTAAATACACTTCTCAAAAGGGAAAAATTGAGATGGTGATGAAAAAAACTGACACGATGGCTGCTGTAACAATTAAAGATACCGGCCGTGGTATTTCCCAAAAAGACACTGTGCATATTTTTGACCGTTTTTATCGCGGTTCATCATCAGAAAAAGTCTTCGGTTCAGGCTTGGGTTTGGCAATCGCCAAAGCGATTATTCTTTCACATCGGGGAGAAATCAAAGTTAAAAGTAAGATCGGGCAGGGAACTATTTTCACAATCATTCTTCCTTTAACTTAAGCTCTTCATATTTTCTTAATGACTGTTTTTTTATACTGACAGCAGTTATAAATTTATTCAGGTTGTTATGAAAAATCTTTTGGCGATCTGTTTAATCGGAGTTAGTGTTGCAGCCACGGCAATATTTATATTTAAGTTGCCGGTCAATTCTGTATTATTTTACGGATTTTTGCTTGTTTGCCCTCTTATGCATATCTTTATGATGCGCGGGGAGCATGATAAAAATTCAAAACATAGTCACCATTGAATATATTATTTGAAGCCTCGATCATCGCTTCATTTCTAGCTGGCATTGTTGCTCTTTTCGCACCCTGCTGTATCACGTTTATGCTGCCGGCTTATTTTGCCTACACATTCAAACAAAAAAAAGCGATTATCCTTATGACTTTTGTTTTCTTTTTTGGCGTGGCAACGATTCTTGTTCCAATAGGGCTGGGAGTCGCCTATTTAACACAATTTTTCAAGGGATACCATACGCAGGTATTTTATTTAGGCGGAATATTAATGCTACTTATTGCATTCTTATCTTTCTCCGGTAAGAAGCTGTCGATGCCTTTTAAACAACTTCCGCTTCTCAAAAAACATGATGTTCTGTCGATCTATGTATTAGGTTTATTTTCCGGCCTGGCGTCTTCCTGTTGTGCGCCGGTTTTAGCCGGAGTTCTGACATTAAATGCGCTTTCAGCCAGTCTTTTTCAAGCTCTCATTTTATCTTTGACTTACGTATTCGGTATGGTCTTTCCGATGTTTGTCATTGCCTACTTTTGGGACAGTTTCAACTGGTCGGAAAGCAAATTAGTTAGAGGAGTAATGATTCGTTTCTCATTATTTAAACGAACTTATCATATTCACTCGACCAACCTGATAACCGGAATTATTTTTCTGGTCATAGGATTGTATATTCTCTATCTTGCTTTTAGCAATAAAATTACTTCGATCTCGCCTTCACAATCTCAACTCATCGCCTATCTGACAATTGCCCAAAAAAAGATACTTACATTGACCCAATCTATTCCGGATTGGGCCGCTTTAACTATTTTATTAGTTGTCATATTTTTATTTTTGAAAAAAGCAAAAACAAAATGAATTATTCATTAAATCTTAATACTTGATTAAGTATAAATAGAACATGGATTGTTGTAATGAAGACAAGAACCATAATAAACAGGAATCAGATAGCGAAAAAAAACCAACGGGTCAGTTTACGGTCACCCTCTCAATTGATAAATTTCTTACTTATGTATTGATTACCCTTGTTATTGGAACAATTGTCGTAGGCTACACTGTTGTGAGCAGCAGAAATAAAACCAA
This sequence comes from Candidatus Roizmanbacteria bacterium RIFCSPHIGHO2_02_FULL_38_11, assembly GCA_001788015.1. Taxonomy (GTDB): domain Bacteria; phylum Patescibacteriota; class Microgenomatia; order UBA1406; family GWC2-37-13; genus 2-01-FULL-40-13. The sequence continues at coordinate 78,308 of MFZO01000047.1, read as the reverse complement.
ATCCGATGTGCAGGGTGCTTCTGCTCAAAATAACTCTCCAACCAATCAAGCGGATGACATGTCGTCACATCACGGAGGAGGAGCAGGAAATAAAAAATTTGAACCGCTTGCAGAAGGAGCCGATGCTCCAGACTTTAGCTTACCATCGACTTCCGGAACAACAATCTCTTTGGCGAACTACAAAGGAAAAGACATTTTACTCTTTTTTAACGAAGGCGTGATGTGCAGTCCCTGCTGGCAGGAAGTTTCCCGGCTTGAACGCTATAAGGCTGAATTTGAAAATCTCAACACCGTTATAATACCCATAAGCGTAGACGACCAACAAACCTGGGACCCGATCCTGAAAGAGGAAAAAATTGTCACGCCAATTCTGATTGATTCAGAACGAAAGGTGGCAGCTGCTTATAAAGTATTGGGAACACCTTCTTCTATGCATGATGATCGACCCGGCCACACTTATGTACATATCAATCCAGAAGGAAAAGTACACTCTTCTTCTGACTTTCCTAATATGAATGCTCCTACCAATGAACTTATCGAACATATAAAACAATCCCAATCATGATCACGATTCAGTTTCTGACATCACAAAGCTGTAGCGAATGCGTTCAGGCAAAACAAATTCTTGATGAAGCAAAAATTCAATATCCAAAGCTTAAGATTGAAGAATATGACGTGATGAGTTTGAAGGGACTGGAGCTTGCTGTTAAATATGGAATTATGGCAAATCCCGGAATCATCATCAATGATGAACTTTTCTCAGTCGGGAATCTCGATAAAGAAAAATTGTTTGAAAAAATTTCCAGTTTGATAACCTTTCAACATCGAACTCTATGAAATATGAATACGGCAACTGGCTAATGGTTTTGTTTAACATTATTCTTTTTCTCTTCTTTGTCAAAACTGCGTTTAAACCGAGGACAAAAACCGATTGGAGAACATACAAAATTTTTGGAGCATTTATAGTTGCTTTATTCGTTGAAATGTATGGATTTCCTCTAACCATTTATCTTCTTACCTCCTACTTTGGAAATCAGTTTTTAGGTCTTGATCTGTCCCACAATAACGGTCATCTTCTTAATACGTTGCTTGGACTCAAGGGTGACCCTCACTTTAATGTTCTTCACATCGTGAGCAGTGTTTTTATCATCGGAGGATTAATGCTTTTAGGTAATGCCTGGAAAACTTTGTATCAATCATCGAGTAAGGGAGCGCTTGCTGTTACAGGAACATACAGATATTTACGTCATCCGCAATATTTTGCCTTTATCCTGATCATCATCGGGTTTCTTCTCCAGTGGCCAACGCTTATCACACTTGTCATGGCGCCGGTTCTTATCATTCGCTATATCTTATTAGCAAAACAAGAAGAAAAAGAGATGGTTAAAAAATTTGGCAACATCTACGTAGATTATAAAAAAACAACGCCAGGTTTTTTCCCGTCTTTGAGAATTCTTAGTAAAAACGTATTAAACTTAGTAGATTTATCTTCATAAAATTTTAATCTTACCTTCATATAATGAAAACATGGGAAAGCCAATAAGAAATGGAGTCATTGCGGCGGGAGGACTGATTCTTTTTTATTTTATAGTGATGGGAATTTCTTCCAAAAGCTGGTCTGCTACTATCTCGCAGTTTCAAGATCTGTGGTATTGGATGATGCTGCTTTCTGTTGGATTTGGAACACAGATTGGCTTATATACTAAACTCAAAAGTCAAATGTCAAAACTCAAAACCACAACTCAAAATTCAAAACTGATAAAATCGGGAAAAACAATTGCAACAACATCAGGGACTGCTTCAAGCATCTCTATGGTGGCTTGTTGTGCTCATCATTTGAGCGAAGTGTTGCCGATTATCGGGCTTTCCGGAGCTGCGGCATTCTTAACCCGTTATCAAATTCCTTTAATCATGCTTGGCGTTATTATGAATGGATTTGGCATATTTTATATGTTGAAACAAATTCAAAAGATTAAAAGTCACGTAAGTCTAAAAATTTAACAATCTATTATGTCTAGTATAAATAAATTTTTATTTTTAGTTTTAATAGTTATTGTCTTATTGATTGGAATAAATCTGATGGGAAAAAGTTCTAACGAGATTTCACAAACAAAATCTAGCGATGTCACCGTACAACCTCAACAAAATAAGTTGGCTTATCAAGAAAACAAGGGCGGAAATGTTACGGTTACCGTTAAACCAAAAATCTTAAAAGTCGGAGAAAAACCTATATTTGATATAGAGTTTAATACTCACTCTGTCGATCTAACCTTTGACATACCTCAAGTAATTATTCTCGCTGATGACAAAGGAAATGTTTTTGACAAATCTGTATGGAACGGTAACCCTCCAGGCGGCCATCATCGAAGTGGCGTTCTCACCTTTAATAATCCATTAACCGAAACAAAATATGTGGAACTTGTAATGACCAATATCGCGCAAGTACCAGAGAGAGGATTCAAATGGGAGTTATAATAAATTTATGAAAACAATTACTTTTGCCATCACGGATCTGCTTTGCTGCGGCTTACCTACAGGCAAAAGGGACAGATCCGCTTAAAGTATCGGTAGACGATTGGCTGAGCGAAAGTCTGTCTACCGTCCGGTCAGAACAATTAATGATGCAGGAGTTTGAATCGGTTAAATGAAGGTGGATCATTAATTCACCTTCATCCCGAAGCTATAGGCGAGGGATCTTTAATCGCTGGGATCCTTCGACTCACTTCGCTCGCTCAGGATGAACGTGGGGATTATGTCGCACGTTCAGTTAAATAGTTCTTTTAAAAACTAAGGGGGTGAAATTTATGCCTAATAATATTGAAACCGGAAAAAATAACAAACAGTTCACCGTACGCTTTAATCTCAATATGTTAATTGTCGGGATTTTGACGGTCTTGGTTTTTGTTTCTGTCGTACAGACGATAACTTTAACTAAACTTATCGGAAAAAATAAAACTTCGTCTACGGATGGCACATCGTCTGACACTACCGCCGGCAAGTCAAGCTTACCGGCAGCTCTACAACAAGTTCCGCAACAGGTAGGAGGTTGTTAACATGCATTGGCCTAAATTTGTCATTGAAAACGATAAGAATCGGCAGGCGTTGGCTAAAATCGGTTTAATAACCGTTCTTTTTTTTGTTGCTGCCAATATTTTTTTACGTAAGACTATCAGCAAAAATAAAGAACAACTAATTATTTCTGAAAATCAATTAGCGGTAAAGAAAGTAAAATTTAGCCAAAAAATTCGACTGGAAAGCGACTGTCCTGATGAGCGATCCGGTAATCCCGACGCAACCTTAACCATAAAATATTTTTATTCGCCTGTTTGTTTTTGGTGTATTTTGGAGGATCAGCATTTTGATGAACTTTTACAAAAAGAGGGTCAGGCTTTTAAGTTGGAAAAGTATAGTCGGGAGAAATGTGCTGATATTATGCAAAAACACAAATTAAGTTTGACACCAAGTTTTGTTTTCTCAAGTATTAACGACTCGCAGGAATACACTGTTGACGGTTATATATCGAAGGAAAATTTAGTAAAGGTGATTTGTGATGTCACAGGGAGTTGTCTAAAAAGCGAACCGTCCTTAAAGGATAAAATTGCTCCGGAAAGTCAAAAAATAGAAATTAATTTCAAATAATAAACAATGAATTATTTTTATGTCTTCGTTTTAGGCATACTTTCAATTCTTGGACCTTGTACTTTTATTATGGTCCCGGTGATTTTAAACAAAATTAAAGAGTCTATTTCTCAAGTTGTCTACTTCTTTTCAGGCATACTTCTGGTATTCGTTTTATTAGGAATTATGGCATCGGTTACAGGGATCGTCTTTACAAGCAGTATCAGCCGTTATCTCTACTTTGCTGCCGGAATTGTTACCTTTATATCGGCCTTAAAAATGCTGGGTGCGGTAAAGATAGATTATCCTCATTTAGAAGAACGCAAAAAAACTCCCCGGTCTTTTTTTGCCGGAATTTTACACGGGGGAGTGATACTCGGATGTATTGGACCGCAGTTGGCTGCAACTTTGTCTTTCATCATCGCACAAAGAAATCTTGTTAATGGTATTTTAATGACTCTTTTTTTTGGCATGGGTTTTATTTTGCCGTTTTTCATCTTCGGTATTTTAATTACGGATCCGTCTGTCCAAACAGGGATTATGAAACATGCAAATATTATTCAGAAGGTTGGCGGAGCATTGCTGACGGGTGCTGCCAGTTATTTATTATATTTCTCGGTGCAGGGATTAATATGAAAATAAAATTTATTATTTGTGGAGTATTATTGTTAATAATTTTTATTATGCTTTTTTTTGGCAACTCCATCAAAAATATCATAATGACTAAATTGTATAAACAATTACCCAATTACAGTTGCAGTAATGATGGTTTATGTATGAAATGCTATCAAGACGGTAGGAATTGTTAATTATTGGACATTATATTATGGGTATTGAAATAAAACTCGAGTTTCGCACTTCCTGTCATCCTGAGGAGTGAAACGACGAAGAATCTCTGAACTTGTTTCAGTTTTGCATTCGCAAGAGATTCTTCTCCCGAGTACTCGGGATCAGAATGACAACTGCGAAACTCGTGTAAAACTCAAGTTAAATGAAAGAAAATTTCGTTGGAAGTTTTGAAATGTGCTGGGGCTCAGAATCGTCCTCCGAATCGGAGGATTTCAGCCCACTACCATAAATCTATTTTCCTAATAACTTGAATGTATCAGCTAACATTTTGTATAAAACTTCGTGACCTCTGCCTGACTTGTAGAATTTTTCTTTGAGCAATGCTTCCTTTTTAGTTAGAAAAGCTTCATAATAAATAAGTTTTAAGGGTCTTCTATTTTTCAATGAAACTGTTTTTCCGTTGACGTGTTGTTTAAAACGCAATCGTAAGTTGTCAGTTGAACCAATATAAAGATTTTTATCTTTTAATGATAAAAGAACGTACGCATAATAAAACATGTGCTGGGGCTCAGAATCGAACTGAGATCTCAGGTTTTTCAGACCCGCGCCGTGACCGCCTTGGCTACCCCAGCTAATGTGCGCTCGCTTGGGATCGAACCAAGGACTTCCATCTTATAAGGATGGCACTCTACCGCTGAGTTACGAGCGCTAAATATAAACTACATTATAATACAAAAGAAGAAATTGTGAAGTCAAAAACTCAAGTTTTTGATTTGATTTTCTTCATCATCTTTTGATACTCTTTTTCACTTATTAAGTCTTTCGAAGATTCAACTCGATCCACAAACATTATTCCTTCAAGATGATCATGCTCGTGCTGAAAAATTCTCGCAACAAAATCTTTGTAAGTTTTTTTCAGTCTTGCTCCATCTCGATTTGTAAATTCAACATTGATTGAGTAGTGTCTAGGAATTAATCCTCTTATACCAGGAATGCTCAAGCACCCTTCCCAATCTTTTTTCTTTTCTTTTGAATAAGATATAATTTTTGGATTAATTATTGCCGTTGGATTCATTTTAGGTGCCTTTGGATAGCGAGGATTGGGATGAGAAGCAAGAATAAAGATTCTTAAAGATTTATAAACTTGAGGTGCCGCAATTCCAACCCCATCAACATCCATGACCGTTTTTATCAAGTCTTCAATTAACTTTTGCACCTCTGAATTATTTATCTCTTTGACTTTCTTTGCTTTTCTTCGCAAAACACGATGTCCAAGTTGAGCTATTTGCAACAGATCTGCCTTATATTTTTTCATGAGTAGAGATTGCTTTTTTACAATTTAATGAGGCTGAAGTCGTCAACGTAAATGGTCGCTTTAAGGCTTGAAAATGACATGCGTACCACAACCGAGCGGGCATCGCTGGGAGCAACGCGCGTGGATATTACTTGATCCCAACCACCAGTTGCGCTAGAATAAGTCTTTACCGTTTCGGTTCGGATCACACTACCGCCTGCATTCCTCCAACGAAGTTGAAGTTTGTAGGTGAATGAGTCGGAAGTGGCAGGAATATTAGTCCAGGCTGAGAAGCTGTAAGACGCGTTACCAATGATGTTTCCAACTGTTTGGTTAACATTGTAGGTTGTATTCGACGCAGAATAGTGACGGCCAGCGAATGCTCCACTATGGACGCTTGTTGCGTTTCTTGTGAATTTATTGTTGGTTGTCCAATTATCCGGCCGTCCATCTCCATTCCCGTCTATCTCAAATCCAGGATTTTGCAGAAGCTCCACTGGGGTAGGTGTTGGTGAAGGAAGGGGTGTAGGCGTAAAAGTTGGAGTAGTAGTTATACTGGAAGTTGGTGTTGGAGAGGACTCAGGCGTGATGCAGGTCACCGTAGCAGACTGGATATCGCTTTGGACGCCCGTTGTTGTCTTGACGCGCCAATAGAGTGTTCTGCCGCAACTGTACTTATCCCACTTGGTCGGATTAGATTCTGTTACGGGGCTACTTGGTCCTTGAGCAAAAGTTAAATACGTATCCCAAGACATATCGGGGTAGGTAGAAATATCAATAATATAATTTGGTGATGTGCTGGAGTAGTCGAAGTTAAATACCGCGCTCCCCGGTATTGGCAGCGTCGCAGAAAGGTTGGAAAAGGTGCCGGGAATGGCCGTCGGAACAGGTTCAAAGGTTTCATCAAAATAGACATAGTACTTCCACCAATTGTTATACAGTGTTTTGCCATTTATCACGGTTGTGCTTGTATTGTGTGGAATGTGGTTGAGCCACCACTGAACATATCCTTCCTGTGAGCACCCCCATGAATTGCATGTGAGAGACTGGACCGGAAATGGTCCTGTGGGATATGAGAGATATCCCTCGCAGTCGGAGTTCACGGAAGTTGCCTTGTTATACATATATTCTTCGCTCCCGACTATTGTCCCGGGCGGGTAATGGATATTGCCGCAGTGTCCGTCGATCAAACTGAATTTATTCCACTCATTCGCTTCATTTTGTTGCCAATTTCCATCGCCAACACGGTTTATTCCAACGAACTCCATACGATGGCCAAAATTATGAAGCGCTTCACCCATGCCCCGCTCGTAATTAAAACCCATGACAAATGTGGTTCTTCCACAATACGCTACGGGGTTGTATTCAAAGTATCCGAAGTACGGACCGCCCCATAGCCATACCTCGTCAACATTTTTTGAGCAAATATTATAGTCGTTAAAAAGCCGTTGGTAATCAATAATGTCTGGGCTGTGACATGGTCCAGTGCGGTCAATACAGGCGAGATACGACTCATCGGTATATTGGTATCCATCTGGTTTTACATAAATACCGTCTACCTCCTGACGTTCTTGGATACGATAGGAAACATATGAGTTGCTCACCTGGGGAAATAATGGGATGAGAGCATTTGTTATCTGATCAGGATCGTTCCACTGTTTATACTCCGTAAGCTTCACGCCGCCGGCACTTTCGATGATTGGATTAAAATTCAGAAGGTAAATACTGCGCTCAATAGACGTATCATCGATAGGTAAACTTACAGCCCTAGCCAAAAAATTATTAGCTCTATTGTGATACAAGACAAAACCAATAATAATCACAACGAGAAATGAAGAGATGAGCAATAGTAAACGGAGTGTAGAAGTTTTTTTTACATACTTTCTGGAGCGTTTTTTCAATCTAGTCGGCATTGAGGCTTATCATACTAAAGTAATATTCTACTTGTCAACCACATTTACATTTATAAATTTTGCTTATGGGTTAAATTCATTATAAATATGTTTGTAGACGAAATGAAACGTACCGCCAAATATTTTAGGATTAGTTCGCATTTTATCTTTTATTTCTTTTCTCGTAAAGTATTTATAATCGCTTGTTTCATAGCTCAAAACCGGTTTTTCATCAGAATAAATTTCATATACTGTAAAAAAGTGATTCTCCTGTCTTCCGATTACGAATCGATTGAATATCTTTTTTCCAATGAATTTAAACTTAAAACCTTTTAACCCCGTCTCTTCAAACGCCTCTCGTTTTAGCCCTTCTTCGATTGTTTCCCCTGACCTTACATGACCGCCAATTGGAGAAACATACTGACCGGCATCTTGTTTATGATCTGAAGGGTCAAAAAGCAACCACCGTCCTTTAGAATCTATTACTTCAGAAATTACCGTCCGGTGAAGCAATCCCTTTTTATGAGCATCCAGTTTGCTTGTCTTATACAAAACCTTATTATTTTCATCAACAATATCTACATATTCGTCTTTCATAAGTGGACTCTTTACGAAAAAATTCGGATTGAATTTCAAAGGTAGCGCGGTGAGTGCCCTCACCCCACTCGCAGCGCCATCTTCACGCTCCGCCTTCGGCATCGCTTGTGTTTCCCGCGCGCGATTTTAAATCGGCTCTAAATTCATTTACTAATATTACTTTACCGGAAGACCAACCTCTCCAAAAATCTGTTTTATTCGTGTTAGATTTTCGTTGTCCGCTTGCTGCCTATTTGTTAATAACAAAGTATACTTCCCGGTAGGTTTATATGATTCATCTTTTAGTTCAGTAATCATTATTCCGCCAGGATAGTGACTTAACTCACCCAAATCTTCCTCTGTAACCCGTCTTAAATTAATTGGTAATGAATATAAAGAATATGTTCTATTCAAATCGCTGGGTTTCAGTGAGTTATCTTTAAGTTTTTTCAATTCTTCAGCCACCAAAGTTAGTTGCTCAACAGGAAAACTAACCTCGACAATTCTAGCAATAGTTGAACACTTTCCTCTGGTATCTGACTCTGCAGCCCTTAAATACAAATCTAATATATCTACCAAATCTCCCACAGATAATTGATCCTCATTTAAACCACTCCTGACACCCATACCAACTCCTGTAAATTTAACCTGTAATCTTTTAAAAACCTCCAATTCTTTAAGTGTATTTATCTTATCTTGTGGTTTAGATCTGTCCTTCCTTCTGATTAATTTTTGAATAAACTCCATAAGATTTTTTGGGCTTAATTATTAGCAGGATTATTGCTAATGGGAGCGATGATTACTTTTATCTATTACGCTTCTAAAAAATCTAAGAAAAAGCGACATCCCCGACGATCCTTTTTCTCCAAAACTGTGGACTCGAGGGGAGTCGAACCCCTGATTTCCGCAATGCGAATGCGGCGTTCTACCAATTGAACTACGAGCCCTGTCCCCGGGGAGAATTGAACTCCCATCAAAGGCTCCGGAAGCCCTCATTCTATCCGTTGAACTACGGAGACTTCACTCCAATTAATTGATTAATTGGAGTAAACTTTCATTTAAGCAAAATTGACAACAATATTATAGCAACTATGAGGCGGTAATATCCGAAGATAACCAGAGAATTTTTTTTGAGAAAATCGATAAACCACTTAATAACAAAATAAGAAGAAATAAATGCAGACAAAAACCCAACAGCTAACAAACTCCAATTATTTAAATAATTGGAGTTAACTAAATCTTTCATCTTATACAAGTCGAAAAGTGATGCAGAAAAAATCGTTGGAATCGATAGTAAAAATGAATAATAGGCAGATTCACTTCGTTTGAATCCAAATAGCATCATGCCAACGATGACAGCTCCGGCCCGCGACACGCCCGGTATGACTGCAAGTGATTGCGCCAACCCAATAATCAAGGCTTCCTTATAGGTTAAATCAGCAACACCTTTTTTTAACTTCACTTTATCTTTTCTAATCAACGATTCAACAATAATGAAAACTGCTCCGGTTGCTACAAAAATTCCAACCAGGAAAATCTGACTTTCAAAAAGTACATTTTTTATGAATTTATAAAGAATAAATCCTACGAAAGCCGTCGGCAAAAAAGAAAAAATTACCCTTTTTGTAAGTTCTCTATATTTAACGACGTTGGTAAAGTAGAGTAGAGCAACGGATAAAATTGCCCCCGACTGAATGAAAACCTCGAATAATTTTGTGAAATTGTTTTGGGTTATTCCTAAAATTTTCGCTGTAAAAATAAGGTGAAAGGTTGAAGAAATTGGCAAAAACTCCGTAACCCCCTCCACTAGTCCAAGTATGATCGCCTGAATAATTGACATTTTTTCACTATGTCATTCCCGCGAAAGCGGGAAT
>MFZO01000047.1:61158-68241 GCA_001788015.1 Candidatus Roizmanbacteria bacterium RIFCSPHIGHO2_02_FULL_38_11 | reverse complement strand
TGCGGAATGACAACATACTAAAGTATAATATAGAAAATGAAAGTAGCGTTAGTTCATGATCAGCTTCAAGAATTTGGTGGAGCAGAAAGAGTCTTAGTTGCTCTAAAAAAAATTTTTCCTCAAGCGGATGTCTATACTTCTTTTTATAACCCTGAATCTTTAGGTATTCATCAAAAAAAATTTAAAAACTGGAATATAATCACTTCCTGGGCAGACAAAGTACCTTTGCTAAAGAAAATTTATTCTCCCCTTCGTTTCATCACTCCTTGGATTTGGGAAAGTTTTAATTTTTCTGATTACGATTTGGTCATCTCCTCTTCAGGATCTTATATGTCAAAAGGAATAATTACGCGGCCCGAAACTATCCATATCTGCTATTTACATCACCAGCCTAGATTTCTTTACTACTATGAGACTGCTATTGAGTGGCAAAAGTATCTCGTGTTTAAAATATACGGTCATCTGATCAATCATGAATTACGCCTTTGGGATTACGTTTCTTCTCAACGAGTAGATCACTTTATCGCCAATTCAGAAGAAACCAAAAAACGCATCAAAAAATTCTACCGCCGTGATACAACCGTCATTTATCCACCCGTAAATATTCCACGGCGCATTGTCATCCCGAGCGAAGTCGAGGGATCTAGCGACCGAAGGGGGCGTAAAAACGCTTCGGGGACGTCAGATGTCCCTTCGCTAGATTCCTCAGTCGCTTCGCTCCTTCGGAATGACGAGGGAGAATACTATCTAACAGTCTCCAGACTAGCAAGGGCAAAACATACTGACGTCTTAATCCGTGCAGCAAACAAAAGGAAATTTAACCTTAAAATAGTTGGCTCCGGTCGGGCTGAAAATTATCTAAAATCTCTAGCTGGTTCTAGCGTTGAATTCTTAGGAAATTTGCCAGACCGCGAGCTACCAGAATTATATAAAAAAGCAAAAGCGTTTCTTTTTTCAGCGGTTGACGAGGAATTTGGCATTGCCCCTGTCGAAGCGATGGGATACGGGCTTCCTGTAATTGCCTATTCATCAGGCGGATTAAAAGAAACAATCAAACCTGGCGTTAACGGATACTTGTTTAACGAACTAAATGAAAATTCGTTAATTAAAAAAGTTAACGAATTGATGAGTTTGCCTAAAGAAAAATATCTGGAGATGCGAAAAAACGCACGAAATGAAGCTGAAAAATATTCTTTTGAAAATTTTAAAAATAAGATTTTAGAATTTATTAATTTGAAAATGTCATTCCCGCGAAAGCGGGAATCCAGATTTAAATAGATTCCGCATCAAGCTTGCCCTCATGAAAATGGGGGTGCGGAATGACAAATGATCTATGCCTGAACTTCCTGAAGTAGAAACAATAAAGCTTGGTCTTCAAAAATATCTAGTTGGTAAAAAAATCATTGATATCGAAGTACAAGACTCTAAGCTTTTCCAAGACCAAAAAGTACACCTTAAAGGTGCAAATATAACTGCTGTGAGACGATTCGGTAAAGGATTAGTCATCGATCTTGATAACGAATATTCCATTGCAGTTCATATCAAACTTACCGGCCAGTTTGTATATCAAGGCAACGAAACAAAAAAATCATCTCCCTCAGTAAAACTCGTCGGAGATCTCCCCTCTAAATTCACCCGCCTCATTTTCAAACTTGAAAAAAACGCTCAACTTTTTTTTAATGACGTTCGACGTTTTGCCTGGGTAAAAGTGGTAAGAACATCTGACGTTCACAAGCTTCCTTTTTTTAAAGAACTTGGGCCTGAACCGTTTAAAGATTTGACGCTTGTATATTTTCAAAAAATTCTTAAAAAGACTAATAGCTCAGTAAAAACAGTTCTCATGGATCAGAAAAAAATCGGCGGAGTCGGCAATATTTACGCCAATGACGCTTTAAATTTAAGCAAAATCGATCCGAGAAGAAAAGCCTCAAGTCTTAAAGATTCTGAAGTTAAAAAGTTGTTTGACGCGATCCATGATGTTCTAAAAAAAGGACTCAAATACGGTGGAGCAACCGAAATGAATTACGTTAATGTAGAAGGTAATGAAGGTCAATATCAAAAACACTTTTTAGTCTACGGTCGAGAGGGAGAAAAATGCTACAATTGCAGCGGAACTATTAAAAAAATCCGCATAGCCGGCCGAGGAACTTACTTTTGCCCCAACTGCCAAAAATAGTTTTAATTAAACTTTATCTGTAGGTCGTGCTTTACCAACTGATTGTAGTTCCACCATATAAGTTTTTGCAAATCCTGCCTGTTTTAAATATTCTCCAGGAGATTCACCAAGGCTTTTTGCATCTCTTCGGACTTGATTAGAAGGTCCAATTCTTTCGAAGTTGCCCTCCTTACTCCTCTTTCCCAAAATAACTGGTTCATACCTCCATCCATGCCTAAATTCATCGTCATGATCAACTCGGTGTTCGAAATCGTCAGTTAAAAATGAAGGAGTATTTGAAATATTCCTCACCCAGTAATGAACTTGTCTATCTTCCGTATCAGTTCGTTGGGTAACAGAAATGTCTGAAATATTATCACCAATCCTATCTCTTGAAACTCGTAATTCTATATCTTGCCATTGTGTAGATGCTTCTTTTAAGGCACTTCTCATCAGATCTAATTTATCTTGTTCAAAAACTTCTCCTTGAGCTTCATCAGCTTTTACTTTTTCTTCAAGTTTAGCAAGTAAGTCGCTACTGGTTCCGCTTTCACCCAATAATACCGGAATGGCTAATCCTGATTCTCTAAGCATCTGCATTTGTCTATCAACCATCATCTCTTGATGAACTTGTAAAGCAACCGGTGCCAGCCGGCTTAATTCGGCTCTAACTCCAGGATCAAGGACTTCGTCGCCTTGTAAACTCTCTAATCGCAAGTCAACTCCAGGCGGCATTTGAGGAACTGGTTCTACTGTCATCTGAAGATCACTGGGTAAAGGTGTATGTTGACGCTTTAAAACACGCTTGACTCCTGCTTTTGCTCTTTCAACGAAACTTAGTGTTGGGTTTTTTCCTTCAACCTGGCTTGCGTCTTGAACCATAATTAGTATAAGTATAATGTTTTATATTTAGATTCTTTGTTATTCATATCTTATTGCCTCTACCGGTTCTAGGTTAGACGCTTTCCTTGCTGGTAGAACTCCAAAAATTATCCCTATTGCGCTTGAGACTCCCAGTGCAAGAAATACCGAAGGTAAATCGATATAAGCCGGGAAAAAATTTTGAACTAGCAATACTCCTGCAAAAGCTAAACCTAAACCCAGTGTTCCTCCTATAATCGATAAGCATACTCCTTCAACTAAAAATTGAAAAAGTATGTCTTTTTTTCTTGCTCCGATTGCCCGCCTAATTCCAATCTCTCTTGTTTTATCCGATACTGTTACATACATAATATTCATTATTCCGATCCCACCGACCAAAAGAGAAATGCTGGCAATGGCAATTAATACGATATTCATGATCCCGAAGATTGAGTTTACTACCGAAAGAATTTCAGTCGGTTCGACGATGCTGAAATCATCTTCTTCGTACCTTCTTAACATTTCCTTAGATATGTCATCTTTAACCTTAGCTAAAGACACACCCTCTTCCGTTTTAATTGCAAAACGGATAAACTGTTTGTCCGGATTGAAAAGAAAACCAGTCGTATACGGCCCAAAAAAATAAGAATCATAGTCCGGTCCTCCAAAACCCCCGCCCCCTTTACTCTTGATGACACCAACAATCGTAAAATTTACATTATCTATGGCAACTTTTTTGTCCATTGCCTCTATAATTGATCCAAAAAGTTTTTCAGCAATCTTTGGGCCGGCGACCAAGACTTTGGATTTTTTTTCGATATCTGTATTATCAAAAAATCTTCCCTTATCTACTGTGAATCCTGTAATATCGAAAAAATCATCGGAAGTAAAAAAAATGCTGACAAATTCCGATTTAAGCGTTCCCTTTGCTTCTCCTGATTTTGATGATAGTGGGGCAATTCCAGTGATATTTTTGACTCTCTTTAATCTAATAAGATCCTTGACGTCAAAACGATTACCTAACAAGGATGAAGTGCCAAACCCTCCTCCCTCCAAGATTTTTCCCGGAGCTATAAACAACGTGTTCTTTCCTAAAGCATCGAATTGATCGGAAATATATTTTTTCAATCCTAATCCTAAAGCCGTCAACATGATAACGGCAAAAACCCCTATCATTATTCCAAGTGAAGTTAAAAAAGTTTGCAGTTTGCTCCTTTTAAAATCTTCAAGAGCCGTTCTGATAATAAATAAAAAGTAATACATATAAGCCTTACGTCATTGCGAGGAGTGTAAACGACGAAGCAATCTCATTATAACGGGATTGCTTCGCTTCGCTCGCAATGACAAGCTAATCTTTATTTCATTATTTTTCCGTCTCGGACATTAACAATCCTTTTTGCATATGAAGCTATATCCACCTCGTGGGTAACTACGGCTATCGTCAGCTTTTCTTTCTCATTTAATAATTTTAAAAGCTCCATAATTCCCTTCCCTGTTTTGCTGTCTAAATTACCCGTTGGTTCATCAGCCAAAATTAACTTTGGTTCCATAATCAAAGCCCGAAGAATTGCCACTCTTTGCTGTTGTCCTCCTGATATTTTATTAGGATAAGAGTTTCTTTTTTCATAGAGACCGAATTTTTTTAACAAATCAATCGCTTTGTCAGTAGGATCGTAGTCTATCTTTTTTCGGGCATATACAGTAGGTAAAAGAATATTCTCTAACACTGTCAATTTTGGTATTAGATTAAACTGCTGAAAAACAAAACCGACGAATTCATTGCGAAGCGTTGAGATTTGATCATCATCCAGTCTTGATATTTTTTTATTTTGAATTATTATTTCTCCCCTGCTTGGTTTATCTAGTAAGCCGATTAGATGCATTAAGGTTGATTTACCGCTCCCTGACGGACCGATGATTGAAATAAACTCTTTTTCTTTTATCTCCAAAGTTGCGTCTTTTAAAGCGAAGAAAGTAGTTTCTTCATCTATCTTGTAGCTTTTGCTTACATTTTCTAGCCTAATCATAGATCACATCGCCTGCAGATAATCCATTTTTAATGATCACTGTTCCACCAATTTCCTCATCTGTTTCTACATATTTTTTCACTTCTTTCCCTTCTTTGTTAACTTTTACATAACTTCCTTTTCTGTCTTTTTTAATAAAACCCGATGGAACGGCTAAAACATTTTTTCTTTCTTTTAGATTAATGTCCAGATCGCCAGTCATTTTCATTTTTAAAGGTAAACTCATCGCCTTATCATTCAATTGGAATTTCAATTTATATACTGTTCCGGTTTCGTCTTCTTTAGGGGTAAAAGAAATATGGGAGAGGGTTCCGCTGAATGTATCGTCCGGATAGGCGTCAAAAGATATCTCTCCCACCTTGCCCTGCTCAAGCCTGACAACATCTGTCTGATCTGCCGTGGCTGAAAAATAAAGCGTATTCGGATTTATAATTTCAAACTCTGCCTGCGCTGGAGTGATGTTTACCCCGGCGTACGGAGATCCGATACTAACCACGATTCCCTCGATCGGCGAAACAAGATAAGAATATTCTATTGCCAGATTTTTCAACTCAACATCGATAACAGAGTTATTTAAATCAAATTGAGCTTTTTCTAAAACTCTCAAAGCTTCTCTTCGCGCGTCTTCACTCAAACCTCCCGAATATTTAATTTGGCTATCCTGAAGCTCCTGATCAAAATCAAGTCGCTCATTGACAAATGTGTTTAAATATTTTTTGAGATTTTGTTGAACCTCTCTTTGATCAAGCGACGCCACACCCTGAAACTTTTTGACATAATCTCCCTCTTTAACGCCAACCCAGGCCAACCTTCCCGAAGACTGAAAACGTAATGTAACATGTTCTTCTGCATCGATCTCACCTGATAAAGAAAGTTCGTCTTTTAACGTCTGTCTTTTAACCGTATAAGTAGTTTTTTCGTTTTTAGCCTTTAACTCTGTCGTCTTTCCTTGATAAAAAATTAATCCCCCAACAATCAGAATTACAATTAAAAAATACCATCTTTTCTTTATTATTTTAATCATGTATTTATTAATACTACTCTTTTTAACTTACTTTGAAAAGAAGGAGGTCCAATCGGAGACAGGCATCACGTTTTGCAGACTGAAATTCCAAGCGTACAGATAAATTGCTGGCAGGAGTATAACCAGCGCCATTAAGAATTTTTTCGAGGTAAAAAATTTCTCCAGTGCTATCACGGCTATCGGCCATAATGGTAAACTATACCTGCCGATGTCTCTATGTTGGACAAATATCGTAGCTGCAAAAAATATTAGACTAAAATAAAAAAAACTCCTGTATTTTATTTCCTTTAATGAAATAACTGTAATTAGATAGAGAAAAAAATAAAATAAAATATCTTCCAGCCAGGCTGTTCCCACCCATCTACTGTTTGAGTTAAAAACAGCAAAGGGCGCGACCAAATGAATATTATCTCCCGAATGAAAGTAAGCGAAAAAATCCTTATATTGGATTTGGTAAAAGTAAAAAACAAGGAACAATCCCAAAGGGATAACAAGAATATATAACCAATCCCAATTTATTGTTCGAGCTTGTCGAGAACTTACCAAATTATTTCTTCTCGACTCCGCTCCGCGTCGCTCGAAGAATAACTTTTCTCTGAATATTAAAAGATAAGTTATAAATAACAAAACTCCTGGAGTCTTTGTCATAGCAGCTAACCCACCAAACAAACCTGCATACAAATACTTTTCTCTCTCAAAGAAAAAGAGTGATAAAAGAATTAAAAGTATAAATAAACTCTCTGGAGCCCCGATTGATCTAACAATCAAAAACCTCGGTAGCATGAGAAAAACAGATGTAAGCAATATCGGATTTTTAGTCAGCTTAAACTGCTTCACAAGGTAATAAAAAAATAAAGCTAAAATGCTTGTTGAAAGAATATTTACGAATATTGAGGACTTGGAATAATTGAAAATTGGAGCAAATAAACGAATTAATAACGGATATAAAGGCAGATGTGCTGCAAAATACTTGTTGTCAAATCCTATATCCAAAATAAATCTCTCAATCTGAGAGG
>MFZO01000047.1:0-61104 GCA_001788015.1 Candidatus Roizmanbacteria bacterium RIFCSPHIGHO2_02_FULL_38_11 | reverse complement strand
ATATATAAAGAAAATTAGAATTGGGAATAGATAAGCCTAACCATGAAGTAGCCCTAAACAAAAACGGTGCCCAAAAAATGAGTGTACTTATCAAAACAATCCCGATTACGGTAAAATATGGAATTAATATGTCCTTGCGCATTAGAGTTATTTTACCAATTCTAATCATTTTGTTCGCTGTTTTTCTTCGATTCTATAAATTTGAAGACTTCGCCATGTTTTTGGGAGATCAAGGAAGAGACGCAATCATAATAAAAAGAATTATCACCTTCGAACATTTTCCGGCGATTGGAGCCCCAAGTTCGCTTGGGCAAATTTTCTTAGGTCCTTTTTACTACTATTTAATCGCTCCGTTTCTCTTATTTTTTAATTTCAAACCCGTTGGACCGGCAGTTGGAGTCGCTGTATTCAGCATTTTAGGACTAATCGCTTCTTATGTAGTAATCAGAAAGGAAACGAATTATCTAGTCGCTTTAATCTTTACCATCTTTCTAACTTTCTCCGCTGTCAATATCCAGTTTTCCCGCTTCTCGTGGAATCCAAACTTGCTCCCAATTTTTTCCTTCTTCACACTTTATTTTTTTTATAAAACAATTACAACAAAGAACAAGCTACATGCAGTTTTGTTCGGATCATTCCTTTCCTTTTCTATCCAACTACACCATTTAGCCTTATTATTGTTTTTACCAATTGTACTATCCTATTTGTCATTCCGAGCGAAGTCGAGGAATCTCTTACACGCTGATGTAAAAGAGATTTCTCCACGCGCTTCGTTTGGTCGAAATGACATCGAGAAAATATTTATTTCTCTTATCTCCTTTCTTTTTTTCTCCCTTCCTCTTATTATCTTCGATCTCCGTCATAATTTTTTAAATACACGAAATTTCATAAATTTTTTTACCGAGGGAAATCCAACCGACCATGAACAACTTTTTAGCAGATTTTTAGAAATAAATCGATCCTTCTACTTACATGTTCTACAGCTCAATATGAATCATTACATAGCTCTTTTCTTAACGATAGCTATCATTTTTTTAATCGTCAAAAAACATCTTTCTCCAAAATTCTTATTTATATATCTTCACGCTTTTAACTTTATTTTTTTTATAGTAGTTTTTAGTTTTTTTAACAGCAGCCGGAATGCTCATTATTACAGTTCAATTTATTTAAGTTTTTTTCTTGTTTTATCTTGGATCATAACCAATATTGTTAAAAATAAAACAGTGCAATTTTTTGTGCTATCTTTAACGGTTTTAACTTATATCTATCTTAACTTTAAAAGTCTCAACTATCTTTTTTTAAAAACTGGAAACAATCAGATTAAAAAAGCAGAAACAATCGCTCTTAGCATGCTTAAAGAGAATCCTCTGATTCCTTTTCAAACTATTGCCCTACCATATGTTGAGACCGACGGCCACATCAGATACTTTTTGGAGTTAAATGGTAAAAGACCGCTTCCCGCCGATACCCTTGAAGAACCAAAAGAATTATATGTGCTCTGTTTTGAAAAGGATTGTCAGGTATTGGGAAATCCTCAATGGCAAATAGCGGCCTTCAAAAAGGCTAAAATTGATAAAATATGGACTGTGGAAGGAATAAAAATATATAAGTTAATCCACATTAACAACTAATGAGGATTATCCCGAATTTATTTCGAGATCTATTCTGTCATTCCCGCGGAAGCGGGAATCCAGAATGCTCAATTATATAGATTCCCATTTTCATGGGAACGACAATAAACAATGAGTATCTCACTGATTATTCCCTGTTACAACGAAGAGGCCAATATCCAAAAAGGTGTATTGGATAAAATCGGCAACTTCACAAGAAATGACGATCGGTTCATTGAAGTATTGATTGTCGACGACGGATCAGACGATCATTCAAAACAAATTATAAAGCAAAAGTATTTACCGCAATTCTCAAAGTTCAAACTCATCGAAAATAATCATCAAGGTAAAGCTTTCGCGATTATGACAGGAATCAAACTCGCAAAGAGCGACTACGTCATGTTCTCAGATATTGATCTCGCCACACCCATTGAAGAAACAGAAAAACTTATTGATGAAATCAAAGAAGGATATTCAATTGTTATAGGTTCAAGAAAAAGTCAACGAGTAGGAGCTCCGATGTTAAGAAAAATAATGTCAATTGGTTTCATCGTAATCAGAGATCTTATTATTGGTCTTAAAGGCATTAGAGATACACAAAATGGCTTCAAAATATTTGAAAAAAATGCAGCGCTTAAAGTAATAGATAAACTGAAAGTATTTCATGATAAAAGAAAGGCGGTTGGTTCATCTGTCACTGCAGGTTTTGATTTGGAGTTTTTATTTTTAGCTCTTAAACTTAGCTACAGAATAAAAGAAGTTCCAGTTACTTGGCTTCATGTAGAGACTAAAAATGTTAATTTTATCAGAGATTCCCTTGAGACATTGATAGATATTTTTAAAATTAAATATTATGACCTTCTTCATAAGTATTAATCCGCTCCCCCCCGTCATTCCGAGGGAGCGAAGCGACCGAGGAATCCAGCGAAAGCGTAATTACGACTTGCCTTCGGCAGGGCTAGATCCCTCGACTGTGCTCGGGATGACGAAAGAAGATTAAAAAATGAAAAGAATAATAATAGAACTAACAATTTTATTAATGGTTTCATCTTTCGTCATTTTTTTCCAATTCAATCAAGTTCCAAAAAAACTCTCTTGGGATGAGGTGGAATTTACAAGATTAACATTATCGCTCGATAATAAACCCTATACTCCTTATAGCCGACTTGCAACCGGACACTCGACTTTATATTTCTATCTAATCCTTGCTTCTTTTAAAACTTTTGGTATGACAAATTTTGCTTTAAGATTTCCCTCAGCCTTATTTGGCGTAACTAACGTTTTGATTTTTTATTTAATATCAAGAATTGCTTTTAGCAAAATCACCTATTTCCCTAAAAATTTTCTCCGGATTACTTTAATTCCTTTTCTCCTATCGCTTATCCTTGCTTCTTCCCGCTGGTATTTTAATTTTGCCCGTTTTTCATTCGAGGCAACATTCCTTATGTTTCTCGAATTAACTTCAATTTATTTTTTATTTAAATTTTTTACGGTTTCCAATGTCATCCCGAACTTGTTTCGGGATCTGCTATCTAAAAATCAGATGCTGAAACTAGTTCAGCATGACAAAAAACACTCAATAATCTATTTAATTCTTTCTGGTATCTTTTCCGGGCTAGCCTTACTTTCCTACTATCCGGGAAGAATTTTTTTTCTTTTGCCACTCGTATTTTTCTTCTTTTACTCCTCAAAGAAATTGGTCAAAAAAAGTTCCATCATTTTTTTACTAACCGTTTCATTGGTTGCTTCACCACTTTTAATTTACCTAACCTCCCACAAAGATCTAAGGATAAAGGAGCAACTTTTTCTTACCGATAGAGAGTTAAACTTTCAGCAGAAATTGTCTTATTTTGGTAATAATATTGCAAAGTTAACGCTTATGTTTAATTTAGAAGGAGATCTCAACGGTAGGCATAATTATCCCGGCAAGCCAATCTTCAATCCCGTAGTCGGAGCTTTTTTTCTATTAGGATTTCTTGTGACTGTTTTACATCTCAAAAATTTTTATAATCAATTATTCTTCATTTATTTTATTTTAAGTTTAACGCCTGCGTTATTTACCTACCCGATGGAAAATCCTAATAGTTTAAGGACATATACTGCGATTGTCCCTTCGATATATTTTGTCGGAAATGGTTTGACATATCTTTTACAGTCTGAACAAAAATCAAAAATACTGTTATTTGGAGCTATTATTTTTTTACTAGTTTTATTTGCGTTATCATCTTTATATGACTTACGAACTTATTTTCTTTATCAAAGACTTGTTTTTAATAAATCGTTTGAACTCAACGGTACAATTCAACGTATATTGAATTTAAAATTATGGGAAAAAACACAATCGCTTTGATTTTACCGACTATTTTGTTAATTTTTTCTTTTTTATATCTCTTTTTTGTAATCCTGCAAAACAGAGAGCTTTATCTAGAAAAATTCGATCCTAAACTCTACGAAAAAAAATATAATCAATCCCAATGGGTTGTACCTAATTCAAAAAATGTAATCTCTGATGAAGACTTATTTACGTACGTAGGCTACAGATACGTCAAAGGTTTAAATCCCATCCTTATTAATCCAGAAACAGCCCATCTGGGCAAATACTTAATTGGGTTATCGATTCTATTATTTAACAACCAAAGAGTAATGTCTTTAGCCGTAGCATTTCTGTCTCTTTTTGTTATATCTCATATTGTTTATTTTTCGACAAAGTCTTATTTTGCCTTATCAATCGCAGTTTTCTTAACCGTCGTAAATACTTCATTTACCGATCAGCTTATTCACGCTCCGCAGCTTGATATTTATCAACTTTTATTTTTTCTGCTTTTTATCATTTTTTTTCTCATCTATAAAAAAGTTGGATTTAAACTATTTTTATTTTCTGCTGGTTTATCTCTGGGATATTTCATTTCAACCAAATTTTTTTTAGTAGGTTTTATCATTATGAATATAATGTTGCTTGCCTATTACTTTTTTAGCAAAACAGGTATTAAAAAAATATTTATTGAGCTAGCCGTATTGAATCTAATCTCACTTTCAACCTATGTTTTTACTTACATTGGATATTTCATATTGGGAGGAACTTTCCGAGGTTTTTTGGGTGTCCAGAAATATATTTTTGTTTTTTATGAAAGTTCGAAAATAGAGATTTCAAAACTGCTTGGTAGTTATCTTCATCTTATCTTCTTTAACAATTGGAGATATTGGACCGATGGATATCCAATAATTCACTATCAATACTGGTCAATACTCTGGCCTGTAGTTTTTATCTTAGGACTTTTATCCGCATTTAAATTATTGCTAGATAAAAAAGCCAGAAAAGATGATTTGACTGTATTGTTGACAAGTTTTTTAATCGTTTATAATCTTTTCCTTTTCATTACTCCCATTTATCCCCGATATTTGCTTCTACTTTTTGTGCCTCTTAACATTCTTGTTGCAGTTTACTTTGGTAGAATTTTAGAACGTGTCATTCCGAACTTGTTTCGGAATCTGTTTCGTCATTCTGGCTTGTCCAGAATCAGATCCTGAAATAAATTCAGGATGACAAAAGTGAATTAAATGAGAATTAAGCTAAAAAATGTAATTAAAGATCATTTACTACTGATTTTTTTTCTTTCTTTTTATTTTTTTGCTCTTGGCTTTAAACTAATTTCTCACCCAACCCCTTTTTATGACTGGGATGAATCAATTAATGTACAGGTTTCAAAAGAAACTATTGAAAATAAATCCTTAGTTCCTCTCTGGCAAGGAAATTACTGGCTCGACAAGCCTCCATTTCCTTTTCTATTTTTTGGAATTATTATGAAGCTTACTCCATTTATTCAACCTGAAATTTCTCTTCGTTTGATTTCACTATTCTTGTCTATTATTGCTTTAATTTTCATTTACATTATCTATTTAAAAGCTGTTAATGTAACCTCCGAGGTTAAAGAGGAGCGGAGCGACGGGAAAACCTCGGAGGTTGGTAAAGTTATGGCTTTTCTAACTGTAGTAATAATAGCTTTTACTCCTATCTTTCTCCAGCGTTCACAAATTTTGAACTTAGATGTATTTCTTCTTATCGGATGGCTTGGGTATCTTTTATTCGTTCAAAATTTTTGGCTAAGCTTATTTTTTCTCACCATCGCAGTTCTTACAAAATCTCTAATTGGTTTTTATCCTATTTTAATCACCCTTTCATACCAAACTTTTACCACCCTTCTGTCATTTCGAGCGAAGCGTAGCGAAGTCGAGAAATCTCTTTTCAAGCGAACATTGGTGAAAATATTTAGCCAAATGGCCATTTTATCAATTTGGTATTTGGTTATGTTCTTCTTCTTCGGCAAAGATTTTTGGCAACAACACATCATCGAAACTCATTTTAGAAGAGTCACCGCTTCAATTGAGTCTCATTTTGGTCAGAGAACTTATTATATCGATTTAATGATTCAACAATTAGGTATATTCTTTTGGATTTCATTATTGGGTTTAGTTTTTGTCATTTATAATGCTCTCTCTGTCATTTCGACCCTGAGCATCTCGAAGGGGAGAAATCTAGCGAAGCGTAAAAATTATGTATGGATTTTATATTCTTTATTTTTATTCCCTTGGTTCATTTTCTTAAATCTCACCAAAACCAAAATCTTCTGGTATCTTTATCCAGCCATCCCCCAGTTAGCCTTTCTTTCTGTCTATCCATTGACCCTTTTGTCACACCCATTACCTTTTGTGTCATTCCCACGAAAGTGGGAATCCAGTAGTTTATTAAATAGATTCCGTATCAAGTACGGAATGACAATTATAGGAATAATAATTCTAAGTTACATTTTCTACCAGAACTTCGTCAAAACCAACTTATTTACAACCTTCTATTCCAAACCCGAAGATCATTATCGTCTGGCGTTATTTGCTAAAGATCGTTGCAATTCACTTTCTATTCTGGTTGGAAAAGAAACTCGCGATGCAACAAAAACTCTTGAGAAATTAGGACTTACGATAACTTCCACCAAACAATGGGGCGACCATCCTTCAATCGTTTACTATTTTGGGAAAAAAGTAGACTTTTATTATGATAAAACCCTTCTGGCAAAAAACCTAACTTCAATTTCTAAGAACAATTGCTTAGCAATCCAAACAAACGATTTGGATTTAAATCCGGAAAATAAGCAGTTTAACCTAGTAAAAAATTTTAACTCAATATATCTGTTTAAGCGATAGTATAATAAGCTAAACTATGTTTGATATTTTTGCAGTAATTTCCTGGGTCAAAAAAAGCTTCTCTAAAAAAGACTTCTTTTTTATTCTCTTCTTGTTAATTGTTTACCTCTCAACAAGGTTATTTCATCTTGACAAATTTCCTATATTTTCTGACGAAGGGATCTATATTCATTGGGCTAAGGTCGCTTGGCACGACGCATCCTGGAGATTTATTTCGCTGACCGACGGAAAACAACCTCTTCAGACTTGGGGGACTATCCCTTTTTTAAAGCTCTTTCCGGATAATGCACTACTTGCTGGAAGACTCTTTTCGGTTGCGACCGGTTTTGCCGGCTTAGTCGGCATGTTTACGCTCCTCTATTATCTTTTTAATAAGCGGGCTGCCATTATCGGAAGTTTTATTTATGTTTTTACTCCCTACTTTCTTTTCTACGACCGTTTGGCTTTAGTTGACTCTGCTGTAAATGCTGGTTTCATCTGGATTTTTTTTCTTTCGATTTTACTGTTAAAAACATTAAGACTTGATGTTGCTTTGATCTTCGGACTAGTAACCGGTTTCTCACTGTTAGCTAAATCATCTATCAGAATTTTCTTAGCGCTATCAGCTCTTTCTCCAATTCTAATGATTGAAAAAAATATTAAAAAAATTTTCTCTAAATCTATTAACTATTATTTATTATTTATTGTTTCCTCTTTGTTGTCGCTTATAATCTACAATGTCCAGCGACTTTCTCCTTTTTTTCACTATGTCTCTTTAAAGAATAAAACATTCATCATGACTTTTGCTGAATTTAAACAAAATCCTTTCGCCTCATTCTTCCATAATATTCAAATCATCCCGGAATACGTAATAAATGAATCAGGTTTTGTCTTGGTAATTTTTGCGCTTCTTGGTTTATGGAAATTATTTAGAAGTGATAAAAATTTAAGCTTGTATCTTGCTTCTTGGATCTTGCTCCCATTTTTCGCTATCGCTTTTTTTTCCAAAGTCATTTTTCCCAGATATCTAATCTTTTTCGGAAGTATATTCGTCATCTTATCAGGCTATTTTATTGCTAATTTAAAAAAAACACTTACAACTCTTGTGTCTTTTGTCTTGTTGGTATTCTTTTTTTTCTACTACAACTATACGATTCTTTTTAACTATCCTATGATCCCCTTTCCGGAGATAGACCGCGGTCAATACATCGAGGGAGCAACGGTTGGAATAGGCGCTAAGGAAATAGTTGACTTCGCGCGGGAAAAATCAAAAGACAGACAGGTAATCCTACTTGCTGAAGGAAATTTTGGCTTGATCGGCGACGTACTTGACGTCTTCACAAAACCCGGAGACAAAATCTTTATTAAGGGCTACTGGCCTCTGGATGAAAAAGCTCTATTCGAAAATCAAAAAGAACTGGAAAAAAATTACGTTTATGTCGTTTTTGCTCAAAGAAGAGATTTTCCTACCGAATGGCCGATTAAATTTATCAGGAGATTCGACAAACCGGGTAATAAATCAACCATCTACCTTTTTGAACTGACGCAATAATTCTTATTGCGTCATCCTGAACTTGATTCAGGATCCATATTATCATTCCCGCGAAAGCCAGGTTACAGTACTGTACCTGGCGAAAGCGGGAATCTAAAACATACTGGATCCCCGATCAGGTCGGGGATGACTTGAGATGACTAAATAAACTCAAAAAGACTAAAAAAAAAGTAGCAAACGATAACAAATCAGCAATTTTTCTCACAATTGTATCCTGAAAAACAAATTTAAGAACATCATTTCCAGTCGGAATACTGACTGTTATCAGCTTAAAATCATTATTATCATTTATTTTTATTTGCTGATTTTTTAAATACGCTTTCCAACCGGGAAAATTATATGTATTTAACCTAAAAGTTAATGGAGATTTTGCATCAATGGAAAACTCTTTCACTTGAAATTTATTTTTAAGCATTGACACCTCTCCTTCACCGGAAATAATTTCATACGGCTTTTTTGGCAGATCTTTTTTTTCTATTGCAAGTAGAGTCGTACTTAATTCTGACTTTTTGGTTTTTACATCTTTTGGCACAAATTCATAAGAAGTTCTGCTTATTCTCCATGAAATCTCTTCGAAAGAAGTTCTCTCTTTGTCGTTGGTAACGATGTATGTCTGCGGTCTAAAGTATTTTTGATAAGTAAAAATTGTAAACGCAATTATTATAGCTACTATAGATTGACTCATAGCTCTTCTCCACCTGTCAGGTGTAATGGACTGTTGCAACAATCTAAATAGAAAATAAATAAAATAACCTCCTGTAATTGAAATAAAAATATTTACAAATGTTAAAAACCGCCAGGGAAACTGTAGATACCAGAGATATTTAACTCTATCCCAGATAAAAGAAGAATATTCTGTTGTCATAAACAAACTGAACAACAAGAGAAAAATAAAGAAATAAAAATACCGAATATAGTTGTCATCGCGAACGAAGTGAAGCGATCTCAAAAAGGGATTGCCACGTCCCGCCTTTGGCGGGACTCGCAATGACATTATTGTTATATAAATAATAGACAGAATAATTGATCCTAAAACTAATCCAATATGGATTTTGCCTAACTGAAATGTCATTCCGTCTGACAGCCCTACTCCCGACCCACCATAACCCCACGGTGAGTAGATAAATTGCTGGGGATAAATGTAATGAAGTCGATAACTAGCTAACTCGGAAATCAATATTCTATCTACCAATGTATATTTTCGTTCCAATAAAGAAGGCAACCAAAAAAAAGCAGATAACGAAAGACCCACGCCTAAACTTAGTATGAATAACTTAATGAATTTCCATCTGAATCTTAATTTCAGCAGATAAAATAAAAAGAAAAAACCAACAAAGATAAAAGTAGGCAAAGCAATCAAAGGATGTATAAGAACGATTAGGGCTAAAATAACACCAAATAGAACCGATCGTTTAGGATTTAGTTTTTCTTGGAGATTATCTAAAGTTAAAAAAACAAAAGGAAGAATTGCCAAACTAAAAAACTCTGCCAGGGCACCTCTTACGTAGATCAATGTCGCGTGATAGAAAAAATAAGTAAATAAAGCAGCGCTCAAAAAAGCCGACAATTTGTTTGTGAATTTTCTTAAAAGTAAGTATATTCCAAAAGCTCCAATATAAAATCCCAAGATAGAGGTTAACTTAACGGCCCAGATCAAAGAAAATCCCATTAGGTGAAACGTTTCAGCAACATAATAAACAAGCGGAGGATAAAAATTATACAGAGGATATCCGAAACCGAACCCAAGTCCGTCAACCCACCTCGGATAGAGATATCCCTGTCTTAAACCTTGATCTAATAAAAATAACCTAACAATATGCTGATCGTCATGCATTGAAAAATATTGGCTGTTCAAAATCCGAATGAAAGCTGGAATTGTTATAATAAAAAGAAGCATCAGATCAATTATTATTGATTTTGCCTTATGCATAAGCAGATTATAACAAGTATAATGAGTCTATTTTTCCAGAGCGGTTATTCAGCTTTTTTGGGATTGATCGCTAATCTCATACTTACAATTCTTCTTACACCCACAATATTCGGTATGTACATTACTGTTTTATCTATTATCTCTCTTCTTAATTATTTTTCTGACATCGGACTTGCCGCCTCCCTCATTCAAAAAAAAGAAATAACAGACGATGATATTAAGACAACTTTTACCATTCAACAAATACTTATATTAACGCTCATTGTCATAGGTTTTTTTGCAACTTCATCTATTAGGAAGTTTTACGACCTTCCGGTTGAAGGAATTTATCTTTTTTGGGGACTTTTATTGGCTTTTTTTATCTCTTCGCTCAAAACTATTCCTTCGATCTTTCTGGAAAGAAAAATTCAATTTCAAAAAATCGTCCGAGTTCAGATCATAGAAAATACGGTTTTTTATCTATTGGTAACAACATTGGCATTATTAAATTTTGGCGTTATGAGTTTTACCTACGCGGTTATAGCCAGAGCAGTAATTGGGTTAATAGCAATGTACTCAATTTCTTTTTGGAAACCTGGCTTTGGCATATCAAGAAAAAGCTTGAAAACACTTCTTTCCTTTGGCATTCCTTTTCAAGCAAGCTCCTTTTTAGCATTATTCAAAGACGATCTTATAACTTTATTTTTAGGGAAAGTTTTAGGTTTTGAAGGATTAGGTTATATAGGTTGGGCAAAAAAATGGGCAGAATCTCCGATTAGAATTATTATGGATAATATTAACCGTGTATTATTTCCAGTTATCTCAAGAATACAAAACGATAAAGAAAAAATAGCTAGACTCATCGAAAAACTACTTAACTATCAAACTTTATTGCTTGCTCCAACGTTGGCTGGACTGGCGATTATGATGAATCGATTCATTGGAATAATACCTAGATATTAATCAACTCATTCTCTCACTTACGTTCGCAGTCGTTTTATATATAGCTAAAAAGGAAGTTTATTTCAGATTTTTACATTCGGTTTATAAACCTTTAATCGCAACAGCAGTAATGGGAGGAATAACGTTATTTATAATTAATTCTATTGTGATAACCTATCCCTTGCTCATTCTGACTGTTTTAATTTCTGCTTTAATTTACTTTATAATACTGCGGTTTATGTTTAAAATTGACCTGATAGAAGAATTAAAATTTATATTGACTAAAAAATGATCCCAATAAGTGTAATTATAGTTGTCAAAAATAATCCGCCTCATTTCTTTGAAACATTGGAATCTATCAAAAGTTTTGTTTCAGAGATAATTATTGGCGATATTGATATTGGAAATGACTATAGAAAAAGGCTGTTGGAAAATAAAAAAGTAAAAATTATTCCGTTACCGTCAACTGTTACTTTTGCCGACCTGATAAAAGAAGATTTAAAAAAGCAGGCAAAGGGTGAATTTATCCTTTACCTCGATCCCGATGAAATCTTTCCAGTTAAAATTATCTCTTATCTTTTATCTAATATCAATAAATTTGATTATTATTCGTTTCCTAGAAAAAATATAATCTTCAACAAATGGATTCAACATTCCCGCTGGTGGCCGGACTACCAACTGAGATTGTTTAAGAAAAATTCTGTTATTTGGCCAAAAGAGCTGCATCCTATTCCCAGAGGGGAAGGTAAAGAATTCAGATTTGAGGCAAAAGAAGAAAACGCCATCCTACATTATAATTACGATAATCTTGATCAATATTTCGAAAAAGGAATCCGCTATGCGAAATCAGAAGCCGACTCTCTGATTAAAAGAAAAGGAAAGTATACATTAACACAAACACTTCAAAAAGCCTCGTCAGAATTTGTAAGCAGGTTCTTTGCATTAGAAGGTTATAAAGACGGAATGCACGGGTTTGCCTTATCAATATTACAGATGTTTTATTATTTTCTGGTTTATTTTTATTATTGGGAAAAGAAAAAATATTCAAATATAGAAAACGGCATTCCGCATAACTTTCAGAAATTTGCACACAATCTACACTTTGAAACAAACTTCTGGTTGATCAAAAAAAATCTGGTTTCATCAACAGAGAAAATAAAACTCAAAATCCAGAACAGGTTCTTAAAATTATTCGGGTCTTAGTGTCATTCCCGATCTAATCGGGAATCTATATAATTTTCTGGATTCCCGCCTCCGCGGGAATGACAATTCTTGTTAATGACAAAAATAATCAATTACGTAAAAACTAATAAACTATTATTTCTCTTATTTTTATTATTCATTTTAATCCGCCTACCTCTTCTTGACCAAATCAATCTCCTACCTGACGAGAAAGACACCATATTATCCGGCTGGTCCATAGCAAAAACTGGCAGGGATCTTTTTGGTAAATCATTCCCACTCGTATTTGAAAACATCAGTCCTAATAATCCGTTATCTGCCATATACTTCTCCGCTTTATGGTTTTTATTTATACCAATCAAGACTGTATTCCTATCGAGATTACCCTTTGTTCTAATATCTTCCCTTATTGTTTTTATCTCCTATAGTCTAATTGTAAAAATTGCTGGTGATGAAAAAAAAGCTATCGTCACAACTGTTATTTTATGCTTCAATCCATGGATATTTCACCTGACCAGGCTAGCCCTTGATATACCTCTTGCCATAGTTTTTCTTTTTGCTGGAATTCTTCTTTATTTAGAAAAGAGAAAATTTCTTGCACTCACTTTATTTTTTCTGACAGCTTTTACATATCAGGGGGCACGCATTCTTATACCTTTCCTTTTAATTTATTTGGAGTTATTTTTCTTAATTAATCCCGACTTAACCGGCATCAAAAAAAGATTCTGGAAATCTTTTCTACCTAACTCTGTAAAAAATCTGATCTTCTTCATCTTTGTTTTCGCATTTATTACTTCTCTTGAGCCTTCAATAAGCAAAACCCGACTATCTGAAATAATTTTTTTCGATAACGAGAAAAATGCCCGAGTTGTAGACTTTAAGAGAAATACAAGCATTGCTTCTCCACTTGTAAGGCGTTTTTTTGATAACAAATTAAGCGTATCTATTGACGAAATTATCCTAAATTTTACAAAAGGTCTTGATTTAAGCTATCTATTTAAAACCGGCGACTACAGTCCTATCAATGGTAATGCTACAACAGGACAATTTTTGTTTATTTTTATAATTTTTTATTTTCTTGGAATTATTTATTTAGGAAAAAAAGGTTCTCGTAATGATTTTTATATTTTAGGCTTTATTCCTCTTGGAACGATTCCTGCATTATTGAGTACACATGGACTCACCTTTTCAATACGTGGAGTGCTTTCTTCTATCGGATTTAGTTATCTAATATCTTTAGGGGTTATTTTTTTGGCCCAAGGAATCAAAAATTACAACCTAAAAAAATATTCACTCATCTTCTTAGGAGGAGTATTTTTTATAAATGTTATATTTTTTGTATACGGTTATTACTTTAGAAGACCTATCACTGTTGGAGAATTGTTTTATGAAAATGAACGCCAATTATCTTTATTTTTACTAAAAGATGATAATCCTTATACCATCTATCACCAGTTACCTCATAATGCCTTTTTGAGTTATATTTTCTTTAATAATGAAAATTTAGATCTCAAGGAAGTCCAAAACAATCTGGCAAAAAAAAATTACTCTTATAAAGAAATCACATTCAAGAAATGCAATCATAAAGTTAACTACCTCAAATTAAGGAAAGCTATAATCCACGAAGTCTGTGTTGAAAAAGATAATTACGATATATTAAGTGATATCAACAATCCCAATGTAAAGTATCGAATTCCTTATAAAGATTTTTCGCAAAAGTTTGCTTATTTTATTCTTGAGTAGATATTTATTGATTTATTCTCGAATATTTTCCTTACATTTTTAGGTTTACACTTTACGACAATTTTTTCAGAATCTAAAAGCCTCCTGATATCATAAATATAATCAACCTCACCAAGAATAGAACAATCCATGTTTTTTAACCTCGCAAACCTTTTTTCATATGGCGCCCCTGTTAACCGAAGCTGTAAAACATTGGCAAAGTAAGTCTGCTTGCCTGAAAATGCCGAAATATAGGCCGTATCCTCATAAGTATACAACTGATTTGGCTTTTGATAGTTTTTCCACTCCTTGTTATATAGAGGAGTCAAAATTATTCCTTCCGGTTGCTTTTTTAGAAATTCAAGCGCCTTCATCTCGTCGACAGAAAGATATGCCGCCCCGGGCGCTACCGCAAAAAGTCTGACTAAATCTATGGAAGTCGGAATTGACAATAACAATATCATAGTCGCTGGAATAATCAAAATTATTTTCCTTGTATTTGTCAAAGTGTAGACCAACTTCGATAGATAAATTGTTAAGAGAAAAATCGCATAAAAGAAGAATTGAATTGTGTTCCACCACTCTGCTTTTTGTACTAAAGTTACTGTCAATAAGATTGAAAATAAAATTGAGAAACATACAGCTATATCGAATTTGTCTCGTTTATTATTTTGTAATGTCATCCCCGACCTGATCGGGGATCCAGTTATTTTTCTGGATTCCTGCTTTCGCCAAGTCAGACTTGGCTTTCGCAGGAATGACACAGTGGCTTTAGTTAATATTATCCCAATGTAAAATAATCCGAAAATTCTCGTCCCAAGATAAAAAAATAAAAACAGAGTCAGGTTTACAAATTCTATCCAGATGAACCTTGGCCCTATTCTTCCCTGTGCTAAAATGTAATATCTCGCATTGGTTAAATCTCGCAGATAAAATTGATTTGGAGTTTCTGTGATTGGGTGAACTAAAGCAAAAGGAGCAAACCCAAAAACCGATCCAGTTTTGAACGATCTAATTGGATCATAGAAAAAAAATAAACCCGTAACAACAAATCCTGCAATCGCAATAAATCCAATTATACTTTTCCTCACATTGTCATTCCGAACTTGTTTCGGAATCTGATTTTTAGATAGCAGATCCTGAAGTAGATTCAGGATGACAAAAATAACCACCATAAAAATACTTATGACTCCACCGTAAAACTTCAATCCCATAATTAAAAAAACACAAATTCCCATTATTAATACATTTTTGACATTCAGATCTTTTTCCTTCATTAAAATCAAAATCACGAGAAAAGGAAGTAAGGAAAAAGCGTATGGTAGATTTGACATCATGTGCATTATCGGCTGTGGGAGCAAGGTTGAAGAACCATTAATTGTTTTATCATGAAATAAAGTCAATAGATACGAGAACGATCCAGCTAGATAACTTAAAAAAAGAAATAAACTTACAAATAAGGAGGAGTCTTTTATTTTTCTTCCAAGAATAATCAGAAGAGTAGTAAAAGCGACGAACCATATAGCTGGCAATAATTTAAAGTAGGAAAGTATAGTTGGAATGCCTATTTTAGAGAGCAAAAAAATAAAAAAATCTAAAAGGTAGTTGTATCCGTATAGGTTTTCTCCGGCAAAAGTCGGGGCTGTAAATGGAAATTTGTTGAATGATACATTTGCTATGGCCAGGTGCCAAATAGCATCATGACCGTGTACCCCCCAGAAATTAATGCCGCAGGCATCCTTAAAACACAAGAAGGTGCCACTCGGAAAAATAATAAGCATGTAGAGTAAAAAGGCAGGTAGGACAATTAAAAGTAAGAATTTATGCTTTCTGATATAATCAAAAACAGATCTCATAAGGAAATTAATTGTCATTCCCGTGAAAACGGGAATCTATCCTGATTTTCATCAGGACAAGTTTAATCTGGATTCCGTATCAAGTACGGAATGACATTTTTTATAATGAATAATAATAAACTGGCAATAATTACAGTAGTCTATGAGAATTATACTGTACTTGATGACTTTCTAGCCAGTCTTCGCAATCAGACTAATAAAAATTATTATCTATATTGTATCGATGTATCGATACATCGATACACGATTAACCTTAAAGGTATTCCAGCAGAAACAGTTTACGCAGAAAACAAAGGATATTCTCATGGAGTAAATATTGGGTTGAAGAAAGCTATTGCTAATAACTTTGAACATTTCTGCATTATGAATAACGATGTTTATTTTAAAGAGGATTTTACTAAAAACGCCCTGGATACAATCTTAAAATATCCATCTTCTATAATTGCTGGAAAAATATATTATGCCCCAACTTTTGAATACCATAAAGATAGATACAAAAAATCTGATTCAGGCAAAGTAATATGGTACGCAGGTGGTTACATCGACCAGGATCATGCGCTTACTCCCCATATTGGCGTCGATGAGATTGACCACGGACAATTTGATTCTTTCAAAGAAATCGAATTCGTAAACGGAGCTCTTATGGTTTATGATAAATCGGTTATAGATAAAGTTGGATTTTGGAACGAAAGCTATTTTCTTTATTTTGAAGATGCAGATTTTTGTGTAAGAGCAAAACGGGCAGGAGTCAAAATATATTATGACCCAAAAACTATTATTTGGCACAAAAATGCTCAATCAACTGGGGGCTCTGGTTCTCAAATTCATCAAGAATATCAAAGGATTAATAGGCTACGCTTCGGTTTAAAATACGCTCCATTAAGAACAAAGCTGCACTTAATAAAAAATTATTTATTAGAATCCATCACGTCATTGCGAGGAACGCAGTGACGAAGCAATTCCATTTTTTTTGAGATTGCTTCGCTTCTTAAATCATCGCTCGCAATGACAAATACGAAATGAATAAAAAAATTCTTATTTTTTTACTACTTGGTCTCATTTTCAGAATTTTTATCAGCTTTCATACCTATAGCGGCGACGTCACAAACCACATGATCTGGGGAGAAACCGCTGTAAAACAGGGTCTTCAGGGATTATACGCTACAGATTTTTATAAGCTTTATGGACATATTTCGCCCAATTATCCTCCGATAGCAATATTTCTCTTCGCCTTTCTTTATTTAGTTAAAGTTTGGATCTACCAATTTGCTTGGTTTCTAAATCTTCACCTACCTGTTTTTCCTTCCAAACTTATCTTTTTTCTCAAAGATTTTGATTACTACCCTTATTTGCTTAAGCTTCCAGCAATTTTATCTGATATCGGAATTGCTTATATAACGTATCTTTTTGCTAAGAAAATTGTCGGAAAAAAGAAATCCACTTGGCCTCTCATCGCTACGTCACTAGTTCTTTTCAATCCTGCTTATTTCTATAACAGCGCGCATTGGGGTCAGACTGATTCTACTCCGCTCTTCTTCCTCTTAACGTCATTTTATACTCTTATTTATCAGAAAAAATATCTAACTTCTGTAATTACTTTCACACTTGGACTTTTGTCTAAGCAAACTGTCGCTATATTCATTCCGCTTTTTTTATTAATTTACTTTGTCATTTCGAGCGAAGCGAGAAATCTAGCGCAGCGTAATTACGTTTCACTAGATTTCTCAGTCGCTTCGCTCCTTCGAAATGACAGAGTGCGGATTTTTATTAAAATGATACTCATTTCTTCCTTTATTTTCTGGCTCTTTTTTCTTCCATTTTATCGGAATGGGAATCTTATCCTTTTTCCACTAACGACTTACTTGAATAAAATTATTCTGGTTTCCGGATTGCCATTCACCACTAATCATGCCTTCAATTTTTGGTATCTTTTAAACGGCTCACGAACAACTCTAGCGTCTTCTAAATTTATCTTAAATATTTCTTATGAAATATGGGGATACTTTATCACAGGAATAATTACTTTAATCACTCTTTATGTTTTAATGTCATCCCTGCGAAAGCCACGTCTGACGTGGCGAAAGCAGGGATCCAGAAAAATACTGGATTCCCGTCTTCACGGGAATAACAATATACAAAACATTTTTTATATAGGGTTTCTTATACCTTTTACCTCTTTTATTTTTCTCACTAAAATGCACGAAAGACACTTAATCCTTACCTTACCATTTCTACTGATCGCAACTTACAACAATAAATTTCTATTAATTTCGTATCTATTTATTTCTCTATTTAATTTCCTCAATGCGTATCACAACTGGTGGTCTCCCCCATTCCCCTTTCTTCAACGACTCCTTTCTTCATCGTTTGTAATCAACTCTTTGACGCTGCTGCTTATAGGTTTTTTCTTTATTTTATTTATTAACTATTTTAAAGAGAATTTCTTACGGGAAAAAAGCAAATAGACTATGTTGATGATTAAAAAAACTCCTATTACCCAATGCTTAATATTGATTTTCTCTAAACTATCCCATCCTCCTAATCTTATATATGGATGATAAGAAACAAGAAGCCCGAAGAAAAAAATGTTTAGTCTATTAACCAGTTGCTCATAAAAAGGCAGAAAGATAAATAGATTAAGAAAATACCAAGGCTGGATTTCTGACTTGAATGATAAATAAACCAAAGCGCCAATTATGCTTATAAAAATGAATTGATTCATTTTTTTCTTATCACGACTTAAGAACAAAAGTGGAAACGTAATATACTTAATCCCCGCCGAGAGAAAAAATATTAATCTTGTAATAAGTTCATCTCGTGTCATTCTGAGGAAGCGTAAGCGACCGAAGAATCTAGCGAAGCGTGATCTTACTCCCGCCAAAGGCGGGATAGATTCCTCCCCCGTCGAGGCGGGGTCGGAATGACGAGAGGGGGAAAGTAGATAAAATACTCCGATTAACCCAAGTGATACTCCTATCAAATCGTTATGGGAATTTACCAATCCCTCGATAATAATTAAAGGATTAGTGGCGAAAATCATAGCATACCTTTTATTTAATTTATTGAGGAAAAAAACTGCCAGAATATAAAAAATAATAAAAGTTGATTTAAAGAATAAAAAACTCAAGGCAAATTTTCCAAAACTTAAAAATGATGGAATGATTGTAATCAAAAGAAAAAGTGGTCCGTACGGATAGGTTCGATGAGTCCAGTGCATAAATCTAAGCCAGGGATCTTTGGGAAAATCAAGAGCTTTGTAAAAGTAAGGGTTTTTATAATAAACCGTAACAACTTTAGCATCAAACATATAATTGAAAAAATCGTGTGAAAGAAATGGATAGGAGAACAAAAGTATTGTGCCGATAATAATTGCAAGTTTAACGGGATTAAATTGCTTATATCTTTTCAGGAAAAAATAGTGAGAAATAAAAAGTAAAATAACGATTGCAAGATATATGATCCATGACATTTCTCTTCTATAGTATCCAAAATAGACCATCTTATCCCTAAAAATTTCCCACCATTTCGTTTGGAAAAAAGTAATATTTGGATCGATAAGAGAGAAGGAATAAACGGAAAGTGAAAAAAGAGGAATAAAATATAAGAATAATATTATCATTGTGTCATTCCCGATCCTCGATCAGGTCGAGGACAGGTTCTAATCGGGAATCTATATAATTTCCTGGATTCCCGCTTTCGCCAGGTACAGTACTGTAACCTGGCTTTCGCGGGAATGACAGTTTTTTTATGGTTTGGTTAAAATGGAATAGGTATAATTTTTTTCAAGTAGTTTGAGCGGAAATTTCTTTTTTTGCAAGTCCTCAATTACCCAATTTTTTGTCACTCCAATAACATTTCCGTTATCTTCTTTAAATAGTCTTGAAAATGTAGCCTCTCCACTTGCTTCATAGACGAGCGTTTCTATTTGCTTTCCTGAATAAAAAACTGCCACCGGTAAATAATCTATGTCCAAGAAAATCTTCTTATTATATTTAGAAATCTTTTTAGCAATATCAACCTGGTCGGTGATATATCTTGACTCTGGAAAAACTTCCTTATAAAAAATTTTAATCTGGAGAAAGGCGATGTATATAAAGGGGAGCAAATAAATGATATTAATAAATCTTTTATTATTTATTCTTCGAGCTGAGTCGAGAAGAATATTTTTCCTTTTAGGTTCTCGACTTCGCTCGAACCATAAAAGTAGCTTTTCAGTTATATTCGATAAGATCGACAAAAATTCATACGCACCAACCGCAACTATTAAACTTAAAGGTAAATACACCGGTATCAAATGCCAAAGTTCTGTTTCTTTTGAGGTTAAAAAGGGATATAAAATTATGAAATTCCAAAGGAAAATAAAAAATATATTTTTTTTAAGAAATTTAAAGGTAACAAGCAAAAATGCCAAAGAGGCTATCCAGATGTAATACCACTTCCGCACCCCCATATGAAGATAAAATAATGGTTGGCTCAACTCCAGGTGAAAATAGGATGAAAAGGCTTTGTCTCTTGTTCCCTTATGGATAAAGTGATACTCAAAAAAATTCGAATAATTTTTAAGATGAAAATTATACCAGGGAAAAACTGTAAGCATAAAAAACAACCCGCCGACTAAAATCAAAACAAAATTTTTTCTAATTTTTATAAGCTGGTGAAAATTGAAATAAAATATTAGAAGCAATGCCGATATGCCAATAAACGTTTTTGATAATATTAAAGCGCCAAAACTCAACATTACCAGAGGAAACCAATTGAAGTTTTTTGCAGATTTAATTGATAAAAATACGGTTAAAAGATAGAAAAAGATAAAAACCGACTCCAGATTACCTGATCTGACCCGAATGACATACCATACCGAAGTACCCAGAATCAAGGCGGCGACAAAACCGATAACCTTTTTCCCAAAAAGTTCGTGAGCGATTTTATATATAAGTAAGACTGAGAAAAGTCCTAATAGAGCTGAAGGCAGCCGAGTAGCTAATTCATTTGTTCCGAGTAGTTTATAAGAGATTGCCATCAACCAAAATCCCATGGGTGGATGGTCGTAATATGGCTTCCCGTTCCAGATCATCTGAATGAAATTACCGGATTTAGCCATTTCTCTTGCTATAGATGCATACCAAGCCTCGTCCCAACTCTCAAGTGTGTTATAATCTAAACGGTAAAAGAAGATAAAAGCAAACAATATGCTCAAAAAAATTATCGCGGCAGCGCTTTTTATTTTTGTCATTTTTCTTTTCTGCTATTTTAGATTAAAACCACTCTATTTTCAAACTGTCGGCTACACCTACGATCAAGGGAGAGACTTTTTGAAAGCTGCAGAAATAATTCTGGATAAAAATCCAACCTTTATCGGTCCGACAACGGGCATACAAGGACTTTTTCATGGAGCTTGGTATTATTATATATTGGTAATTCCGTTCATTTTATTTGGGGGAGCGCCGATCGGATTTTATCACTTCAATTTTTTCCTTCACCTTGTTTCTTTTATCTTGCTCATGTATTTTATCTATAAATATTTTGGCTTTTTGGCATCTTTGATGGTAACTCTCCTTATAGCTACGTCTCCATATTTTATCTTTACATCGATATTTGTAGGCAACAATATAATGGTTCTACCAACGCTTCTTCTATTTCTTCTGATTAACTTTTTTCTGGTTAATAGAAATCACAAAAAAATCGCCCTTCTTGTTTTTCTCGCTGGCTTATTTGCTGGTTTAATAACCGAATTCGAGCTTGCCTTTGGATTCTTTCTTCTACCGTCTTACATCTTGCTGATATTTCTACTTGAGAGTTTAAGACAGACATTCATGAACGTCAGAAACTTGCTTATATTCTTTGCCGGACTAGCCATACCTTTTATTCCGCGGCTTTTTTTTGAACTGAAAAATAACTTTTCCCAGACCAGGATTTTTTTCCAGAATCTGCTTCAGGGAACAACCCAAAATGTCAATTCCTATGCCGAAGTTTTACAGGATAGAGTAAATTTGTTTTTCGGTTACTACAAAAGTCTATTTGCAAATGACGCAATATTAATAATTTTTACCCTCCTATTTTTAGTCTTTCTTATAGCGGTGCTCGAAAATAAGGTAAAAAAATATGACTCTTTACTTAATTTTCTTATTCCGCTTTTGAGTTTTCTTTTCTTTTTTTCAGTTTTATATAAAGAAAATTTTTTTTGGGGCAACTACTTTGAAGGAATACAGTATGTTTTTCTTCTGATCATGGCTGTATTTTTTACCATTCAGTTTAAAGTACACTCGATATTATTCTCTTTTCTTAAACTGAGTTTTGTCGTAGCGCTTTTGGGAAATTCTATACTCATGTTTTCTAAGGATGTGCGTTCAAGATCAATGTCCTCCGGAATCTTAAAATCTCAGCATGAGATAGTAAATCATATTCAAAAGAGTGAAGGAAACCATCAAGATTACTGCGTGAAAGTATATACGCCGCCCGTGATTCCTTATACTTATAACTATCTTTTTCTTTACAATAAACTGTCAAAGAAAATTGAAACTCCGAAAAGTGACTGGATCGACAGAAGGTGTTGGTATATCATCGAAACTGATGAAAATAACGAAAGACTAACAGAGTGGCTGGACAAAAATATACCACGTAAAGCAAGGTTGACTATCAAAAAGTCATTCAATGAAGTTAACGTTTTTCTATATGAACTCGATTGATAAATCCATTCTGCATCTAAATATCTCTATTATAATTCATACCCATAATGAAGAAAAAAATATTCTTTCTTGTATTGAATCTGCGAAATTACTCTCTAAAAAGGTTGTTATTATCGATATGAAAAGTACAGATAAAACCGTTGATTTAGCAAAAAAAGTGGGAGCAAGCGTATATCTTTTTCCCTACTCCACCTATGTTGAACCGGCAAGAGAATTTGGAATTAAAAAAGTAAGTACCGGCTGGGTATTCTTACTTGATGCGGACGAAAGAATAACTTCAGAATTAGCAAAAGAAATAAAAAATTTAATTAAAAAAACCGGGTCGGTTGAGGAGGAGCGAAGCGACGGGAGAACCGAGTCGGTTAAAACATATTATAAAATTCCTCGCAAAAACATCTTCGGTAACTTAAAGTGGTTAAAACATGGTGGATGGTGGCCCGACTATCAGATTAGGCTTATCAATAAAAAATATTTTAAGTCCTGGTCGAAAGAGATCCATTCCACACCTATCATTACTGGGGAAACTGGTTATTTGCAAAATCCAATCACTCATTATTTTCACGGCGATCTTGAGTCTATGGTCGAAAAAACAATTATTTTTGAAGATATTGAATCGACTCTTCTCTTCGAAGGCAAAAAAGAAGTCAGAACCTCAACTTTTTTTAGAAAATTTCTGGGAGAATTATATAGAAGGCTCTTCAGAAGTTTAGGCTTTTTGGACGGCAATATTGGTATAATTGAGTCAATCTATCAAGCATTTTCCAAAACAATCACTTATATTTATTTATATGAAAAGAGCCGCACTCTACGATCCTTATCTTGACATTTTGGGCGGCGGTGAAAAACATATACTCTCAATTCTTAAGGTTCTGGAAGACGAAGGTTACGAAATCAATGTTTTCTGGGATAAAAATCTGCAGGCCCAAATCGAAAACCGCTTTCGACTTCAATTTGTTAACAAATTGAAGTTTTTACCCAATATTTTTGTTAAACAGAATGCGATCAATAAAATGATTACCCTAAGAGATTTTGATATCTTCTTTTACGTTACTGACGGTAGTTATTTTTTTTCTTCAGCTAAGAAAAATTTTGTTTTCTGCATGGTACCGGACAAAAAACTCTACAAAAACTCTTTATTCAATAAATTAAAAACTTCCAACTATCGTTTTATCACCAACTCCATTTTTACTAAAAGCCTGCTGAAAAAATGGGCAATTAATTCGGATGTAATATACCCGTGCATTAATAAAGATTTCATTGATCTAAAAGTAAATAACTTGAAAAAGGAAAATATCATTTTATCTATCGGCCGATTTTATAGTCATCTTCACTCTAAAAAACAGTCTATTCTTATTAATCTGTTCAATAATTTAAAACAGGTTAATCCTCTGTTCAATAATTTTCAACTAATTATTGCAGGTGGACTAAAAGAGGAGGATAAAACATATTTTTCAAAACTCAAAACTGAAGTCAAAAATAACCCCTATATATTTCTCAAATCAAATGTTTCTTATGACGAATTATTGAGTCTTTATCGTAAATCATTAATTTATATACATATGACTGGTTACGGAGTGGACGAAAATAAAGATTCGGAACAAGTAGAACACTTGGGAATTGCGCCTCTGGAAGCTATGGCAAGCGGCTGTCTGACATTCTGCTTTAACGCCGGCGGACCAAAAGAGATTATTACAGATGGAAAAACTGGTTTTCTCTTTAATACTCAAGAAGAATTAATCAAAAAGCTTCTCTTCACTGTTCCAAACCTCTCCCTCCAAACTCGAGTTAGAAAATCAGCAAAACAATACGTGCAAGATAACTTTAATTATGAGGTTTTTAAAAAACGAGTAAAGGAAGTAATCTTATGATATCAGTAATCATTCCAACATTTATTAAAAAGCAACTCTTGCAGAATACCGTGCGGAATATGAAACTTTTAAAGGAATGTGAAGTAATAATCGTAAATGATAATCCTAAAAAAAGCTTGATTAATGACTTAAAAGAGTTTAAAAATGTCACCCTCCTTGAGAACAGTCAAAATCTTGGTTTTGCTAAAAGTGTGAACAAAGGAGTGAAAAAATCAACAAAAAAATATGTGATGTTATTAAACGACGACGTATTACTTTTGGGTAAAAGTTATCAAAAAGCTCTTGACCTTTTTGCAAAAGATCCATCGCTATTTGCAATAAGCTTCGCTCAAAAAGAAAGAACCGGCCATGTTGTTGGAAAAAACGTACTCTACTGGAAAAGGGGGCTTATGTTTCATTCAAAATCTAAGGATATGAAATTCGGGTACAATGCTTGGGCAGACGGTGGTGCCTGTCTAATTGATAAAAATAAATTTTTGGAGCTGGGAGGATTCGACTCAATTTATGCTCCTTTTTATTGGGAAGATATCGATCTTTCCTATCAAGCTTGGAAAAAAGGTTATAAAATCTTGTTTGATCCCAATATTGTTGTAGAACACCAGCATGAATCGACAATTGGAAAACAATTTTCAAAGAAATTTATTGAGACCACTGCTTTTCGAAATCAATTCAGCTTCATCTGGAAAAATATAACCGATATCAGTATGTTATTAAACCATCTTTTTTTTCTTCCTTTTAATTTGTTCTATTATTTTTTATTAAAAAAGCGGATTAACTTTATCAGGGGCTTTTTTGACGGAATAAAAAGCCTAGGCGGGACCTTAGCGGTACGCAATCTATCTAACCGGAATAGAAAGATCGCGGATAAAAAAATATTAGCTTTATTTGGGTAACGGTCATTCTGAACGGAGTGAAGAATCTAGCGAAGCCAGATACAGTACTGTATCTGGCGAAGCGTAATTTACGTCCCGATTAAATCGGGACTAGATCCTTCGCTAATTGCTCAGGATGACAGAAAACGTATGAATAAAAAAACTACAATCATGTTTTTGCTTTTCTTTGTTCTGATATCTGCTTTTTTACATTTTTATAAAATCAATCAAGTTCCACCTTGTATAAACGCCGACGAAGCAGCCTTTGGCTATAACGCCTATTCTATTCTAAAGACGGGAAAAGATGAGTATGGGGCATTTTTGCCGCTTCGATTTAAGTCCTTTGAGGATTATAAATTACCTCTGTATACTTATCTCTCGGTCCCGTTTGTTGCTCTGTTTGGAATGAACGATTTTTCAACAAGGGCATTAAATATTATAATCGGCATCAGTTTTGTTATTCTCATATTCTTT
Source organism: Candidatus Roizmanbacteria bacterium RIFCSPHIGHO2_02_FULL_38_11 (assembly GCA_001788015.1). Classification (GTDB taxonomy): domain Bacteria; phylum Patescibacteriota; class Microgenomatia; order UBA1406; family GWC2-37-13; genus 2-01-FULL-40-13. Next base: position 35,256 of record MFZO01000047.1, on the reverse strand, counting down.
ATTACAAAAGAACTATTTAATAATGAGAAAATTGCTCTCCTTTCATCTTTTTTAACTTCTTTAAGTCCTGGTATATACATCTTGACAAGACACGCACATGAAGGCGTTCTAAGTGCTTTTTTTATACTACTTACCCTTTTATTCTTGGTCAAATTTATAAAAACTAACTCAATATTCTATTTTTTACTTACAAATCTGAGTTTGTTGGGATCTTCGTATTCTTACCAAAATGGAAGAGTCTATCTATTTTTTATTATTTTATTTGAAGTTGTTCTTCTTTGGAAAAAAGATTTGGGTAAATCAATAAAAAAGTATTTGGGTTACCTAACTTTTTTGGGAATTATTGGAATTATTGCAATCTATCCGGATATTCGATATAGCCTAAACAGGGTTCAAAACTTAGCCTTTTTCAAAAGCTCGGGATTTCAACTCCGTCTTACCGAATACCTAGCCGAACATCCAAATCGGTTACTTCACAATAAATTTGTGGAGTCTGTCCAAGAAATTTCTAATAGATATATTTTACAACTCTCTCCTGAATTTTTAATAATTTCAGGTGATAGTAACCGGAGATTTGGTTTTCCCAATTTAGGGTTATTAACTTCTCTAGAATATATATTCTTTTTTATCGGATTATATTATCTGTTTAAAAATAAGGAAAAATTTCGCCTTCTCATTTTATTTATTCTATTTATTTCTCCTATCAACAACGCTCTGACCTGGCAAGATGCTTCACTGATCAGGACATACATAATTTTATTTCCAATTCTTCTAATTATTGCCTACGGAATATTTCATATATATCTCTTATCTTCCCGTTGGAGATTCCAAAAACCATTGTTACTTTTCTTACTTCTTACATTCGCCTTTTTTAAACTAAACGCTTGGGATCTTTATTTTTACCATTACCCAAAAAGGGCTGTGACGGTACGCGCCTGGCAATGTGGCTATAGAGAACTCGTGGGTTATGTAAAACAAAACTATGATAGATTCGACAGGTTTTATATTACTGACAGACACGGACAACCATATATATTTTTCCTTTACTACTGGCCATTTGATCCTGCCAACTATCAAAAACAGGTAAAAACATCAGCGCCTGATCGGTATGGTTTTGGACAGGTAGAGAAGTTTGATAAATTTGAATTCCGATTCGCCTTTGATCCAAAACTTAAAAGATCTGCATTCATAGGTTATCCTGAACATTTTAATGACGCCAACCAAGACATAGTAAATAAAGTAAAAAAAATTAAATTCGGAACCGAGGATATTTTCTGGATCTATGAAGCAGATTGAAAACAGTTCTCAACTTTAGAGGAATAAAATAATCGAGAGATTATAAAAAGCATGAATTAAAATTGGGACTAACAAATTTTTTCTTTCTAAAAAGACAAAAGAATTTACCAGACTCAATATCATATCGGTTGCCAAAACCATTAAAAGTAGATCACCTGTCAATCTCGAATTTGTAAAAAGAATAGGCACATGAAGAAAGAAAAATAATATGCTGGCAAAAAAAGACGATGTATAAATATTTTTCGATTCCTCGTAAAGTCGCTTCAAAACAAAACCACGAGACAATATTTCTTCCGCAATTCCGGTGGCTAAAGCCAGTATGATCATTAAGAGTAAGCCTTCAACATTTAGTGAGCGCTGAAAAAAAATAACCCTTTTAAATTTAAGCATGTTAGCCATGATTGCACTTAGGGAAAAAATTCCTCCTATGATAAGACTTATTAAAAGGTCGGGAATAGAAATCTTCAACTTAAGATCAATTGCAGAAAAAAAAGACTTCTTTTCAATTTTTTTAATGTAGTAATAAACTGGAAAAATAAAAACTAAAGGTTTAGCAATTAGTTCATCAATCCATTCGGGAAATTTAAATTTCGCCCTATAAATAGCCCAAATTATAAGAATGACTGCCCAAAAATTAAGAGCTCGTTGAGTAGGAGTCACTTTTGACCTCATTTCAAAAATGTACTCCTTTTTTTTGAATAAATCAATAATGCGTCATACACCTTTAAGTAAAGCAGAAAGACGAATCTTTAGAACTCGAGACAGCTTATTCAAAACCTTGACAGATGGATTAGCTTTCCCCTCTTCGATTCGAGCTAAATATGTTCTGTCGATATCAGATAAAAGCGCCAACTGTTCCTGAGAGAGTTTTCTTTTCTTTCTGGCACCTATGATTTGTTCAGCCAACCTTTGGTAGAAGAAGTTGCCACGCACCATGTTGAAGTTAAGATAATAAATCGAGGAGCTTATTGTCGATGGATTATAATCTACAAAACATATAGATTAGGTCTTGACAACAGTTTCATTTTCTTGAATGATATGTAGATTATAATCCGCATTTATTCTAAAAAGTCCTTCAGTTTCCGAGCGCGGGTGGGATGTTTTAATTTACGGATGGCTTTTGCTTCGATTTGGCGGATACGCTCGCGCGTAACTTTAAACTCTCTTCCGACTTCTTCAAGAGTTTTAGGTTTACTATCTTCTAATCCAAACCGCATTATTAAAACTTTTCGCTCACGCGGTGATAATGTCTCTAATACTTTTCCAAGTGCGTCTTTTAGGAGTTCTCGAGAAACCTTGTCATAGAGCGTGGGTTGGTTTTGATCTGCGACAAACTGCTCTAGAGTTGCCTCCCTATCATCACCAACCGGAGTAGACAGTGATTTAGGCTGTTGGGAAATTTTCATCAAATTTTCTACCTCATCGACTGTCATCATCATTTCTCTTGCTACTTCTTTAACTGTTGGTTCACGACCTAATTTCTGTGTCAGTCTTCGCTGTGCTTTGTAGTAACGATTGATATGATCAACCATGTGAACGGGAATTCGAATGGTGCGTGATTGGTCGGCAATAGCTCTTGTTATGGCTTGTCTTATCCACCAAGTTGCATAGGTTGAGAATTTAAAACCTCTTCTCCAGTCGTATTTTTCAACTCCCCGAATCAGTCCTCGATTTCCTTCTTGTATAAGATCTAGAAAAGAAAGGCGTCTGCCTAGGTATTTTTTTGCAATAGAAACTACTAGCCTTAGATTTGCCCGGATCAGTTTTTCTTTGGCTTTGAGATCGTTTTTCTCGTATCGTTTTGCCAAATTTATCTCTTCCTCAAATGTCAACAAGGGAGTTTTACCTATTTCTTTTAAGTACATCTTGATCGGATCAAGTGACTCACCATGCTTTAAGACTACCAGTTGTTCCAATTCTTTCTCTATCTCCTCAACAGTTTTTTTTACATCAGATTCGTCCCTGGTAGAAATGGTTTCAAAAATGTCAACACCGCTTTTTAGGGCGTGGTCAAAAAACATGTCAATCTCATAGATATGCTTCTCTGGTTCAGGGTAAACAAGAAGAATATCATCCTGAACTAAGAAACCGTCTCCCTCGCCTTCCTTCAAAAGTTCATTCAATGTCCTAGGTAATCTGTGTTTTGTCATACGCCATTTTATAATGTCACAATCTTTTTTTCCACTCGGGTCAGCTCTTGATTCACCGATCTTAAGCTTTCATTTATTTCCTTTTCTTCAGAACTTTCTGAAGACAACAATTGCGATATTTTACGCTTGAGGCTGTATCGTTTTGCCTCAAAGACCAATTTCTCTATTTTTTCATTTTTTGTCTCAATTTCAGTCGATGCAAAAAGATACAACTCGTCAAAAGCAGACCGTAGCTCAGGTGGGAGCAATTCTATAAAGCGGTTGAGATAAAATCGCTCTTGTGTCTCTTTAAACTTAAAAAACAATTGACAAATTTTTTGGTAAGCTGGAACGGATAAGTCGTCTATAGTAAAAATCTTAAAGATATCTTGAGCGAGTCGATATGGATCCTCACTTTGAAAAATGAGACTGAGAAGGTATTTCTGAATGATAATCTCTCTCATCATTTCTGTTGCAGTTTTTTTTTGGATAGGCGTAGTGAATCTTTGCATTTTTTTTCTCTTCATCCTTCTCATTAAAACTTCAATACTTGTTTCGGACACGTCTAAGATCGAAGCAATTTTTTTAATGTAATGAGATTGTACTATAGGGTTTTTGATTTTTTCAACAAAAGCAGTTACTTCTTCTGCAATCTGCTTTTTACTATAAGCGTCATTGGTAGGATTTTTCTTTTGAGAAAGTCCGATTATAAAATCGTAAAATGGAATTGAATTTTTGATCGCCTTTTTGAATTTGATAGGATCTTTTCGGATAGCTTCATCTGGATCCTTAGCAAAATCAAAACTTACAATACCGACGTCAAACTCAAAATTTTCAGCCTCTTCCATTCCCTTCTTCATCGCTTCTTCACCAGCTTTATCACTATCAAGCGCTAACGTGATTTTGTTTGTAAACCTCTTTAAAAACATGAGCTGTTCTCTTGTAACCGCAGATCCTTTGATCGCAACAATATTTTCAATTCCTAAGCGGTAGGGTGAAATTACATCAAACTCTCCCTCAACCAAAAAAATATTATTTTCTTTTTTTACTGCTTCTTTTGCAAGATTGATGCCATAAAGCGTTTCTCTCTTATGATACAAGAGAGTTTCTGGAGTGTTAATATACTTTGCTTCTTTTACAATCTCTTCCAAAATCCTTCCTGAAAAACCGATAACATTACCTCTCGCATCTTTGATAGGAAATACCAATCGTCCTCGGAAACGATCATATAGATTTCCTCTTCCGCCTTGCACAAGTAAACCGGTATTTAAAATTTCGACTTCGCTAAATTTTTTCTTTTTTAAGAAATTCAACAACGAATCCCAAGATAAAGGCGCATATCCAAGTTGAAATTTCCGTATAATTTTTTCGTCTAGAGATCGACTTTTAAGATAATCACGCGCTTTCTCGCCAAATCGCGTTTTATGAAGAATGTACTCAAAATACTCCGTGGCAAGCAAATTGATACCTATGATCTGCTCCTTTTTTTTCCATAGTTTATCTTCAAAATTTACATTGGTCAATTTCACCCCTGCTTTCTCGGCTAATTCCCTAAGCGCCTCAATAAAGGTAATGTTTTCCCATTTCATCAAAAACTTAATGACGTCTCCTCCTTCTTGACAAGCTCCAAAACAATGCCATATTTGCCTATCGGGAGAGACAACAAATGATGGAGATTTTTCTTGATGGAATGGGCACAGACCTTTATAATTTCTTCCGGTTTTCTTAATAGGTATAAAGGAGTTTATGAGGGCGACTATGTCTATCTTCTTTTTTATTTCTTCAATTACGCTTTCCATCGATAATATTTTACCACGATGATCTCTTGTTTTTTAAGATACAAATCTTCTATAATTAAAAATGCGTTGAAAACGCATTTTTATCCTGAACAGCCACAAACATTAATTGGCGATGAAGGAACTTAGCTCTTATGCTTTATCTTTTTATCGATAAAAATCGAATTAAAGTTTTATATCTCAAAAAATCAATTTTGGGCCATTATGAAACACTATTTTTTTCAAAAACTTACCCAGCATCTAATCTTCTCGAACAAGGAAAAATTGCAAATATCGATTTTGTAGCTTCTGCCGTAAAGGAGGCCCTTCAATCTCTTTCAAACAATGAAGTAAAAGATAAAGATGTTCTTTTAATCCTACCCCAAGAAAGCTATTCGTTTTTGCGAATCGAAATCCCCTCAGATATTGCATCTCCTGCTATTGCCTCCTTTGTAAAGGACAAGGCAAGATCAAGCCTACCACTCAATTTGGATGAGTGCTCGTACGACTATTTTCTAGAAGAGGGCGGGTCGGAAAAATATATTCATTTTTTTGTGATGGAAAACGAGGCTCTGGCAAAATATAGAGAAGCTCTTCATTTGATTGAACTGAAATTACGTCTAGCCTTACCAGAAACAGTGACGTATTTTAAATTATTCCAAAAAACCTTAAGAAAAGATAAGAAAGAAAATATTCTATACGTTACATACGACGAGAATCAATTAACTGGGTTGGTCTATGACTCATTTGGTCAAGTATCATCTGAAAAATGGACGGCACAGTTAGACGGTAAAAAGATTGAAGAAGTCTTAAAAGAAAAAGCGACAGAACTGGAACAAAAAGGTAAAAAATTAAACCGGCTCATCTTAGCAGGTGTTCAGTCTGAAAGCGTGAGACAGGATACTTTTACTAAAGAAATTGGCGTTTGGACTAATCCGCTAAAACGAATCATCCCGGAATTTTATCAAGACTACTTAAAATTACTTTTAAGCTCGTCCAGTAAACCTTTTCCAGTTCTCTCATATGAAGCTTGCTTGGGTGGGTTTATTTTTCACGAACAACATAAAAATTTTTCTCTCTTAAACAACTCAAAAGGAACAGCAAACAAACTTTTTAATCTCCCCAAAATTAATTTCCCGAAAAAGGAGTTACTCATATTTTTAAGTTCTTTTATCGTGTCTTTTATCGTTTTTGTATTCCTGTCTAAATTAAAATTAAATTTTAATTTTGGTCTGACCCAAACGCAACCAAAACCTACCTCAAAAATCACGCAGGCAAAACCCTTACCTAAGTCTACCGCTACTCCCACTCCAATTGTTAATAAAACAGAACTAAAAATAAAAATACTAAACGGCTCTGGTACGCCAGGAAAGGCTAACGAAGTAAAGAATCTGCTGAAAGAAAAAGGCTATCAAGAGATTTTGACAGACAATGCAGACAGTTTTGATTACGAACAAACACAATTGCAGGTTAAAAAATCAATATCGTTGGCTACGACAACCATAAAAAATGATTTAAAAGATAATGTCAGCTCCTTCAAAGAAACTACATTAGATGAAGACGAAGCAGCAGATATAGTAATTATCATAGGAACAGATTTTAAGTGACCCGCTGAATCAGGCGGGTCATCCTGAACAATCACCCACCTTAATTGATTGTGAAGGATCTATTATGCATAGTGAACAGAATTTCGCTCTTAGCTTGTCTGGTGGCGGTTTGAGTTCATTGGCTTATGCTGGTTTTGTTGAAATTCTTAAAAAATACCATCTTGAGCCTACCTGCTATGCCGGATTAAGCGGAGGAGCAGTTCTTGCCGTATTGCTAGCTTCTGGTTTTTCCCCCTCTGACTGTCTGGGATTTTTTGATCATTTAAAAACACTTAAGCTCATAAATACTCATTTGTCTCGATTGGAAATTATTGACCACAACAAACTAATTTCACGCATACGTAATCTACTGCCTTACAAAGTATTTGAAGATTTACCCACCCGTACAGTAATTTTCGCTTCTGACTTAACCAAAAAAGAACCTGTAGTTTTACAAAGCGGCGACATTGCTTCGGCTATTGTGGCAGGCTGCAGCTTATTTCCAGTACTTCAACCTATAAAAAGGCGGGGCTTACTGCTTGGAGACGGTGGCTTTACTGTGTATTACGGTGCTAAATATCTTCATAAGCTTGGTATAAACAAAGTCATCGGTGTCGACGTCACGGGGTTGACCGAAGGAACCGTAACGGGTTTTTTTCGCGCACTCTATAAGCAGATTAACTCAAGCGTTAGTTCTAATACTCGCTATGAATTATCAGAACATCCTGTAGACCTTGATATTAAAATTTCCTTTGCGTCTCCGACTATTTTTTCGCTTGATCGAAAGGCTAACCACCTCATACATCTGGGTAGAAAAGCTGCCGAAAAGTATATTCACAAAATTAAAACCGTCGTCTACTCATGAATAAAAGAAAAAAATATAAAATATTGCTGTTTTTAAATGAATTTCTAAGGTTGCTTGCGCCGTTTTTAATATTTTTCAATCCCTTGATGACGTCGGTGTTGAGTTTAATTTTTGATGAGGCAGATTTTTACCTCTTTTACAAATCTGGTTATAAGTGGATCTACTACCATATTATTGATAAGTTATTGGACTATTGGTGGTATATTTTTATCTTAATATACTCGCTGGATAAACCCATAAAGTTTTTTGTAATTATCTTATTTATTTATAGAAGTTTAGGGCAATTCTTAAGTATTATTTCAAGAAATGAAAAACTACTTCTTTTGTTCCCAAACATATTAGAAAGATACTTTAATATTTATATTCTTCTTTTATATCTGGGCTTTTCAAAGGTCTTATTAGAAAGCTGGAATATTGCATTATTGGCGTTGGGGACTATTATAGCTTTTTATATTGAGTGGATTAACCACATTAAAAAACCATACTATATAACAAAGAAAATCTTTAAGGTTGATGTAGGCCGTTGGGATAAATAATTGATTCATAAAAGCAATACGCATATTCTCTCTAGATATCTTTTTCACGATGAGATTTTGTGGAAAGATAAGCAAAAATAAACGTCCGAAAAGTTGTCAACTTAGTGTATAATATCTTTCGCATGAAAAAAGCTAAATCTAAAAAAATTCTCAAATATGATGTTGTTTTCGAGGAAGCCGAAGAAGGTGGATATACTGTCTATGTTCCTGCTTTACCAGGATGCATATCTGAAGGTGACACTTTTGAAGAAGCAAAAAAAAATATTAAAGATGCGATTACTCTTTATTTAGAAAGTGTTGAAATGGATAGAAAATCTTTCGCGATTGATAAATCTTCATATGCATTATGAAAGGTACTTGAAACTTTATAGCTCCATTGTCATTCAGAGCGGAACGAGGAGTCCAGCGAATAAAATGAGCGTAAAAGAATACGCTTCGCTAGATTTCTCACTTCAAAAATCATCGTTCGAAATGACAAAAAAATTTTAATATTAAATTAATCTATGGAAAAAGAAGAACTAAAAACAAAACTGGATAGTATTGTGGCGAAAGCTTATTTACCCTCGAAAAAGGAGGAGCTGTCTTTAATGGAAAAACAGACTTATGATTCAACTTTCTGGCAAGATAGTAAAAAAGCGGCAGAAATTATGAAAAAAATCAATGATTTAAAAAAGGAAATTGAGGATATTGAAATGATGCAACTTTTATTTCAAGAGGGAGAACTCAAAGAAGCAGAAAAATTAATCAATAAATACGAAGTCCTTCTTTTTCTATCTGGTCCTTATGATAAAGGTGATGCCATATTTGCAATTCATGCCGGTCAAGGTGGAACAGAAGCCATGGATTGGACGGAAATGCTCTTTCGTATGTATACAAGATACTTTGAGAAAAAAGCCTGGCGATTTGAAGAATTTGAACGAGTCCCAGGAGAAGAAGCCGGAATAAAAAGTACAACGATGAACGTTTACGGCTCTTTCGCTTATGGAAATCTTAAAGCTGAGGCTGGGGTTCACAGATTGGTACGACAATCTCCTTTCAATGCAGACAAATTGAGGCAGACTTCATTTGCTCTAGTCGAAGTCATGCCTATTATTGAAGATAAAGAAATTCAACTCAGAGAAGAAGAGCTTACCTGGCAATTTTACAGGAGTGGCGGCAAAGGTGGACAAAATGTAAATAAAGTCGCAACCGCAGTCCGACTCACTCATAGACCAACGGGAATTACCGTCGCGTGCCAAGAAGAACGATACCAGGGAGCAAATAGAGAGAATGCTCTCAAGCTCCTTCGTGGCAAACTTTGGCAAATCGAACAGGAAAGTAAACAAAGTAAGATTGAGTCATTTAAAAAAGTCAAGATGGCTTCCTGGGGTAGACAGATTAGATCGTACGTACTTCATCCCTATAAATTGATTAAAGATCTTCGAACAGATTATGAAGAGACAAATGTTGAGGCTGTTTTAGCCGGGGAGCTCAATGGATTTATTGAAGCCTACTTGAAGAAATCCGAATAACTTGGTATTCTTTTTTTATGGAAGATATTATAAGTAATCAAAATCTTATTCACGATTTGGATTCTAAAACTGTTGAAAATACGTTTACACTACCCAAATTCTTCTCTATCTTGACAGTCGTTACTGTAGCTGGTTTAATCATCGGATTTCTTTTTAGTTTAACGAAAAAAACTATCACCACAGATAATCAAGTAGGATCCAAATCGGCAAAAGTAGAAAAAACAGCCGGAATCGCCGATAAAAAGACATTTAAAGATAAAGCCGAAGGTATCTTGAAAGAAGGCGGCCTCGACGGCGAAGGAAACTTCCATCTTGAACGACCGGGCGGTGAATCACAGAACGTCTACTTGACCTCCACAACCGTAGATTTATCTCAATATACCGGCAAAAAAATAAGAGTCTGGGGTGAAACTTTTCAAGCCGAAAAAGCCGGTTGGCTTATGGATGTTGGATTAGTTGAAGTTCTCCAATGATTAAATTCGAAAACGTAACAAAAAAATTCCCTCTAGGTAATTTTGCACTTGATAAGATGTCGTTTGAAATCGAAGATAAAGAATTTGTTTTTTTTGTTGGTCCATCAGGTGCAGGAAAAACTACTATCCTTAAACTGCTCTTACGAGAATTTCTGCCAACTAGCGGGACTATTTTGGTAGATGATTTTGATATTACCTCAAAAGAGTTCACTCAGGTAGAGATCTTAAGAAGAAAAATTGGCATGATTTTTCAAGACTTCAAAATCCTTTTTGATAAAAACTTATACGAAAATATTGCCCTGGGTTTAAAAGTTATTGGCCTGACGGATGATCAAATAAATAAAGAGGTTGAAGAAGCCTTAAGTCTTGTAGGTTTAGCGAAAAAAGAAATGTCCTTTCCCATCCAACTTTCTGCCGGAGAACTCCAAAGAGTTGCAATTGCGAGAGCTATTGTTGGCGACCGAGATATAATCTTAGCCGACGAACCTACCGGAAATCTTGATCCCAAAACCACCTGGGAAATCATGAAAATTTTCAAAAAACTAGAAGGGGAAAAAACTATTATCATCGCGACTCACAATACCGACGTAGTCAACAGCTTTCAAAAAAGAGTTTTGGTTTTAAAACAAGGCAAACTCATGAAGGATGAAAGAAAAGGAGGTTACGAAGTATGAAAGAAATTCTTGTCTCAATTCGAAGAACCCCATATCAATCATTAGCCGCTTTTCTGATTTTATTTTTTACGCTCTTTTTATCAAGCGCCATGTTTATTTCGTTGAGTTTTTTATATGGACTTTTGGGATACGTCGAAACCAGACCTCAAGTCACAGTATATTTCCAAACAAATAGCGCAACTAACGAAATTTTTAAATTGCGAGATACACTGATGAATTCTGGAAAAATTCTCTCAATAAAATATATCTCTAAGAATGAAGCTTACAAAATTTATAAGGAGTTGAACAAAGACAATCCCCTTCTTCTTGAAATGGTGTCGTCAGACATCTTACCTGCATCCTTGGAAATATTTGCAAAAAAGCCTTCCTATCTTCCAGAGCTTGCGGATTTTTTAAAAAAGCAGCCCGGTGTAGATGAGGTAAATTTCCAAAAAGATATTCTCGATCGTCTTCTCACATTGACAGATATTTTACGCAAAACTACTATTGTGTTTTTTATCTTCCTAATCTTTTTATCTATTTTGGTTCTTGTCACAACTACTCTTTTTAAAATTGCTTTAAAAAAAGACGAAATAGAACTTTTGAAACTTCTGGGAGCAAGCAATTTTTACATAAAAAAGCCGTTTCTGCTCGAAGCGGTTTTATTTGGATTTACCGCCTCTGCCGGATCATATCTTATAATCTTAGCCTTATTGCTTTATTTTAAACCATTCTTTGATTCATATCTAAAAGGTGTTACTCATCTCACACTTTCGATCCATGTTTCTCAGTTAACCGTCTGGCCTCTCAACATACCATTTTTATCGGCAGCTTTTTTCCTTTCTTTACTCTTTGGTGTTGGCATAGCAATCCTCGCCACCCTCCTCGCCACCCAAAAATATTTGAAGATATAACTCTTAAAAGGAGTTAAATCAAAATCTGTTTAACACCTTATACGGTATCCTGAACTCGTTTCCGGATCTGGTTTTCCAAAATCAGATGCTGAAATAAATTCAGCATGACAGACATTTATAATTTAAGCGGATCTACTATTGCATCGTGTCATTCTGAACGAAATGAAATAAAGTGAAGAATCTAGCGAAGCGCAATTTACGTTCAAAAAATTCGTTAGGTCCTTCACTAACGCTTAAGATATACATTCTGATAGGATAAAAGCGCTCTTGTATTATCACAATTTTGTGATAATATTATCTTATATGCTAGACTGGAAAACACATAGAAAACAACTTCTCAAAGACCCTGAAGTCCGAAAAGCTCTTAAAGAAACCGGGCTAGAGTATCAAATTGCTAGAAATATTATCAAAGCCAGAATAGAAAAAGGCTTAACGCAACAACAGTTAGCAAAAAAATTGAATACTAAACAATCGGTTATTTCCAGAGTTGAAAATGCTAAAACAATTCCTTCATTATCTTTCCTAAAAAGACTAGCAGAAGCATTTAATACTTCACTCAAAATACAGTTTAAATAAGATAAAAAAACTACGACTTTTAATGCGGTCGTCTTAAAAGTTGTAAATATCCACAACAACCCATATCACATGGGAAAACATATATGATTACAATCACGTCATGAAGATCTTTGGTTTTGATTATGATGGAACAATTATTAATATTGAACCTCAAAAAGCGAATGCTTTTGGGGAACTGATTTCAAAATATTGGGGCGCTGATAAAAAAGAAGCTGCTGACTTTTGGATAAATGGCGGAGGTACTTCTCGACGATATAAGTTTGATTATTATTACGAAAAAAAGTATGGGAAAAAACTGCAAGATAAAATTTATAATAAGATTGAATCAGAATACAGCACTTTATTAAAACAAACATATTACCCAAAAGTTAAATTACTTCCTCATGCATTGGATATTCTTAAATTTGTTCGTTCACAATTTGATTTCATTTTTGTATCAAGCGGAGTTCCTTTAAAGGAAATACGATATTTAGTTCAGCTTAATGGATTATCAGATTATTTTGATTTAGTTTTGGGAACAAGTAACAAATATCTTAGCAAAAGGAATCATTTTAGAGAAATTTTAAATACCAAAAAGCCATCACTCTTGATATTTATGGGTGACAGTGCAGAAGATATAAAAGTAGCAAGATCGTACAAAGCTATTACAATTGGATTACCAACAAATCAACCAAAAAAAGTACTTAAAAATGCAGGAGCAAACTTTGTGTGTTCGCTAAAAGAAAGTAAGTCAGTAATCAAAAAATTGCTAGCGAATCAAGAATAAGTAGAGTTAAGCAGCTTCATATTATTTGATTCTTCGTTATAATTAATATATGGCGAAGAAAAATTTCTTTTCACTTATTTTTATTACTTTTCTTCTTTTTACTCAAACTATTTATGCCCAACAAAATGCAGGTGACGTGGCGAAAAAGATTGAAGAATATCAGCGAAAGCTCAATGATTTGGCACAACAAAGAAATACACTTTCTTCCGAAATCCAGTACATGACTCTCCAAATCAATCTTACCATTCTTAAAATTCAAGAAACCGAAGAAAAGATCATCTCCACTCAAAAAGAAATAGAGATCCTTACTTCAAGAATTAAGGGACTTGACACGGCGCTTAATCATCTTTCAAAACTCCTGCTAAAAAAAGTGGTCGTAGGCTATAAAAATAGAACAATATCTTTTTTTGATATGCTTTTTGACAGTCAAAACGCCAACGACTTCTTTAGCCGGGTCAAATATTTGAAAACAGCTCAAGAGAATAATCAAAAACTTCTTGTCCAGGTGCAAGAAACCAAACTGAATTTTGAGGAACAAAAAAACTTGAGAGAAGAAAAAACCATAGAACTAGCTGAATTAGAATCGCAGTTAAATAATCAAAAAGACGATCTGAATAACCAAAAAGGGGCCAAGCAAAAAATTCTTAACGTTACCCAGAATGACGAAAAAATCTATCAACGTTTATTAGAACAGGCAAGGGCAGAATATGCCGCAATTCAAGGCATCATCTCAGGAGCGGGTACCGAAACAAAATTGAGAGAAGTAAAAAGGGGAGAAAACATCGCCTCAATCATTCCCGGAGCTTCCTGCAACTCTTCCGGCGGACATCTTCATTTCATAGTTCAAGAAGGCGGATCAGTATCTAATCCATTTAATTATCTAAAGTCTGTTGACTACAGTAATTGCTCTGGTTCAGCCTGCGGTTCTTCCGACGGAGACTCGTTCAATCCAGCGGGTAGCTGGGATTGGCCGCTTAATCCAGCGATCGAACTAGAACAAGGATACGGCAGTACATGGGCAGCAAGAAATACCTGGGTTGGAAGGATATATAGCTTCCATAATGGAATTGACATAAACGGATCGTCAAATAGTGTTCTTTCTGTTACCGACGGCGATCTCTATCGAGGCAGCTACTCTGTAGGATGTGCCTTGCCTTATATGAAACTTATTCATAAAGACTCAAATATCGTAACCTTTTACCTGCACGTCTATTCTCTTTAAATTTTTTGTAGCTTATAATCCATTGACATAAAATCTCTTTTTAAATAACTTCAAGTTAATGGAGAAAAAAATAAAGGCTTTCTTTTTTTTATTATTTCTATTTTTAGTTTTTGCAAAAAAAGTTTCTGCTATTTCTATCACTACCTCTAATATCGACAAAATAAACGTAGCTCTCCAAGAAAGCTTTCAAATCACAACAAAGATAAGTGAAGGCTCCCTAAACACCAACTATTTTATAAAATGCAGAATAGGCGAAAACGCATCTACTTTAAATGAAGGACAAACACTTAATTCTTCCTCTTCGGAATGGCTTTATGACACTGACGCCTGGAGTAAAATGCCTCAGGTCACTGTTGACAACACTGGATCTTGGGAAGGAGTTATAACTTGTCGAGTGAAAAATACGGCCAATCTAGGAAACAAACTCGTATTTAATCGTGCCTGTCAAAATAATTCCGGAAGCTGCGACAACAGCTTTCAGTCCACCAGCTTTTCTCCAATTTCCCTAGTTTCTCCTTTACCTACATTAACTAGTGAACCAATAAACTCTCTTCAACCTACCGATAATCCTTTCCCCACCATACAACCAACGCCTGCTTCTGAATCTTCTCCCACGTCAACCCCCAAACTTCAAAACTATAACAATATTTACATTTCTGAAGTAATGATTGATCCTGATACCGGAGCTAATGAGTGGGTTGAAATTTACAACGGCAACGACTACGAAATTATATTGACCGACTGGCATATTGATGATATAGAAAATAGCGGAAGCACTCCTAAAAAATTTTATCTCACTATAAATCCCAAAGACTATTCAGTTTTAGACTTATCCAGTTCAATGTTCAATAATGACGGCGATAGTGTTAGGTTGCTGGATTTCACCCAAAAGGAAATTGACAGTTTTCAATATCAATCTTCAGAAAAAGGAAAAAGCTTAGGGCGTACATCATTTGACAATGACAGTTTTTGCTTGCAAACGCCAACGAAAAAAAATTCCAACGGTCAGTGCATAAATCCCACACCAACACCAACCCCCAAATCAACTACTTCATCTACTTCAACCATTACCCCCACTTATAGTCCACTCAAAACGATTACTATAATCAAGACTCCAACGAAAGCTCGTTCAACTGTCACTCCTGTGAAATTTTCGCTCTTTACCCAAAATCTACCGCCTACTTCTGACTCACCTCAAGAAATAAACGATAGTGTGTTAGGAATAACAATAAATAATGAAACACCAGTAAGCACCCAAACCCACGCTCTTCTCTCCTCTCTGTCTTTTACGTCTTTCGCTTACTCTCTTTTGGCTATAATCTCTATCTTCCTTAAGATGAAAATAAATGCTTGAATGTTGTATTATTTTATTTATGGGCAAATTTTCTCGCTTTATACGATATTGGCTTCCACCTATTATTTGGATGGCTCTTATTTTCTATCTTTCATCCCGACTCCGAGTCTCGGCTACAGGTAAATTTTTATTTGATTTCTTGATTTTCAAAGCTCTCCATGTTATAGAATATGCAATCCTGTATCTGCTTTTATTTAGAGCCTTCTATTCGATAAAAAATCAACAACCTGCCCGCAATGCTACGCCTGCCAGCAACGCTTCGCATAGCGATGCAGGCTGGCATAGCGTTGCAGGCGGGTTAACAATCAGCAAAAAGTTTTTATATCCTATTATTATTTCAATACTTTATGCTGTTTTAGACGAGCTTCATCAAACATTTGTACCTACTCGAGAGGGGAAACTACGTGACGCTATAATCGATGCCGCAGGAATTATTTTGATGTATATTTATATTAAGAATAATTTAAAAATCATTAAGAAGTTTCTGTAGATTATTTGTCATCCTGAATTTATTTCAGGATCTGCTATCTAAAAATCAGATGCTGAAACTAGTTCAGCATGACAGAAAGTAATAATGAACCCAATAAAGACCTTTTTACATCATTTGTTTGTTCCTCACCAAGGAAATAACTACCGTGCTAAAGCTTTGCATATCGATTTCTTAACCTACTATCTTCTTTTTGCTCTTTTTTTAACTTTCGGATTTAAAATACTGTATGCAAAATCCGGCGATATCTTAGGTTTTGCTACCGATATAACAGTCGACAAATTATACCAACTCACCAATAGCGTCAGGCAACAGAATCAGCTTCCAACCTTGACATTTAACGAACAGTTAGCTTCCGCGGCTCAACGGAAAGCTTCAGATATGTTTGCAAAAAATTATTGGTCGCATTACGGACCCGACGGCGCCACTCCTTGGGATTTTATTCTCTCTTCCGGATATCGCTATGAGTTTGCAGGAGAAAACCTGGCAAAAAATTTTTTGTTTAGCCAGGGAGTCGTAGATGCTTGGATGAACTCGTCATCGCACAAAGATAATATCTTAAAAAGGGACTATACGGAAGTAGGCTTTGCTGTTTTGAATGGCGTCTTGAATGGTGAAGAAACAACCCTTGTTGTAGAGATGTTTGGTAAACCTCTCTCTACTCCTATTGCGCAAGAACGTCTAACGCTCGAACAACCAGAAACTCTTCCAAACACAGTAGAAGCAGAGTCACCTGTGACAGAAAACAAACCGGTCATTCAACAACCAGCCATTTTAGCTCAAAAAACTTCTCCGCAAAGTAAGAATGTAGGTCAGATATCTTTTAATTCAAGTCTTATTTTTCTTACTTTTTTATTCTTAGCCATAATTTTGGATTTTTACTTTGCCACTAAGCTCCATATTATAAGAATAACTGGGAAAAATCTGGCGCATTTGATTTTCATCGGCTTTATTTTCGTCGGATTATTATTGTTAACTAAAGGGTCAGTCTTGTAATTAAATCATGAAACATCTTGTTATCCATATTCAAAAAGAATTGAAGAAAAATCTGTTTGACTATCTTTTGCTTATCACCGCAGGAACCTTATTTTTGATTTCGCTCAACATCTTCAAGGGAGAACGACTCCTGGAATTCATCATTCTTTTTATTTTTATTTCTTTTTATATCGTCTGGGGAATCTATCATCATATCATCGAAGACAGCCTCCATTTAAAGACTGTGGTAGAATATATACTCATTGCTTTCACTTTGCTGTTTCTTTTGAAAATAATAATATTACCAGGATAATATTTTCCGAACTTGTAATAAACTTTTATGAAAGGAGTAATTTTAGCTGGAGGACTTGGAACTCGTCTCTATCCTTTGACTTACGCAACAAATAAGCATCTTCTCCCAATCTACGATAAGCCCATGATCTATTATCCTATTCAGACTTTAGTCAAGGCAGAAATCAAAGAAATTTTAGTGGTTGTGTCTGGTCCTCATTCAGGACATTTTATTCACGTGCTAAAAAATGGTAAAGAATTTGGCGTAGAACATCTGGAGTTTGCCTATCAAGAAAAACCAGACGGCGGAATTGCTGATGCTTTGGCTGTAGCCGAAGATTTTGCTGATAACAAACCTATAACCGTCATATTGGGAGATAATACCACTGACGCAGACATTTCAGTGCCACTTAAGAAATTTATAGACGGCGCTATGGTATTTTTAAAAAAAGTGCCTGACCCAAAACGTTTTGGAGTTCCTCGATTTGACCCCAAAGATAATTCTAAAATAATTGAAATTATTGAAAAACCAAAAAATCCGCCATCAAACTATGCAGTGACAGGTTTATATGTGTATGATAACAAAGTGTTCGATTTTATTCAAAAATGTGATCCAAGTTATATCGGAAGAGGCGAACTTGAAATTACGCAGGTAAACAATTTTTATCTAAAAGAAAACAAACTCCATTGGGCAGAGTTAAACGGCTATTGGCTCGACGCCGGAACTTTTGACTCTTTATTTTTGTCAAATCAGTATTGGGCTAAAAAAAAGAACTCCAAACTCTGAAATCGAAACTACTTTTCTGCTATAATAAATTTGCTATGAAAACTGATATCCCAAAAAATCTATTCAAAAAATATTCTGGTAAGAGAGTCGCTATTGTTGATGGTCACGTTGTAGCCGCAACTGATAATATAGCAGTATCCTTAAAAATAGCTAAAAAAAAATTTCCCCATAAAAAAATAATGCTTTTTGCAATACCAAGAAAGGAAGATCGACCATTTCTTCTTTGATATATGTTATATTCGTACATCAATGGCGATCCAATAGTTGCTGTTGATGTAAAATCAAAAGACGGTAGTTGGTACGTGGTACCAGCTTATCTCGACTCGGGTGCAGGATACTCTGTTTTTACTAAAGATTATGCTTTTGCTTTCGGATTAAATCTAAAAGCAGGCAGAAAAATAAATCTTACCGTTGGGAATGGAGAAAAAATTGATGCCTATGTTCACAAACTTTCCGTCAAATTTGCATCCAAAGAATTCATCGCTGAGATTTCTTTCTCTCCAAATCTAGGAGTTGGTACAAATATTTTAGGTATGAAGTCTTTTTTCGACAATTTTCACATCTGTTTTAACAATAAAAAAAGTCAAGTAGAAATTAATTCTTTTTAATTATTTCGTAACCGTTCAGAGTTTGACAAAACTTTTATCGTTCGAGCATAGTCAGGTACAGTCCTGTACCTGACGTAGTCGAGAACTTCTCGATTCGGCTTTCAGCCTCACTAGAAGAATAAATTAGCTCATCTTTGACAACTCCTGAACGGTTACAGCCGATTCATTTGACTTTTTACAATTTTTTTTTCACAATTAAGTAATGGATACTACACAACTTCTTTTAACAGTGGTTCTGACAGTAACAACTATTCTTCTGGTTGTAGTTGGAATACAGCTCATATTTGTGTTGAAAGAACTGAGAAAGACCCTCAAAACAGTCAACGGAATTATAGAAAATTTTGAAAAAGTAGGCGTGTCAGTCGAACATAGCCTTTCTGAAGTGACTGGTTTTGTCTCGGGTTTGAAGACGATATTCAAAGTCATCGACCTCATCCATACTAAAAAAAATGCCAAATCAAAATCATAATAGGAACTCGAATCTTTGGTTGGGATTTGCTTTTGGAGCAATTAGCGTAGCGGCGGTCGCCTTATTACTGGGAACAAAAAAAGGTCGTCAAACGCTAAAAAAAATATTGGAGTTGTCAGAAAACTTAGAAGAAAACGCGCTCACTATAGCCGAAGAAATTGAAGAAGCAATTGCAGACAGAGCCGAAAAGCTTCCTGAGACAAAACTAGATAAACCCATCTTGGGCACCCTTCTTGACAAAATGAAAACTTTAAGAAATTAACCCATTCGATTAAGCTAAGGATTAAATTCGCTTGACAATTTTACTTATCTCATGTATATTTGAGTATCTTTTTTCGATCCCCTTTAATAAGAAGGGTTTTTTTGTTGTTATAAAAAAATTAACATATCCCCGAGATGCCTCAAAATAACTCATCCGATTCTTCCTCTCAAAAAAAAATATTTCTTGGTAACGAAGATAAAGAGCTCGAAAGTTTTGACCTTATCGAGATCCAAAAACAGTCATGGGGAAAATTCATCAATTCAGAATTAAAAGAAATAATTAACGAATTCTTCCCCATCGAAGACTACACTGGAAAAAAATTTATCCTATTTTTTGAAGACGTTTTTTTCGGAGAACCTCGTTACCCCCTGGAACTTTGTCTCCAGAAAAAATTAACCTACGATACCCCCGTCTATCTTAAACTAAGACTGGTTAATAAGAAAACAGGAATAGAACGATCACAAGAAGTGTATTTTTTTAACTTACCAAAAATGACAAGCCGTGGCAGCTTCATTATAAACGGAATTGAGAGAGCCATCATCAATCAGATTGTAAGATCGCCTGGCTTGTACTTTACGGCACAGATTGATAAAACAACTGGATTAACTTTATATAATGCAGAAATAAGACCCTACATTGGAGCTTGGCTTGACATAACTCTCAATAAAAATAACCTGATGGAAATGAAGGTTAATAAAAAAAGAAAATTTTTGGCAACTGTTCTCTTAAGAACATTTGAAGGCGACAATAATACGCAGATTATGTCTTATTTTCAGGATCTTGACAAGGAACTTATCGAAAAGTACATTGCGCCAACCTTAAAAAAGGATCAGACAAAAGATAAAAATGCTGCAGTATTAGAAATCTACCGCAAAGTGAGGCCCGGTGAACCTTTAATATTGGAAAACGCTTATGAAACATTGCAAAATTTATTCTTCAATCATCGTCGTTATTCCTTAGCTGATGTTGGGAGATACAAAATAAATAAAAAGTTAAATATTGATTTTGAAATTAAAAAGGAAAACCATCTTTTAACCAAAAAAGACATAATCGAAACGATCAAATATTTAGTAAATTTGACCAAAGGCGTTGGTGTTTTCGATGATATTGATCATCTTGGTAATCGACGCCTCAGAACCGTTGGAGAACTCGTGAGCATGTATGGAATACGAGTGGGATTGGTCCGAGTCGAGAGAGAAATTAAGGAAAGAATGAGTTTAGTCACAAGCGAATCTCACATTTCTCCTTCTCAGATCGTCAACTCTAAACCCCTTATAGTCGCAATCAATTCATTCTTTCGAACCAGTCAGCTTTCCACCATAGTAGACCAAACTAATCCCCTATCTGAACTTGATAATTTAAGAAGAATTACCGTAGGAGGACCCGGCGGCATAGAGAAAGAAAGAGCTTCTTTCTCTATCAGAGACATATCTTCATCACAATATGGAAGAATTTGTCCTATTCGCTCTCCTGAAGGACCAAATATTGGAGTTGTTACCTATATGGCTTTATACGCAAGAGTCAATAAATATGGATTTCTTGAGACGCCCTATCGAAAACTCACCAAAGAAAAATACGGAGACAAAATAAAAGTACGGCTCTCAGACGAGATTGTATATCTTCAGGCAGACGATGAAGAACAATACTATATAACCTCAAATAACATCAATATTGATAAGAATAATTATGTAGTTGATGAACATATTGTCTGCAGATACGGAGGAGAAATTGTTGAAGTTGCAGTTGACAAGTTAGACCTTATAGATGTTTCTCCACGGCAAGTAGTAGGAGCCTCAGCCGCTCTTATTCCTTTCCTGCAGAACGACGATGCAAGCCGAGCGCTTATGGGAACACATATGCAATGTCAGGCTGTCCCCTTGATTAAACCTGATGCTCCAATCGTCGGTACCGGTCTAGAAAGAAAAATCAGCTCTGCGCTTAACCGAACCGTCTTCGCTGAAGAAGATGGAGTAATAGCCTATGTTGATGCAAAAAAAATTGTTATGAAGGGTAAATCAGGTAAAGAATATAACTACATTTTGGGTAGGTTTGTAAAAACAAATAAAGACGTCGTCTTCGATCAAAAACCAAGAGTTGAATCACGGGAAAAAGTAAAAAAAGGACAAGTGATTCTAGATGGTCCATCAACCAATAATGGCAAGCTTGCCTTAGGACAAAATTTAGTCGTTGCCTATACCTCACTCAATGGTTTGGGTTATGAGGACGGCTTTGTCATCTCCGAAAGACTGATAAAAGAAGACTTATTAACTTCTATCACTTCAGAGGAATTTACAGCCGATTTGGTCGATACTAAACTCGGACCCGAAGAATTGACGCGAGATATTCCAAATGTCCGTGAAGAGATTCTGCAGAATTTAGATAAAGACGGCCTAGTTGTAGTTGGAACTGAAGTTTCGGGTGGTGACATATTAGTCGGAAAGCTAGCGCCAAAAGGCGAAAAAGAGCTTACAGCTGAAGAAAGACTCTTGAGAGCTATCTTCGGTGAAAAAGCCAAGGATGTAAAAGATACATCTCTTCGTCTGTCATACGGCAAACGCGGAACTGTAGTAAACCTTGAAATTATTGATTCTAAAAAAGACCCAAACGAATTAGAACCAAGCGTGTTAAAAAGAATTATTGTTAATACGGCTCAACTTCGAAAAATTTCTGTCGGCGATAAGCTGGCCGGTCGGCACGGAAACAAAGGAGTCATTTCAAAAATCTTACCTGAATGGGATATGCCCTACTTGGAGGATGGAACACCTGTCGACGTCATACTTTCTCCTCTATCGATCTTGTCACGTATGAATCTGGGGCAACTTTTTGAAACTCTTCTTGGTCTTATCGCTCAACATAAACATACCAATATTTCAGTCCCAGTTTTTGAAAAAATTAAAGAACAGTTTATCACTTCGGAACTTAAAAAACTTGGACTTCCAATAGACGGAAAAGTAAAGCTTTTTGACGGTCAATCCGGACAACCCTATGACAGACAGGTATTTGTTGGCATAGGCTACATTATGAAACTTATCCATATGGTTGAGGATAAGTTCCATGCTCGTTCTGTAGGTCCCTACTCGTTGGTCACTCAACAACCGCTTGGTGGTAAATCGCAAATGGGTGGACAACGATTTGGAGAGATGGAAGTGTGGGCACTTGAAACACATCGTGTCCCCTACACATTACAAGAAATGCTCACAATCAAAAGTGACGATGTAAGAGGAAGAACTAAAGCCTTTGAATCAATCATCAAGAAAGTTGACATACCCCAATCAAGTGTTCCAGAATCTTTTCATGTTTTAATGAAAGAACTAAATGCATTGGGATTAGCAATAGATTACATCAAGTAAATTTAATACGGATCTACGGATAATATGCGGTTGCCGCAGATATTCGGATAAAAATATCCGCATATCCGAATCATCCGTATTACAAAACATTATGGAAAACCACGATCCAGTCGATTTTTCCGGTCTTCGAATCAGCCTCGCTTCTCCCGAGGTAATATTGAGTTGGTCTCATGGTGAAATAACTAAGCCCGAAACAATTAACTATCGAACCTTTAGAGCAGAGAAAGACGGTCTATTTGATGAAAGGATCTTCGGACCTACCAAAGACTATGAATGTTACTGTGGTAAATACAAAAGAATCCGATACAAAGGAATTGTTTGTGATCGCTGCGGCGTTGAAATTACTACCTCTGCAGTTCGCAGAGAACGAATGGGTCACATAAAACTTGCCTCTCCTATCGCTCATATATGGTATTTTAAAGGCCCCTCCTCTGTCCTCAGCACTATTCTTGATATTCCGCCTCAATCGCTTGAGCGCATAATTTATTACGCTCTATATCTCGTGAAAAAAATTGATAAAGAAAAACAAAAACAGTCCATCAAGGTTATCAAAGAAGAGGAGAAAAAAGAATTAGATAGCCTTGGAAAAGAATATCAAACCAATCAGAAAAAAGTCGAAAGCGATTTTAAAAAACAAAAAGAGGAACTCGTGAAGAAAATCTCTCATAGAGAACAAAGAGAAATTGCCGAACAGGAGATTGAATTCAAATTGCGAGAACAGCTCAAATTGCTTTCAGATAAGTTCACTGAACAAAAAAATCAAAAAGTATCTTTTTTTGATCGACTTATTAAGGTTATCAAATCATTAAATTCCTTGGACACCATCGAAGAAGATGATTTTCTTTATCTTAAAGAAAAAAGAGCCGACCATTTTATTGAAACAGGCATGGGGTCAGAAGTTATCTATGAAATTTTGTCATCTTTTGAAATAAATAAGAAATACGCAGATGCTCTAAAAGAACTTAATGAAGTAAAAGGAGAAAGAAGGAATAAGCTTCTCAAAAAAGTTAGATTCCTTGAATCATTCATCAAAGCGAACATATCCCCAAAATGGATAGTTTTAACAGTTCTTCCTGTTATCCCACCCGATCTGAGACCTGTTGTTCAATTGCCGGGCGGTAAGTTCGCCACATCAGACCTTAACGACTTTTATCGAAGAGTTATCAATAGGAATAATCGCCTTAAACAACTAATAGACCTGGGCGCCCCAGAGATAATTTTAAGAAACGAAAAGAGAATGCTTCAGGAAGCGGTTGATTCCTTGATCGATCTGCAAAAATCAAGAGGAAGAGCTAGAACTCAAGGGACTGCATCCAAAATCCAAAAATCATTGTCTGATATTCTTCGTGGAAAACAAGGTCGCTTCAGGCAGAATCTTTTGGGAAAACGAGTAGACTATTCAGGAAGATCCACTATCATCGTGGGTCCAGAACTCAAACTTTACCAGTGCGGACTTCCAAAAGAAATGGCCCTAGAACTTTTTAAGCCATTTCTTCTTCATGAAATCATAATAAGGGGACTTGCTCCGAATATAAAAAGTGCTAAGAATTTTCTTGAAAAAAAAGAGCCAATAGTTTATGACATCTTAGAAGAAATATCTAAAGATCATCCTGTTTTACTCAACCGTGCACCAACTCTTCATAAATTATCGATCTTGGGATTTTATCCTATACTCACTGATTCGCATGCCATAAAACTTCATCCTACTGTCTGCGCTGGATATAACGCCGATTTCGACGGCGACGCAATGGGGGTATTTTTACCACTTTCAAAAAGGGCAATCGAAGAAGTGAAAACAAGAATGCTTCCCTATCATAACCTTCTCAAACCTGCCGATGGAACACCTATCGTTCTTCCTAATAAAGAAATGGCTCTAGGTTGTTATCATTTTACGACACTTGATACGTCTTATCAAAACAAGAGAGATGAAGAATTGAAATATTTCAGCAATGAGAATGAGGCTATGACCGCTTATCAATTTGACAAGATTAGTTTAAGACAACCAATATTTGTCAAAATTAACAATAACCTTTTAAAAACTTCTATTGGTCGCGTCATTTTTAACCAATCTCTTCCAGAAAAATTACGATTTTTCAATCAGGAAGTAAAAGCCTCCACATTAAAACAAATCGTTGTGAAGGCTATGAAGATTGTTGAAAATCAAGAGGTGGGAGATGCCATTGATCGACTCAAAGAGATTGGATTTTGGGGAGCAACTATCGCGGGAGGTCTCTCATTTTCAGTTTTTGATTGCCTCATCATCAAAGAGAAAGAAGAAATGCTAAAACAGGTCGAAAAAAATGTTGAAAAGGTAGAAAAAAATTATCGACAGGGACTTCTTACTCTGGAAGAAAAAAAACGCTATACAAATAAACTTTGGATAGAAATAACCGAAAAATTAGCAGATATGACTTGGGATGCGCTCGATGAAGAAAATCCAGTCAAAATTGCCATTAAATCAGAGGGTCCAAGAGCTTCTCGTGAACAATTAAAACAACTGTCGGCAATCAAGGGTCTCGTCGTTGATCCTCTAGGAAAAATCATAGAGGTGCCAACCAAATCAAACTATCGTGAAGGGTTATCAATTTTTGAATATGTAATTAACGCACGCGGCGCTCGAAAAGGTCTTACCGATTCAGCGCTAAAAACAGCGGATGCCGGATATCTTACGCGTCGGCTGGTTGACGTTGCCCATGATATGATCATAAGAGAAGAAGACTGTGGAGTAAAGGATGGTCTCACCATCAGCGTAACAGATGTACGTGGAGAAAAATTTCTAGACAGAATAAAAGGACGCTTCCTGGCAAAAGATCTATATTCTGAAAATAAACAACTCTTCATCAAGACCGATCAACTCATCGATGAGGAAAAAATACATCTTTTGCAAAAATCAGGAATCAAAAAAATTGTCGTTAGATCAGCGCTTTATTGTCAATCAAAGTACGGGGCATGTCAGAAATGCTACGGCATAGATCTTTCAAATAACAAACTTGTTGATATCGGTGTACCTGTGGGCGTTATTGCAGCTCAGTCGATTGGTGAACCGGGAACTCAACTCACGATGAGAGTGAGGCACTTTGGAGGCATTGTTATTTCTGACGTAACCCAGGGACTGCCAAGAGTAGAAGAACTCTTTGAAACAAGAACGCCAAAAATTGTTTCTCCTATTGTTGAAGTCGACGGAAAAGCTTCTGTTCAAGAAGATAGTAAGAAAGAAGTCTACGCAGTAAAGATCACCTCTACGGATAAAAATCGCCCGCGAGAACAAGAGTTTATTATTCCCATGTCGCAAAAACTCAAGATAAAGGATGGTGAACTTGTAACCATAGGGACACCTTTATCAGAGGGATATTTGGACGTAAACGATATTTTAACTATCAAAGGTCTTCGAGCGGCTCAATTTTATCTACTCGACGAGGTTCAAAAAGTTTATGAATCCCAAGGTATAAACATTCACGATAAACATTTTGAGGTTATCATTCGAAAAATGAGCGACAAAGTAATAATAGAAGATGAGGGAGACACCTCATTTATCAAAGATGAGGTTGTTTCTAAGATCCGCTTCGAGGAAGAAAACAAAAAAATTCTTGCCCAAGGCGGAAAACCTTCGGTGGGAAAAGTATCCATCTTAGGTATAACACGCGCAGCCATCTATACGGACTCTTGGCTTTCTGCCGCTTCTTTTGAACAAACTACGAATGTTCTAAGTTCTGCAGCTATCAAAGGCAAAATAGATTACTTGCTGGGATTAAAAGAAAATGTTATAATTGGAAGACTCATACCCGTAACTGAAGAATTAATTGGAAAATACTACGGTAGATTTTTGAGTAAATATGCCGACAATCAACCAACTGATCAAAAAAAAGAGGAAAAGAAGGACTAAAAAATCCCGCGCAGCTGGCTTAAAACTAACTTTTAATTCATTAAAAAGAAAGTACATAAGAATTAGTAATCCAATGAAACGTGGCGTATGTACTATAGTGAGAACCATGACTCCCAAAAAACCTAACTCTGCACTCCGAAAAGTAGCAAGAGTCAGGCTCTCCAATAAAATGGAGGTGACTGCATATATTCAAGGAGTTGGACACAATTTAGCGGAACATTCTATCGTCTTAGTTAGAGGAGGAAGGGTGAAAGATCTGCCGGGAGTCAAATATCACATCGTAAGAGGAAAGTTCGATACTGCGGGAGTTATAGATAGAAAAAATTCTCGATCTAGGTATGGAACTAAAATGGAACAAGCAAAACCAGCTGCATGAGAATCTCAAAGCTCAAATGTTAAATGTCAAATCCAAATCTTAAATCCTTAAATCTTTTAGATTTGCAGTTTTTAGTTTTGGTTTTGAGATTTGAGTTTTAAGTTTTGACATTTTATTATGCCCAGACGTCCTTATAAAAAACAAGCTGTGAAAACTGAACCCGTACATAATAGTCTTGAGGTTACCAAACTAATTAATTACATTATGATGGATGGGAAAAAATCAGTGGCACAAAATATCGTATATCAAGTATTTAGTCAGCTAAAAAAACAGCAGCAAGATCCACTCAAGGTACTACATCTAGCAATTCAGCACGTTGCACCAAACTATGAGGTTAAACCTAGAAGATTGGGCGGTGCGTCGTACCTTGTTCCAAGCGAAGTTCGTAAAGAAAGAAGGCTTTTTTTAGCTTTAAACTGGATTGTCGAAGCGGCAAAGACTCGATCCAATAAAGAATATCACACTTTCACCGATAAACTACTGATCGAACTTCTAGACGCTTCAAAAAACCAGGGACAGGCCGTGAATAAACGTCTTCAGACGGAAAAATTGGCCGAAGCCAATAAAGCTTTTGCTCACTTGAAGTGGTAAATACTCATGTAACACGAAACACGTAACATGTAACATTTGAACTAAGGTATTTATTAATAAATACAATTTTTCTTGTGTTACACGTTATATGTTAAATAATTAATGGCTCAGCAATCTATCGTCACAAAAAATCGAATCGTCCCGCTTGATAAAATCCGCAACGTCGGTATTATAGCTCATATTGACTCGGGTAAAACTACAACAACCGAACGTATTCTTTTTTATACGGGAAGAACATACAAAATAGGAGACATCGATGAAGGAACAACCCAGATGGATTGGATGCCACAAGAAAGAGAACGAGGAATTACGATTGTTTCTGCCGCTACAACGACTTTTTGGAAAGGTATGAGAATTAACATCATCGATACTCCCGGACACGTTGACTTTACCGCTGAAGTTGAACGATCACTTAGGGTACTTGACGGCGGTGTCGTAATTTTTGATGCGGAAGAAGGAGTACAAAGTCAGTCTGAGACAGTCTGGAGACAAGCGGATAAATACAAAGTACCTCGAATATGTTTTATAAACAAGATGGATAAACTGGGAGCTGACTTTGAAGCAACCGTAAAAGAAATCGAAGAACGCTTAGGCGCAAAACCGGCAGTGATGGTCTATCCTATAGGCAAAGAACAAGAATTCAAAGGCGTAATAGATCTTTTGACATTAAAATCACTGATATGGGATAAGGATTCACAAGGCAGCCAATATTCCATTAGTGACGAAATACCCTCGGATATAAAAGAAAAAGTCTTAAAGGCAAAAGCCAGCTTAATTGAAAAAATAGCAGAAACTGACGACTCTCTATTAAATAAATATCTAAATAATGAAGAAATTCCTCTTGACGAACTTAAAAAAGTTTTAAGAAAGTCTGTAATCTCTTATAAATTGATTCCTGTTTATGCAGGATCTTCGCTTCGTAATAAGGGCGTTCAACCAGTACTTGACGCAATTGTGGATTACCTTCCTTCTCCTACAGATCTTAAGGAAATCAAAGCTATAAATCCAAAAACAGGAAAAGTTGAAAAAAGGAGGCTTATAAACGAAGAAAAATTTACAGCTCTTGCTTTTAAGATCCAACTTGACCCCCACGTAGGAAAGCTCAC
This sequence comes from Candidatus Roizmanbacteria bacterium RIFCSPHIGHO2_02_FULL_38_11, assembly GCA_001788015.1. GTDB lineage: Bacteria > Patescibacteriota > Microgenomatia > UBA1406 > GWC2-37-13 > 2-01-FULL-40-13. The sequence goes on along the minus strand of MFZO01000047.1, from coordinate 6,415 downwards.
TTATACTCGCATCTATTCGGGTGTTTTAGAATCAGGCTCCTACGTCTATAATGTAAACCGTAACAAGCAGGAAAGAGTGAGTCGTGTACTTATTATGCACGCAAACCAACGAGAAGAAATCGATAAAGCCTTTGCCGGAGAAATTGTCGCTTTGGTTGGTCCAAAAGATACAAAAACCGGAGATACTTTAGCTGATCAAAATAATCCCATTCTTTTGGAAAAAATTTCCTTTCCCGAACCGGTCATCTCTCTTGCCATTGAACCAAAAACAAAAGCCGATCAAGAAAAATTGTCTTATACGCTCCAGCGGCTTGCCGATGAAGACCCAACCTTTAAAGTAAAGATAAATCACGAAACCGGTCAGACAATCATGTCAGGAATGGGAGAGCTTCATCTTGAGATTTTGGTAGATCGGATGAAGCGCGAGATGGGAATGCAGGTAAATGTAGGAAAACCTCAAGTTGCCTATAAAGAAACCATAACTAAACTTACTGAAGGGGAAGGAAAGTATATAAAACAGACCGGTGGACATGGTCAATACGGTCACTGCCTAATTAAAATTGAGCCGCTTCCACGGGGTAGCGGCTTCAAATTCGTCAATAAAATTAAAGGAGGAGCTATTCCATCAGAATTCATTTCTCCGGTTGAGAAAGGCATAATTGAGGCAAAGGAAAAAGGAGTTCTTGTAGGATACCCTTTAACTGATTTTCAAGCCACACTTTATGACGGAAGCTATCATGATGTAGATTCGTCTGATATCGCCTTTAAGATTGCCGGGTCCATGGCCTTACAAGACGCGGCAAAAAGAGCCGGACTTACCCTTATTGAACCGATAATGAAACTTGAGGTAACGGTACCTGAAAACTTCATGGGTGTAGTTATTGGCGACATTTCAAGTAAACGCGGAAAAATTTTAGGTACAGAAAAAAGAAGCCGTGCAGTTATCATCAAAGCTTACGTTCCATTAGCTGAAATGTCGGGATACGCCACGGTCATCCGCTCCCTTACTGAAGGACGTGGTTTATTCTACATGGAACCATCCCATTATGAAGAAGTTCCACGAAATATCATTCAGGCAATGATCAATAAATAAATGAAAATCCTCGTTTTTTCAGATAGCCATCTAACGGATAAATTCGAGGAAAAAAAATTCTACTTTTTAAAAAAAATTATTAGACAATCTGATTTCGTAATTATTAATGGAGATTTTTGGGATGGCTATCTTACCACTTTTAATCGATTTATTTCTTCAAACTGGAGTAAACTTTTCCCTCTATTGAAATCAAAAAAAACAATATACATATATGGAAATCATGATCGTGAAAGTTACATAGATAGAAATGTAAGCCAATTTTCCGATCTTCAAACTCATGCTTATCGTTTACAACTTAATGGAACAAGCTTTATATTTGAACACGGTCATAGGTTATATCCAGCAATAGATGAAAAGCTTCCGAGAAGTTTAAATAAAATCTTAACAATAGCTGTAGGTTCTATTTTAGAAAATGTATCGCTACTCCAACTTATGCTCAAAAGGGTAAATCGAATTATTAAAAAGAAAGTTAAAAAAGAATTAGGGATAAAAGAAATGTTCGTTTGCGGCCATTCTCACTATGCAGAATTCGACTTAAAGAATCGATTTATCAACACCGGTTTTATAGAAAACGGTTTGGCTCAATATCTTATAATTGATAAAAATAAATTATTTCCAAAGGAAGAATGGTATGATTAGTTCTGTTTTAGTTTGACTACCGTTGTTATTTGTGAGTTTGGAATATAAATAAGATTACCATTCTTATCTCTTAATACTGTCATCCTCAACGTCATCTTATATACCTCTCCTTCTAACTTCCCTACTTGAATTTTATCCCCAATATTAAACTGATTTTCAACAATGATAAAAAAGCCTGCGATTAAATCCTTTACCAATGTTTGGGCTCCGAATGAAAAAGCTAATCCTAATATCCCTGCACCAGTCAAGATTGGGGTTACATTCACCCCCCAGTTAGAAAGAATTATTAAAACAGCAACTGAAAATAAGGCCGCGTCGATGATGTTATTCAATAGGGACCTGATTGTTCTAGTTTTAGCAAGAACGTAGCCATCAGCAACTTTTCTTTTAACTCCTGCAAAAACTAAATCAACACTTTTTTTAAGAAAATAAGAAATAAATAAAGTAACGATTAATACTCCAGCAGAGAAAAATAATCTATTGAGATAAAAATCAGCCGCACCAAGTATATTAGACATTACCAATATTATAGCATTTTTTACCCCTTCCCGCCTAAACTTACCCCGCTTAGCGGGGAGCGTTTTCTGACGGGTGCGCGAATTTCTAGTAAAAATTCACTTGACAAAGTGAACGAATGTTTACTATACTAGTAAACAAGCGTTTACCTTACATAATGTCATTCCCACGAAAGCGGGAATCCAGAAATTAAAAATTATATAGATTCCGCATCAAGCTTGCCCTCATGAAAATGGGGGTGCGGAATGACAAAAAAACTACTATGCAAGATCGTTTAGGAAAAATCAAAACATTTTATAAAAAACATAAACGTCTCCCCTCTTATTCTGAGATGTTACAAATATTTGGTTTATCGTCAAAAAACTCCGTATTCAAAATAGTCAGTAAACTTATCGAGGCAGGGTTCTTGAAAAAAGAAGAAGACAAGCTTGCTCCCACCTCAAAGTTCTTTGCTCTACCCCTTATTGGTTTAGTCAAGGCAGGATTCCCAATTCTGGCCGAGGAAAACAGGGATTATTTAACATTGGATGATTATCTTATCGGAGATCCCCAATCTTCATTTTTGCTCAAAGTTAGCGGCGATTCGCTAATCGGCCTTGGCATCTTTGATGGAGATATAGTTATTATCGAAAAAAAGCGTCTGGCTACTTCCGGAGATATTGTCCTCGCCCAAATAGATAGAGAATGGACGCTTAAAATTTTAAAAAAGGATGGAATGCGAACCCACCTCGAATCAGCCAATCCCAAATATCCGCCTTTTTACCCTAGAAATGAGTTAGAAATATTTGGTGTAGTTAAGGCGGTTGTCAGAAAATTTAACTAAAAAGATGGGTGTCGAGATGAATCTGAATAGAATTGTGGTTTTAAAATAACTTTAATCATATGTTGGAAATCATCAACGAAAAAATAAGCGTCATCACCAAATACGACAGAATGAAAGGAATAGTAATTCCTCTTAAATTACACTGGCAAGGAAAAGAATTCTTTATCAAAAAATTGTCATATTATCACCGTGTCAGACTGGGCAGAAACATTCAGCATATTTTTCATGTGACCGACAATAACATGGATTTCAGACTACGGATGGACAGCGAAACACTCCATTGGACATTGGAAGAGATAACCGATGGAACTCCAGATTAACAGAAACAATCCGATGATCATGCATATCGACCTCAACTCCTGTTTTGCAACCGTAGAACAACAGGCCAATATGCACTTGCGGGGAAAGCCTATTGTGGTTGCCGCTTATGCAACGCCCAGCGGCTGTGTGGTATCGCCTTCAATTGAGGCAAAGCGATTCGGAATAAAAGTTGGTATGACGGTAAGAGATGCACGCTTGTTATGTAAAGATGTCGCTGTGCGTACTCCTGATCCACCGCTTGTCAGAGATGTCCACATAAAATTTAAAAAGATATTTAAAGATTATTCTCCCAACGTTTATCCCAGATCAATCGACGAAGCTGTTATCGACTTTACCGATATGGAGAGTTACTTAAACCGTTCCCTCATAGAAATTGGTAGAGAGATAAAACAAAGGCTGCGCAGTGAAATCGGTGAATGGATATCCTGCAGTATAGGAATTGGGACAAATAGATTTCTGGCAAAGACAGCGGCATCTTTAAAAAAACCGGATGGCTTGGAAGTAATAACAGATAAAAATCTTAGAGACATATACAAAAGATTGAACTTAGTAGATCTCTGCGGAATTAATAAACGCTTTGAGGCGCGACTCAATGCTCAGGGAATTTTTACTCCTTTAGAATTTTTAGACGCTCCCCTGCCTCTTCTTAAAAACCAGGTTTTTCAAAGCATAGTCGGCTATTACTGGTATTTGAGACTTCGGGGATGGGAGATAGATGATGTCATTTTTGCCCGAAAAAGCTATGGTCAAGATTACGCTTTAGGAAAAGCTACAAAAGATCCTCATGAAATAGCTCAAATTATGATGAAACTGTGCGAGAAAATGGGAAGGAGATTGAGAAAAGCCGGAAAAGCCGCACTGGGAATACATGTGGCCTGTTTATATATCGACGGAACATTCTGGCACCGAGGCAGAAAATTCCAGACAGAAATGCTTACCACTTTTGAACTCTATCGAAAAGCTTTATATGTCTTTAACCAGCAACCGGAAAGAAAAATCGTGGCTAAATTAAGCGTCAGCTGTTACGATCTGATTCCGTCAAAAAAATCCCAGGCGAGTTTATTCGATTTTCCCGAAGAAAAAGAAAGAAAAGTTTCTGTCGCATTGGACGCCATTAACGATAAATACGGCGAATATGTCATAACCCCTGGTCTTCTTTTAGGTATGAAAGACCTCGTCATCGACCGCATCGCTTTTGGGGGAGTAAAAGAGCTGGAAGACTTGTACGAAAATTAGAAGAAAAAATTAAAAAATACCGTTTCTATCTATTGGTTTTTAACTGTATGCTCTTTGCCGCAAAGTCAAATTTCACTTTAAAAAGATTGAAAAATCCTTGTTGACCTAAAATTCCGTAACCCCTATCAGAAATATCGTGCGAGAAAACAACCGGAGTATTAAAAAATTGATCCTGAACGCCAATCTCTATAGCAGTATAGTAACCTACTCCTGGCGCATCTTTATTTATCCCGCCAAATTGAATTGTCTTTAATCTTTTTAAATCAATATTTAAAATCGAAGCTAGTTCTCCATGAAAAATATTAAAATCTGCACCAGAATCAATAAGAGCTAAATAAGCGAAAGAGATTTTTTCATTTTGAAGTGTTACGGGAATAATTGGTCGCAGATAAGAACCAATCTTTACATACTTAAATCTATGCTTTATCATTAATACAAATTCCAAAATATGGAATATTTTTTTGCGGAACCTTAAATAAAGTAGGTTTTTCAAAGCCTTTCTTTATCGCTTTATCATATGCTTTTTTTGCAGTAGCAGCATACGTTACTATGTTTTTTAAATTCGCATCAAACACTACCCATTTGCCTTTATATTTTTTAACCGTATTAGTTAAATCTATATATGTTTTCATAATTGAATTATAACAAAAATTTAAAAGGGAATACTATATTTCAAGCAATAAAATCTCTCATAATTATCTCTTAATAATTTTGACAAGAGGGCAATTCTTGTGGTCGTGTTTTCTGGCCGGACAATATTTTCTTCCGTAGTCAATCATCAGATAGGTAAACTTAAACCAATCTTTTTTAGGAATTATTCTCATAAGGTCCTGCTCGATCTTATCCGGATTATCATGGTCAGTCAGACCGTATAATTTCGAAAGTCTTCGCACATGAGTATCAACTGCAATCCCATCATAAATACCAAATGCATTACCCAGGACAACATTGGCTGTTTTTCTGGCAACTCCAGATAAAGTTAGTAAATCTTTCATAGTATTTGGAACCTCGTCTTTGTATTTAGCTTTAATCACTTTTGCCGTTGTCAAAATATTTTTTGTTTTATTTTTATAGAAACCACACGATTTGATATCTTGTTCAAACTCTCTCGGGACTGCATTTATATAATCATTTAACGTTTTGTATTTCTTAAATAACTTTTCCGTAACTCTATTCACCATCTTGTCAGTACATTGAGCAGATAATATAACCGCAACAAGGAGTTCCCAGTTATTGGAGTATTTAAGGACTATTTTCGCATTTGGAAAGAGTTCTTTTAATTTAGAAATTATTTTCTTGGCTAATTTTTTTCTTTTCTCAAAAAATTTCATTGACTAATTTTACATCAAAGCCTTCTCTTTCATACTGACGAATCCTTTTTCAGAGACTATGACATGATCAATAATGTCTATGCCTAAAATCTTCCCCGCCTCGATAAGCTGTCTCGTTAGTTTTATATCTTCCTCCGAAGCACTTGGGTCGCCAGATGGATGATTATGAGAAATTATCATTTGTGCCGCAGTAAATCTGATTGCGGGTTCGAATATTTCTCGCGGGTGGATAAGACTTGCATTAAGCGTGCCGATTGAAATAAGCTCTCGCTTGATAATTTGATTTCTGACGTCTAAATAAAAAATAAAACAGTGTTCTTTTTTACTGTTCCTTATATCTTTCATTTCATCCCAAATTTGTTTTGCTGACATAATAAATGTCGATTTTTTTCCTTTAAGTAAACGCTTTCCTAACTCAACACAAGCAATAATCTGACAAGCTTTTGTTGTCCCAAT
>MFZO01000046.1:19542-21270 GCA_001788015.1 Candidatus Roizmanbacteria bacterium RIFCSPHIGHO2_02_FULL_38_11 | reverse complement strand
CGAATAAGGAAATTTTTCAAAATTTCTTACAGATCTGGCAGTAATAAGCCCCATTAATCGTCGTTCGCCATCAATCAAGGGGAGTTTTTCGATCTTGTATCTGTGGAAAATTTTTTTTGCCTGAGCGAATGAAATGCCGACTTTTTCGATGATAAGTTTTCTGAAAGGAGTCATCAGATCTTTAACTTTCTTATGATTGGTTGACTCAAAAATAAAATCGCGCTTACTCAAAATCCCAATCACTCTATTTTTTTCATCAACAACCACAAATCCATCAACGTCTTTTTCCTTTGCCAGCTTCCAAACTTTCTTAAGTGAATCACCCGGTGTAACCGTATAGGGATTTCCTAGAACAAAGCCAACCTGTCGCTTTACTTTTTTAACTTCAGCTACCTCCTCCTCTATCGACATGAAACGGTGAATGATACCGATGCCTCCCTCGCGGGCCAAAGCTATTGCCATCTCAGCCTCGGTCACCGTATCCATATTGGCAGAAACAAAGGGAATATGAATTTCCAAGGAACGAGTTAACTTTGTTTTTGTTGAAACGTCAGACCTGTGATCGATGTATGATTTTTGTGGAACGAGCAGAACATCGTCGTATGTCAATCCTTCAGCTATTTGCATATTCTTGTGTGAAAGTACCCGTGGCGATAAATTTCACTAATGTTTTAACTTTAATTCCGAATCTTTCCTCCAGTTTTTTTCTTCCATTTAAGTTAACTTTTTCACCCACAAACAATGCTTCAACTACATGTGCTCCTGCTTTTTGGATACATTCTATAAGAGCAATAGCAGTACCACCTGAGCTTATGATATCATCCACTAAAATTGCCTTTTGACCTTTTTCAACGCCGTTAAGATTTATAACGCCGTCTCCGGAAAAACCTATCGAGGCTTTGACACTGATACTTCCCTCTACTTCAGTTGGATACCAGTTAGCCAAAGTGTAGGGCAGGTTTGTCCTCATTGATACGGCGTGGGTTAAGGGGCCTCCGCCACGATCTGCCTCGGATACGATGATATTTGCATTCTCGAAATCGCCATAGTAAACAAGTAAATCCGCCATATCTTCGATTAACTGGGGTTTCATCGCCGGTTTAAAATCTGTAAGTGGAAAAAGCGAATAGGGATAGCCGTTTTTTCCTTTAAAAACAGGAATGCCGATAAATGTTTTTTTTATTCGTGCTAACTTTGAATCAATTTCCTTTTTTGTCAGTGATTTAATAGTTTTAATTTTATTCATATCCAATTTTAGTCATCCTGAATTCATTTCAGGATCTGAATCAGATTCCGAAACAAGTTCGGAATGACAAACTAACAGTAAATTGTCTGACTTCTTTCTGGTCCAACGAAAATATAGTATATAGGAACTTGTAATTTTTTTTCAATGAATTTTATATAAATCTTAGCCTCTCCGGGAAGATCCTGAAACTTATTTACCTGTGAAATATCCTTTTTCCAACCTTTGAATTCTACTAAAACCGGTTTACATTTTGAAAATTCGGTCATAAGTGACGGAACCTCTTGGTATTTTCTTGAACCGATTAGGTAGTGGGTGCAAACTTTTATGGACGATAAATTAGAAAGCACGTCTAACTTGGTCAAGGCAATATAGTCAAACCCTGAAAGCCTTTTGGCTGTTCGCAGTAAACATAAATCCAGCCATCCGCACCGCCTGGGCCGCTTGGAAACGGTACCAAACTCGCCACCATTTTTTCTTATTTC
>MFZO01000046.1:4689-19519 GCA_001788015.1 Candidatus Roizmanbacteria bacterium RIFCSPHIGHO2_02_FULL_38_11 | reverse complement strand
CTTGACCACGCCTAAACTATAAATCTTTCGCGGCGATATACCAACATAGGGAAAGACTGAACCAGAGATCGTATAAACTGCCGTGGTGTAGGGATAAGTCCCAAAAACTCCATCCAAAAAAGTCCCGTGAGCGCCTTCAAATAAAACTTTTTTATTCTTATTTGTCATCCCGAATTTATTTCGGGATCTGTTTTTAGTAAAATCAGATGCTGAAACTAGTTCAGCATGACTATTTAGTTCGTTCTGTATTAATAAAGACACATCTCCCAAATATTTTTTTAATTTTTTTCCGTAATCGATATATTCCTTATAAATTTTTTCTATGGTCAAATTTGTCTTCTGACCAAACACTAATTCTATCTGTCTCTTTTTTAGCGGAAAAAACATCTCTAATTTTTCTTTAAATAATTTTGGATTAATCAGATCTTCAAAACGAACACCGAATCGATTGTTTTTGTCCTCATAGCAGTAACCGATTCCCAAGTGAAGGCTGCCTGTAGCTTTTTTCCCTTTCCATACCTCGGTGGCTCTATCCAACTCCTTATGATAAGGCATGACAACGTGAACGCGCGGGTCGATAGTAAGCTTTACTTTGGTTCCTCTTTTTTCAAAAAAATCAATCTCTTTTAAAAGAATTGAAGGTTCAATAACTGCCCCTTGAGCGATACAAAGGTGTTTTTCCTGAAGTACACCCGAGGGCAGCAAAGATAATGGAAATTTTTCTCCGTCTACAACAACCGTATGCCCTGCGTTATTTCCTCCGTTAAAACGGACAACATAATCTGCCTGTTGCGAAAAAATATCAATAATCTTTCCTTTTCCTTCGTCACCCCACTGGGCGCCGATAACGACGAGAGGAAACTTAATCTTCATAAATTCAAATAGTAAATTTACCAACCAACTCTTCCGCATATCCGGTATATTTTTCCGGCGTTAGGCTCATAAGTTTTTGTTTATCTTCCTTACTCAATTTCAAACTTTCTATAAATTCCTTTAATTCTTTTTCCTTTATCGTTTTTCCTCTAAAAAACTTTTTCGTTTTTTCATAAGCATCCTTATAGTCTCTTGTCCTTAAAAAATTTTGGACAGCTTCTGATAAAACCTCCCAGTGATTTTTTAAGTCTTCAAGAATTTTTTCTTTATTTGGCTCAATTCTTTCCAGCGCTTCCTTCAGGCTCTGATAAGACAGCAAGCTGTAAGCAAAAGCTATTCCTACAGAACGCCTCACCGTACTGTCTGATAAGTCTCTCTGGAGCCGTGAGTATGAGAGTTTTCGAGAGTAAAACTCCAAAAGCGCATTTGCTATTCCAAAACCCCCTTCTGCTCCTTCAAAATATATCGGATTGACTTTATGGGGAAGCGCCGTCGAGCCGACTTCTTTTTTTATCACCTTTTGTTTAAAATATCCCAGCATTATATAAATCCAAAAATCCTGACATAAGCCTAAAAGAATATTGTTAATAGTTGATAATTGATTGGAAATTGCAATAAAACTGTCATAGGGAAGAATTTGGGTTGTAACTGGTTCTGGAACTAAACCCAGATCAGATATAAATTCTTTGCTGAATTTTAACCAGTCAATTTTAGGATAAATAAATTTATGGGCATTGAGGTTGCCGACGTTTCCGCTTAGTTTAGCCTTGATTTCCAACTTAATTAATTTCTTAAATTCCTCGTTAAATCTTGTGTAATAAACCAACAATTCTTTCCCGACTGTAGTCGGAACTGCCGGTTGGCCGTGTGTTCGGGACAACATGGCTATCTTTTTATAAGTTTTGGCTTTCTCTTGGAGAATTTTTTTTATTAAAGCCATATGGGGAATGAAAACTTTCTGAAGTGTGTCTTTGATCATCAACGCGTAGGCAATATTATTTACATCATCAGATGTCAGGCCGAAATGTACCATCTCGATAATATCTCCAAGAGAATTCTTCTTTTTCCTTATAGTTCGAGCCTGTCGAGAACTATTTTTAGTGTTATTCTTCTCGACGTTGCTCGAAGAATAATTTTTTAGCTTTTGTTTAATAAACTCCTCTACTGCTTTCATTTCATGGTTTGTCTTTAACTCAATCTTTCGAATATCTTGATAATCTTTCTTGCCGAATGTATCGATTAATTGATTAATCGATACAATCTCGGCTGTAGTCAATTTTCTGATAATTTTATATTCAGAAAGTTTTTCTAAATATCTCACCTCTACCATAATGCGATATTTATCTAAAGCGAGATCTGATAAGAAGGGAGTCAGAGAATTAAGTTTATGCTTATTTCTTCCGTCGATTGGAGTTAGCGCTTCCTCAATCCCGTAGGAAAGCTGAAAAACCATATTAATATAATACCCTAAATCTAATTGTGTCTGGAATTTTTTTTAACTCACGCAGAACCATTTTATCATACTCTCTATTTATGTCTGTAATTTAAAAGTAGGATCAAAATCAATGATAAAATATTTTTTCATTTTTAACTATGGTAGCATTAATTAATTCTTTTTCAGCAATGATTATTATTTATTCATTATTATTTATTATTGCATTGGTAGTTATCCTTATTTTCTCCTCGAAACGATTCTCTCCCATCCCATTTTTTCCCACCAATAAATATGATCTTCCTTTGATTATCAAATCACTTGATCTCAAAAATAATCAAGTAATTTTTGACTTAGGCGCCGGAGATGGAATAGTTATCTTTGAAGCTTCAAAAGAAGCGTATCGGAAAAAATTAAACACTAAATTTATCGCAGTCGAAATCAACCCCATTTTAATCATACTCTTACATCTTCGTCACTTCTTTCATCCAAATAAGAAAAATATAAAAATCATACTAGCTGATTTGTTCACGATGTCATTGCGAGCGTTAGCGAAGCAATCCCGTAACTACGAAATTGCTTCGTTGCTCACTTCGTTCACTCCTCGCAATGACAAAATAATAATGAAACCACGTCAAACGTGGCTAACGCAATTTAACAATATAACAATCTATCTCTACATTTCCCCCTGGTTCCTCGACAAAGTAACAAAGAAAGTCTTAAAAGAAATTCCGAAGGCAAGAATTGTTTCCTATATGTATCCGATAAAATCTCTAAGGCACAAAGAGAAATTGATTAAAGGAAAAAATTTCGTCTTTATTTATTCTTAGACTGTTATATCGCTCCATTACACCTGACAGGTGTAGTTGGGCATTAGGATAGTATTTTTAAGATTTTTCGAGGTTTGTCAACTATATAGTCAGGCTTACTTTTTTTTAATATATCTTTTTTGTTGAATCCCCAAGTTACTGATATTATCTTAACGCCGTTTTCTTTGCATGCTTCGATATCCCTCACCTCGTCACCCACATAAATTACTTCATTATTCTTTAAGCGGTGTGTCTTTAACAAATTTCCTAATGCCTTGCCTTTGCCAAGAATGTTCTCCTCGGAATGAATAAAGTCAAAAATTTCAAGGCTATTCGCTTGCAAAAATTTTTCGATATTTTCTTTGGAATTGGAACTCAAAATTCCCAAGTGAAATCTTCTATCTTTTAATGTATCTAATACTTTCCTTACTTTTGCAAATAATTTTACGTTTGTAATCTCTTTATTCAGTTCTCCTCGAATTTTTGCCGCGATGAAGGGTAGTTTTATAAGCGCTATTCCAAATTCTTTAATAATTTCGAAAGGGCTTTTGTTTCTGTATTCTTCTAATTCTTTTTTAGTGATAGGTGAAAGGTCGAAATCCTTTGCGCGTAAATTAAAAAGCTTGACAATTGTAGTCAAAGTATCAGCAATTGTTCCATCAAAATCGAAAATGACAGTTTTTATCATAATTCACATGTTTAATTTATAAAAACTGTCATCCTGAATTTATCCCGATTAAATCGGGACGAGTTCGGCATGACAATTGTATTTTTCATGTTCCCTCACTCCAGGAAGTTAAATACTTTTTCTGCTCCTTAGATAACGAGTCAATCTTTATGCCCAACGACTGAAGCTTTAACCGGGCAATTTTTTCGTCAATTTCTTTTGGAACTTCGTATACTTCCGGCTTAAGATTTTTATAATTTTTGACAAGCCAGCGGGCACAAAGAGCGTGATTGGCAAAAGACATATCCATAACTGAAGACGGATGACCTTCTGCTGCTGCCAAATTTACCAACCTTCCTTGAGCCAAAAGGTATAATTTTCTACCGTTCTTTAGATGGTATTCCTCGACGCTTTGTTTAATCTGCCTTATGCTTTTAGTCAAACTTTCTAGGTCTGGTTTTTTTATCTCTATGTCAAAGTGTCCGGAATTAGCCAGAATTGCTCCATCCTTCATTTTTTGAAAATGCTCTTTTCTAATCACATGTTTATCACCGGTTACAGTAACAAAAATGTCGCCGACTTTTGCAGCATCAATTAATCTCATCACAGAAAATCCATCCATGTTTGCCTGTAAGGCTTTTACCGGCTCAACTTCACAGACAATCACTTTTGCACCCATGCCTCTCATCCGATTAGCCAAACCTCTTCCACAATAGCCATAGCCGCAAATTACGACATTTTTACCTGCTAAAAGTACATTTGTTGCCCGTAATATTCCATCAATTGTACTCTGCCCAGTTCCATAAACGTTATCGAACATATGTTTTGTAGGGGTATCGTTGACTGCGATAACAGGATACTTGAGAGCTTTATCTTTTGCCATCGCTCGAAGTCTTATGACACCAGTTGTCGTTTCTTCCTGGCCGCCAATAATATCCTTGAGAAGATTTTTCCTTTTTGTGTGGACAAGCGTTAATAGATCTGCGCCGTCATCGAAAGTTATATTTGGCTTAGCATCTAAAACTTTATTTAAACACCAGTAATAGTCTTTTGTCGTCTGACCTTTCCAGGCAAAAACTTCTATTCCTTCGTCAGCCAAAGCAGCTGCAACATCGTCCTGGGTTGAAAGAGGGTTACAACCAGAAAGATAAACCCGAGCTCCACCAGCTTGTAATGTCTTAGCTAATATGGCAGTTTCAGATGTGACGTGAATGGCAACGCCGAAATTTAACTTGCCAAAAGGCCTCTCATTTTTAAATTTTTCTTGAATCTCTCGAAGTACAGGCATCTGTCGATACGCCCACTCGATCCTTAACTTTCCTTTTTTTGCTAGTGACGGATCTTTTACTTTAGACATCGTTTTAATTGTCATTCCCGATCTAACTCGCCTCGCTGAAGCTTCGACGAAGCGGGTCGGGAATCTATATAATTCTGGATCCCGATTTAATCGGGATGACATCTCAGTTGCGGTTTACTATAACAAACGCTAAAATATTTTGCAATGAAAAAAAATATTATCCTCACGGGATCACTTGCTTATGATTATATTTTTGATATTCCCGACAGTTTTTCAAAATACATTCAACCCGACAAAATTCATAAAATCAACATTTCAATTGTTACTGATACTCATAAAAAATCATTCGGTGGCACAGCGGGAAACCAAGCGTTTCACTTGGCAAGATTCGGCCTTAATCCAACAATAATTACGACTGTTGGGAATGATTTTTTTGATTATAAAATATTTCTTAAAAAAAACGGCGTCAATACAAATTCTATCGAAATAATCAAGAATCTTCCTACAGCCGCTGGATTTGTCATGACCGATGTAAAAGACAACCAAATATGGATGTTTGCCACAGGAGCAATGAAGGAAGCCAGAAGACTTAGCTTGAAATCAATTTATGCTTCGAGCGGAGTCGAGAAGCTGAAATTAAATAGTTCTCGACAGGCTCGAACTATAACTAATTCTTTTGTTTTGATTTCTCCTACTGATCTCAATGCGATGATAAATATAGTGAAAGAGTCTATTAATTTAAATGTTGACTTTGCCTTTGATCCAGCTTTTTTTATTCCCCATCTACCTGAAAAAACTCTATTAGAAGGGGTTAAAAATTCCATAATTATTTTCGGGAATGACTATGAAATTGCTTTTATTGAAAAAAGGCTTAAGAAAAAGATCACTGATATTGTTAGCAACAGGCAAGTTGTTATAAAAACATTAGGCGATCAGGGATCGGAGATTTATTATAATGGAAAGTGGATTAAAGTAGGAATTTATAAAACTAAAACCATCGATCCGACAGGCGCAGGAGACGCATATCGGGCAGGATTCTTATACGGATTCTTAAACAATCAACCGCTTAAAACCTGTGGCTGGATGGGTGCTGTCACAGCCTCATTTGCCGTTGAAGTTAAAGGAACGATGAACCTGAAATTTACTAAAAAAGAGTTTTTAAAAAGACTTAGAAAATTGACCTAATTAAGTACCAAATTCCAACTCACAAGATACAAACAAATATCAAATCAAAAAATAGCAAAAAATAAAAAATAATTTAAAAATTTAGGTATTTGAATATTGTAATTTGTTTGGAATACTTGTTGATTGTTTCTTGGAATTTGTTTAGATCAATTAGATTAATTAGAAATTAGAAATTTAATGATGCAGGGCTTAAATTTTTTAGATACAAAAATTACCAACTTTATAAATTCGATAATCCTCCACAATCCCTTCTTCGATTATTTTTTCTCCTTTTTTTCCTTGAAAGGTAATTCTATTTTTATTTGGGTTTTATTAATCATAATTGCACTTATTCTTGAGGAAAGAAAAAATCCGGGAATTCAAAAGCGAGATATAATATTCGTGACAACATTCCTATTAAGTTTCTTCGCCACATCAATGCTCGTGACTTTTGTCCTTAAAAATATCTTCCAGCGCCCCCGCCCCTTTTTTCCAACTTCCAACTTCCAACTTCAAACTGCAAACTGTCCTAAGGATTTCTCTTTCCCCTCCGGTCATGCGTCGGCTGCTTTTGCCGCAGCAACCGTCATCACCGCTTTTGATAAAAAAAGAAAATGGCTTTACTTTTTAGTCGCAATCCTCATTTCCCTCTCCCGCATCTACCTCGGCTGCCATTACTTTTTTGATGTAGTAGGGGGAGGGTTTGTCGGTTTCACCATAAGCTATGTAATTTTGCATCTCTTGCCTAGATTCGAAGAGAGCATATAACTACAACTATCCTATAGTTGCATAATTCCATCTTGTAATGTATTATATGCGTTTATGTCTGAAAGTGTTGATAAAACAAGCTTGGGAGACTGGAGAGGTCAATTTACTCAAGAATTGCTAGGAATAATTCCGGCCTTTTCATTTCCTAAAAATGAACATCAAGTTGCCTCTGAAACACAAAGAGCAGTTGATGAAATTGTCTCCAGAGTATTGATGCCTGAAGTTCTACAATTGCCTTCAACGCGCAGATTATTTGGTTTAGCACAACATAGTCCAGTAGTCGACGAAGTGTTGGGGCTAAATTTAACTCGAGGCGCGCACGCAGAAGGTACAATGAGGCTAGCAGCTCATCTTTTAGCTCATTTATGGGTAGCTGCTCCTGAATATTTTTATGAGCTTATTAAACCATATACACTGGATCCTAAATCTGCAATTCTTCACGCTGTTGAATACATGAGAATCCACGATCTTCCTACGCTTGCCTTTCAAGGAGCATTGCATGGAAAATTGGAACTTGACGGAGAACCTTATGATGAGGATTTGGCCTTAATAATGGCTCTTGAGGAACGACCGACATATAAACCAGTTTCAGATGTGATCAATGATCCTCAAACACAAGATTATTATAGTCGTAGAGGTATTGATAAAACAAAAATTTTACAGATTGCCAGAGACGCAATAGGAGGAAGTAATGTTTTGGGTCTGATTCTAAAAGGTGGAAAAGGTTTTGCACCAAATGTCGACTGGATGGCTTATACAGCTTCGGATTTATCGGCACTAAATCAAACTTTTGGAATCGATGCAAATGCTCCATTCACCGAGAGAATAAGCCTTGTGTTAACAAAACTCGCTGAACTTTCTGAAACTTTGTCAACTAACTCTCCTCTACCCCAATTAGCAAAAGCAACGATTGCATTACAACCTATTGAACAGTTAGTACCTCTAGATATAGTTAGACTAGGAAAGGTTAACGGAAAAATAGAACCCATCTACGATGCGCGAGCAATTTTTGAATTGTATTTAACCCACATTATCTTAAGGTTATGTTATACCGGATCACCCTGGATGCGCGGCACTTATAGTCAAATGCTCAATCATTTTGTAAATCAATTTGGAAAAAATGACCCCGAATTGATTCGACTGCTTTTGACTAAATCAGAAGCAGAATTTCTCAATTCTGGTTTACGGGGGGAACTTCAGGTAAAAGGATGGAACTATTCACCTTCTCCTAACGAAGGAAAGCCAATAAATTTTGTTTTCAAACATATTGAAGACGCCAAGTTAGATTTGGGTGGGAATGTTGTTACTTTTAAAGATGCTTTCGCTAATCTTATGGATTGGGCCGGTCAAATAAAAAAACAGCCTCCTCTTTATTTGATTCAAGCATAATAAAATTTGTAATGACTGGAAATTTCCAATTCTATGACAGAATCAGTTAGCAAGATTGATCGTGAGCCAAAGGATCATGAGCCTTACGCTTATGCGTTACGGCGGGTGGGATTTGAAAATTCAGTTCCTCTTTTGCAAAAAGAAACTGAAAGGTTTTTTTTAACAGGTTTGGAAACGAGTTTGAGAGATGCTCTTCAAATATTAAACCCTCCCAGCAGCCCAAATATTGACACTCAAACTCATGTTCTTACAAGAGAGACTGACGAAGCAAAAGAAATAAGGCGTATTACCGAACACAATATGTGGGTCGCCGGGATAAGTGATTTTGTACAGAATGTAAGGGTAATTCCTCCCGAAAGTCTTTTTGGCCTATGTGCAGTAGATGTTCAACGGTTAGCATTGACGGACATAGGGAAAGCGATTGTTATTCTTAAAGATGAGTGGCCTGATCTTAATCTATTTTTATATCACGGAAGAGCAAGAGAGTCGGCTGGTACAAAACCCCGACGCTTAACAAGAGATGTATTACCAGCAAAATCCTACCGAATTCCACTATTGCAAAATATGATTAGACAAAGGGACAGACTGCTTCATATGTCCCCTCAAAAAGATGTAGGTTTTCGCTTTCCAGAAAGTGACTTTGATTTTTTGGCTTGTTCAGGGACTGGGGGCCCTACGCTTGACGACATAGCTAGACTTTTACAAGCCGAAGTTTTTAAAAGGAATAAAGGCGGTTGGGCGGACGTACGACAAAGTTCCAGACGCACAGGTTTTAAGAGAGTTGAATTTGGAATAAGTGGTTCTTTTTGGTGGGACAGAGATCTAGATCGAATTCATAAGGTTGGTCGCACTTCTCTAGGTCATCTTTTTTATCCTGCTTATAAAGGCGTATATGAACCACATAACCTTTTATTACCATTCCTGATGGAAAGTGCCAGAGTTGATATTCCCGTGTTATTGGTCCCCCACTATGACAGGCAAGAAGATAAATTAATTCTTTGGGGTTTGGCCGTCGATTTTTGGGGTGGCATTCAAGACCTTGCCCGCCACAGATTAGAAAGTCAAAAATGGCTGAATAGCACCTATTCATTAGCCTTGTATCCCTTTCCCGAGATATCATTCCCTCAAGAGTCTCCCCAACAACTTCTATTTGATTTGGGATATGCTTTTCGTACCTGGCCATGGGGTGCAAAATATCCAGTAATGAGATCATTGAATATGCCTGTACCATTTCTAACCGACGAACAATTAGAAGATCCAATTACGGTAAGAAAATATCTTCCCAAACAAACACAAGAGTTTTTGACAGACCACGTAGTCAGATACTTACATAACTTAGCAAGCAATAACAGAGATTTGCTTGGTTCAAGAGAACAAAGATTAGAGGCGGGACTGTCTTTTCTTGAAGATATAGTCCAGGCTCTTGACGGAGATTCCATCGCAACTTTCTTAAGACTGCTTCCAGCCGGTATGTCAATTACTAA
Source organism: Candidatus Roizmanbacteria bacterium RIFCSPHIGHO2_02_FULL_38_11 (assembly GCA_001788015.1). GTDB lineage: Bacteria > Patescibacteriota > Microgenomatia > UBA1406 > GWC2-37-13 > 2-01-FULL-40-13. Next base: position 9,636 of record MFZO01000046.1, on the reverse strand, counting down.
AAATTCCGGCAAGGTTTTTGGTGTAGATTTTGGTGTAGATATATACGGAATAGGAGTGCTTGATAGAGTGGGACTTTTACCAAAGATAGGAGAGTTACTGGCTAATTCGGAAACATTAGATATGATAAAAAAACTGATTCTTAGTGAGGTGTATAAAGTAGAATTTCCAAGTGAAGGGCATACCGACAAAAAAGGAAGAAAGTTATTTTTTGATTTTTTATTTCAGCTTGCAGAAAATGATCCTTTTAAGGTTTTTCAAATGCTTCAACCTGTATGGTGTACCGATCGCGAGTGGAAGAAAATAGTAAATAACAACTTGGTTAGACTGGTAGAGCTTGATGAAAGGTTTGGACGGATTAAAAGAGTCGCACTCCCTCAAAGAATTCTTCAAGCACTAAATACAGAAAGCCGCCCAATGACAACAACTGAATTAGCTGGATTTCTTGGTAAAGCACCGAGTCAAATTTTTTCCATCTTGCAACGTATGGAGGAAAGAGGAACTGTGATTAGGTTTGGTGGCCATAGAGGTGAAAGAGGTACAGGACGAAAAGGATTAGGCGTAGGTGGATTTCGTGCTTATTTCTGCCTTGCCAGTCAAGCTGAACAATTCGCTAATCAAATAAAATTCTTATCTGCTCAAGAAAAAATTATTGTTATAATGCGGGAACAATCTAGACCGCTAATGTTTAAGGATTTGGCAGGGCTAACTGGCATGAATTCACAAACTGTCTCGGAAGCTATGAAAATATTAGAAAGAGAGGGACGTGTGCAATCTGAAAAAAAACTCTGGTCGCTGGTAAGTTAAATCCTTTTTATTTTCTCGGCCTATCTTGATAGGCTAAATTCGATTTGACATTTTCTTTTCCTCATATTATAATGCACTAAAACCTGAACAAATCCTTACCAAATCCTTACTATCATGAGTAAACCAGTTGTTTCGTATCCCCAACCTCACGATAGACTCGTGCAGATAGCGCAGGATATATTTACTCCGGTCAAAGACAGCGTCTGCGTCTCTTGTTTTTTCATTTCAGGATCCGGCAAGAGGACTGTTATTAAATTTCTACTCCAGGAAAAAGAAATATTAAGGAAAATATTTGATAAAAACTTCGAAAAAACTCTTTTTGTTTATGTCGATCCGGATGAAATTTTGGGAGGTTCTAATGAGGCATACCTTAGATTAACGCTTGATCATCTTCTTCTCAAAATTAGGGAAATTGGTATAAAACCGATTACGCATGAGGCAACTAATCCTATATTCACTATAAAACAAAATGTTCAAAACCTTATTTCTAAAAACTGGCATATCGTATTTCTTCTGAATGATTTCGAATTTACTCTTAGTCTTGATCCGAGCATCTACCGCAATCTTGAATCGATTCATTCTCTTGACAAGTCAAAAGTTGCATATGTATTTTTATCAACCATCAATTTTTTAGAAGAAAATACTTTAGCGAAACTCCACAATTTTAAATATGCCATAAATAGAGTAGTTTATTATCATCCACTCCTAGATGAAAAAACAATAGTTTATGTACTAGATAAGTTCGAAGACCAGTTAAAAATCAAGCTTTCTTTCCCGATGAAAGAGGTCCTTAAAAAACTTTGCGATGGACATATTCAACTATTAAAATATTGTATTTATAAACTAAAAGAAGCCGGCAAAGATTACTTAAAGATTCCCCAAAAGGCACAAGATTATCTTATTTCCAATAATCAATTGAGATCTGTTTGCGCTGATATATGGAACTATTTTAGTCTGGATGAAAAAGAAATTATAATAAGTGCGGTAAAAACAGGAAAAATACCCTCATCACTTTCTTCAAAATCTGACTTTGTCTTAAATACTGGTCTGATTAAAAAAACAAAGTCTGGTTCCTATGTGCTTTTTGGGGAATTATTTCAAAACTTCGTATTGGATCAATTTCCCAAAGAAAAAATAATTTATGATCAAACAATGAATCAAATATTTTATGGCTCGATTAAATGTAGTGATAAATTTACATTTCAAGAATTTAAACTCTTGGTGCATTTTTTGAAAAATGAAGGAAAAGTTATTTCACGCGATGAAATAGGACAAGTACTGTGGGGGCGAAACTATGTAGAAAAATTTTCTGACTGGTCAATTGATAAAATCATTTCAAGTATAAGAAAGAAATTTGATCAGATGGATTTTCCTTCTTCTAAACTTGTCACGCTCAAAAAAAGAGGGTTTACATTCTCAAATTAAATCCGGGCTCTTTCTTTCTCTAAACTAAAACTCCTTTTGCTTCGGTAGAAATGGTAGGTTTCGGTAAGATACCACTCAAGCATATGACGAAAATCACATTTAAACTTGAATTAATTAAAAATTGCAAAAATAAAAAACCATGAAAAACTTACGTGCACATTTAAGCCAGATAAGATATCAGGAAAGCAGTCGGGAAGTTATGTATGCCTTGTTGGTAAGAAGAGAAGCTATAAAAGCTTCTCACTCAAGGCTATTTAAAAAATTAAAAGTTACCTTGACTCATTGACAAAATAGAATATGGAAACAGTCCAAAATCTAAAATCTGAAGCGTTCCTCTGGCTTGCGAATTGGTCAAACACCCTAACCTTAGGGTTTTTAATTTTGGATTTGTTTATTTGATCTATGCCGATTATAAATTTTTCAAAAATTTCCTGGTCTAATATGGCGTATATTTCCGCGATACTCTACGCGCTGGTCATAGGTTTCTTCATCTATCAGATAGTGAAGTTCCTGGCTAGAAATGATGAAGATCCTGACTATTCTGAACCTGATGAAGAATAAGGTAGCGAGGCTATTTTTCTACGCTGTAGAATTTGACGCGGTCTCCTCGGAACATCAAATCTAATTCACCTGTTGGGCCGTTGCGGTGCTTGGCGATGTATAATTTTATTAATCGTTTATTTTGATCCAGAAGGTCTTCGCTCTCCTCTTCGTGGTAGATGAACATCACAACGTCTGCATCCTGCTCGATCGCTCCCGACTCCCTTAAGTCCGCAAGCTGCGGCTTTCTGCTGCCTCTTTGCTCGACTGCCCTGGATAGTTGGGATATCGCCATCACCGGAATCTTAAGTTCTCGGGCTAAATTCTTTAAACCTTGAGAGATGAACGAAACCTCCTGCACCCGGTTGTCAAACCTCCTCCCTGAATCTGCCAACTGTAGATAATCGACAATAACAAATTTGACTTTTTTCTCAACCATTAACTTTCTGGCTTTTGTCCTCATCTCCAAAATCGAAGCTCCAGGCGTATCGTCTATGTAAATTGGGGCTTCAGATAGTTCACCCATCGCTTCGGTCAATTTTTTATAATCTTCGTCCGACAACCTTCCCGTCTTAAGTCTCCAAGCATCGATCTCTGCCTGACCAACAAGAAGACGATCGACAAGCTCCTCTTTGCTCATTTCAAGCGAGAAAAAACCAACAGGAAGTTTTTCCTTCGTTGCCACATGGAGAGCAATATTAAGAGCCAGTGTCGTTTTTCCTATTCCGGGTCGCGCAGCCAAAATCAAAAGATTCGAGTCCTGCATCCCTGCCAGCTTTTTATCCAAGTCTGCAAATCCCGTCGGAACACCTCGCAGGTGAGTCCCCTTCTTCATAAATTGCTCCAGCCTCTCAAAGCTTTCTGCCAATATATTCTTTAGTTCAATAAAATCTTGCCTAAGGTGCGACTGGGAAAGAGCAAATATATCAACCTCTGCCTGATCCAGCAATTTCTTTACGTCACCCTTCTCGTCAAAGGCTTTCTCGACTATCCGAGATGAAAGCTCGATAAGTTTTCTTTTCACATAGTGGCTAACTATGATTCTTCCATAGTGTTCTATATAGGCTGAGCTTGGAACCGTGTTTATAAGATCCGATAGATACGGCTTGCCGCCGACTTTTTTCGTCAATCCCTCCGACTTCAACTCATCCGATAAGGTCACAAGATCAATGGGTTGCTGTTTCTCAAAAAGAGTAAGCATTGAAGAATAAATCGCTTGGTGTTCTGGCAGATAAAAATGTTCGGGCTTCAAGAATTCGGCGACAAGGTTGATACTTGATCCGTCGATTAAGACAGCTCCAAGGACCGATTTCTCTGCTTCATCGTCGTGGGGAGGAACCTTAAGTGCATCAGAAGAAGCCATCAAAAAAAATCTCAAAACTCAAATGTCAAATGTCAAATCCAAATCTAAAATCTTAAAACTTAAAAGATTTAGGAATTTGAGTTGTGGTTTTGAGATTTGAGTTTTAACATTTGAGATTAGTTTGTAATTTCCATCACCACCACCTTCATTTCCTCTAGCAATTCTTCTTTTTTAACTGTCAATTTAGGAATTGGGCTGGAGTTTTCCGCGCCTATTTTTTTGAGAAATTCAGCAACGGGGAGAAGCTTTCCAAAGTTTTGCTGGTTGAGTTTGGGCTGATTATAATGCATGGGTATAACTATCGATGGTTCAATTTTTTTTACCAGTTCAACGGCTTCACTGGCGTCAATCGTATAAAATCCTCCAACCGGAACAAGAAGTACGTCGACTTCACCAAGAGTATCGATAAAGGCATCATCCCAAACTAGTCCTAAATCGCCGCAGTGCAAAATCGATACTCCTTCCGCCTCTATCTTATAAACGGTATTCTCGCCTCTTTCCAATCCTTTTTTTTTGTCGTGATATGTTTTATAGCCAAATACACGCAGACCTTTTTTTTCGTATTCGCCGGGCGAGTCGATAACCAAAGGTGATTCGCTGACCAATTGAGCCTGATCGTGATCTTTATGGTGATGAGAGACCGTTACTATATCTGCTTCAATTTTGGGAAATTTTAACCCGACCATCTGCGGATCAAAAGGGTCGGTTACAAGTTTAGCTTCTTTGGATTTTATAAAAAACGAGGCATGACCTAAGTACTTGATATCCATAGCGTACACAGGATAACACAATAATTTTCAATTTTCAATTTTCA
>MFZO01000046.1:0-4654 GCA_001788015.1 Candidatus Roizmanbacteria bacterium RIFCSPHIGHO2_02_FULL_38_11 | reverse complement strand
CAGGCGAAGCTTTGCGGGCAGGTTGCTGGCGTTGCGGGCAGGTCAATAAAGAATAATATGTATTTCACATATGTTCTTAGAAGTAGAATAGATAATAATTTATATGTTGGATGGACAGATGATCTTAGAAAAAGATTTGAGGATCATAATAAAGGCAATGTATTATCAACTAAATCAAGAAAACCGTTTGAACTTGAATACTATGAAGCTTGTAGAAATAAAATGAGGGCAATCAAAAGAGAAAAATATTTTAAAACTGGATTTGGGAGAAGATTTTTAAAAAATAGAATTTAAGATTATAGAAAACTCATTAAAGGAATAAGGCTAACAGGGCTGGTGGTCGTAGCTCAACGGTAGAGCGTCGCCCTGTGGAGGCGAATGTTGCGGGTTCAAATCCCGTCGATCACCCCCGCTGTTAGCCTTTTTCCAAACAGACTAAAATGTTGCGGATTTCCCGCTTCGTTATAAACTTCTATTTTCTTAAATTTATTTTTTATGCAAGAAAAAGCAACTCAAGATTCTGAAACCAGTCAAACATTTGTGATTTGGTATGAACATCCTCTAGATACTGATTGTACCAATCCGGTCAAACCACAAAAATCAACCAATTTACAAGGTTCTCGTTCTAGTGTTTTTAAACTAGCTCAAAGTCAAGCTCCAAGCTGTCCTACTTGTAAACGTAAACTTTCTCCCGACTTAAGAGTTAGGAAGTGAAAAGTCTTATCTAAAAGAAAGTTTTTCTCCTACAACCCTCAACAATCCACCCAGATACATAAAATGATAACTAACCGTTAGAAGGGTTGATAAACTCGTTATTGCCGTTGTAAAATCACAATTGCGAAATAACTTAGATAATATCACTAACATTCTTATACTTGCTGTTAAGCATTCACTCCATTATAATAATCAGATTATAAATAAATCATGTAAATTAATTTCATGAAAATGAAAACGGTTTTGTTGAATACCAATGAAAAAAATATTTATATCCAATATCTTAGAATCGGTACAACTACAACAGCAGGTTGAGCTTTTTGGGTGGGTAAAACACATAAGAAACCACAATTCGATTTTATTTTTGGACCTAGTCGATTCTACAGGAAAAATCCAAGTAACAGTAAGTAAATCGCGCTTGAAAAAACATTTTGAGAAGGTAAAAGATGTCCGACCCGGTTCGGCAGTCAGAGTAACAGGACATAAACACAACTTTAACAACAAAGGCAGAAAGAATATTGAGATTGTAGCGGAAACAGTCGGTGTACTTGGTGACTACAACTTAAAAATTACTCCTCATCCAAGATCGAAATTTCATGTATTCGATGAAAAATACACAGATCTTGTTTTAAAGAATAGATCTCTGTATTTGTGCAATCCCAAACAGGCGGCAGTACTCAGTTTCAAAAGTAAGTTCGTATTTGAACTTCATAAGTACTTTCAGGAAAATAAGTTCACATTCATCGAACCACCTATTCTGACTGAAATGCTGCTCTACGATGATAAAACCGCCTTTCACTTTGACTATGAGGGCAACAAAGTATGGCTATCGCAGTGTTGCACGTTTCAATTAGAAGCGGCCATACTGGCGTTTGAGAAGGTTTACAGCATCACTCCTTCATTTCGATCGGAACACAGTAGATCGGATAGACATTTAAACGAATACACTCACCTAAAAGTCGAAGTTGCATGGTCGAACTTAAATGATCTCTCGGAACTTGCCGAAAACATTCTCTATTCAATGGCAATTAGAATGAATGAAGTTGGAAAAAAGGAACTTAAAATATTGGGCGCGTCCTTACACCCAGACGACTATAAACCTCCATATCCATCAATAACGTATGATGAAGCTGTACGAATTCTCAATAAAAAAGGTCATTTCGCCTACGGAAAAAGTTTGGGCAGGTCAAGGCTGACCGAACTAACAAAAAGTTTTGACAATAAACATCTGTGGATCAAGTTTATACCTCGATCAGCTGAAGCATTTCCTTTTTCCATAAATCCTGCAAATAAAAATCTTGTTCTGGCTGCCGATCTGATTGCTCCGTATGATTTCGCTGAAATTGGTGGTGTCGCTGAAAAAATTCACTCAAAAGATGAACTTCTGGAGCGAATGGCCGAAAAGGGAAGGTCAAGCAGCAAAAATATAGAAAGATACAAAAGTTATATAGAACTGCGCGACGCCGGCCTCCCACCCCACGGAGGAATTGGTATGGGTATCGACCGAATAGCCCGGTATTTGATGAAACTCCCACATGTAAAAGATGTTTTGCCATTCCCAAGATTATTTGGCCGCAGATGGAATCCATAATTAAAGTGATACTATGAACAAACGAAAGATAACGATAGGATTTGGAGCACTGTGCAGACAAATTGTCAAATTAAAAAGTTCTCGATACGATCCAAAACGCACCGCGCTTTTCGGTAAACTTATCAGGGTCATTAAAGAAAACGATAAAAGAGCACCCATCTCCCACAGAATACTCACTCAAACAAAACATATACTTATTAATGATCTAAGGTCTACATTTTCACTAGAACAAATCAGCATAGAAAAATATTGGGCAATTAAAATCATATCTTCAAAGAATCCATACGACGAGCTAAAGGACTTTCCTTTTTATAAAGGATATATATCCTCGGCAAAATACTTATTTGACACAATCAGCTCCATGTGTAAAGATCCGATTAGGAAAATGTTATATATCGGCGGGGGCGCGCTACCACTTAATCCGATTCTCATGCAAAATAAACACAACCTGACTATCAATTTGATCGAAAGAGATAATCAGTCCTTTACCCTTTCAAAAAAATTACTGAATACTCTTAAACTCAATAGGAAAATAACAGTCGAGTTAAGCGATATTATGGATTATAAAAAACTGAAAAATTACGATGTCATTATCAACGCAGTATTGGTAGGTGAAACATCTGTTCAAAAAAGAAAAGTAATTCGACATATCAGCAAATATATGGATACCAATACTTTACTTGTGTTTAAAAACGTGGACGGACTGCGTACAATTCTTTATCCGTCAGTCAAAACTCAATATTTCAAAGACCTTAAAATAAAAAAAGTCGTAAAGAACCCTGCACAGCTCACCAACATCCTCATATTTTCAAAAAAAGTTATTAAGAACTCTACTTGATTCTGCAATTAAGCTCTGAAAACAGTTTACTGAACTTTCTGTTGTTTGAAACTGGATGATTCGGCAATGAGGGTTTACTCCGAGGCAAGACATTGGGGACGAGCTCCATAAACATTAAGACTTAGATTCAGAAAGTCGCAACAGTATATTCAACTCCCGGTGTTGATTTTAATCATTGATGGCTTACTGCTAAATTATATATCACAACTTCGCCGAAGTTGCTTTCATTGCAAGATGCAGATTCTTCCTTGCTGCAGTTTGACTGCGTATAGGATCCGGCTTTGAAGTAGCCACCCGAATATTCTTTGCTTAAGGTATAGACCGGTTCGGCGGAACCGTTGTAATAGACCCTCGTCTGACCTTCGCTAACTTCAAACTTCACGCTGAATCTTTTTCCCAAAGTATAGTCAGAATCAAGAACATATTCGTTATCGCCGTCTACATTTACGTACAAAACCGGATAATCGAGGCGTATCACTATAACATCGTCATCGTCGTCGTGAATCTGACCCGCAACTACATGCTTTTTAACCTGCGGTACAGCTGTTATCGCCTGATCAAGAAACATCGTGTGCTTGCCGGATTTTGAGGACCAGCTGGCACGATTTTTTCCGTTGTCTGTCATTTCTCTCAATTCGGATCGCGGGTATTTTGAACCGCCGGTAGTTACTCCGTTCACCGCTGCTCTGAACCTCAGTCCTCCCGTGACGGGTATAAACCAGGGGTCGATCACATAATTGGCCAGCTCCGGCTGGAGTATTTCTTTTGGGTTCTTGGATTCTCCTATAGGTAGAGTCAATTTCCAATTTGTCAGGTCAAACGGGTGAGATATTTGTACAGACTGGGCTGATGGAGTTGGCAACAAGGTAGGAACCGCTGTCGGTATCGGACTGTCCGAAGACGTTGGAGTAAACGTGGTGGTGATAAATTCTGTAGCTATCGGGGAAAAAATTGTTGCCTGGGCGTAAACGTCTAATTTTTTATAAGTTTTACTCAATATAAGTAAGGAGTCAAACATACTAAATAATAGTATAAACACGGTAAAATAAAGTTCGAAGAAAATATTATTGCCATGCTTTTTCATTTAAGATATTAATTCTAGCAGATTTGAGCCGACGGTGGGAATCGCCCATAAACTAGCCCGCCGATTCGGCGGACAGTTCAGGGCGCCCCGTACCGTCCCGAAGACTCGGTACTGGTACTGGGGCGAACCTACTTGAGCCCGGAGGGAGAATCGAACTCCCGACCTAGTACTTACCAAGTACTTGCTCTACCACTGAGCCATCCGGGCAAAAATGACAAACAAATGTCATTCCCGCAAAAGCGGGAATCTATTTAATCCTGGATTCCTGATCCCAACTTCGCCTATCGGCTTCGATGGGCGAGGCAAGTCAGGAATGACAATCAGGTCCTGAAATAAATTCAGGATGACAATTGTTTAGGGTCTAGTCTAGCAAACTTCTAACTATAAGATATATTTTCTCATGAGTTTCTGAAACGATATTTTTATG
>MFZO01000045.1 GCA_001788015.1 Candidatus Roizmanbacteria bacterium RIFCSPHIGHO2_02_FULL_38_11 | reverse complement strand
TAGTAAATAATTTAATGTATAACTTTGGAAGATTATAGCAGTTCAAAGTCCTCTATAGTAACACACATTTTGACACTTAAGTCTAATTGCCTTTAATCACACAGCCCTCTTTTTGCGTATGGCAAAGACTCGACCAAACTCCTCGATTAGTCAATTTTGCTTTCTCCTGGGCCCTTTCAATTTCTAAAGAGTTTTTGTTGAGTGTTCCTTGAGCATCAAAATAAGCTAAACCTTCTTCGACTAGAATTTCATTGACCGAAAGCTTGTTTAAGTAAGTCAACGCTATAATTCTGCCGAAGTTATCTTTTCCAATTTTTTCTATTCCTACAATCTTATTTAGGATAAGTTCTTCCAATCTTGCTTTGGAGTCGATACCCATACAATCCTTGGGGTATTCCGGTGCATTGATATTGGCCAATCTGATTCTGTCACCATTCTCAAGATCAAAAGTATCACCGTCTATCACTCTGGTTACAATAAAAGATTCCTGTTGGGTTGAAATCTGTGTTACGGTAGCCTTTTTTTTAAGAAAATAAATATTCAATCCAGCGGACAAAATAAAAAGGATAGATACTAGAGCAGTTAGATAATTTGTTATCCTATGTCTAGACTTAACCTTCATTATATGGAGTATAGCAAATTTAGAGGATTTTAAAGGAATCTAAAGGATGTTAGAGGAAAAATTAGAGGATAAGTTAAGCGGAGATTTGAAAGGAGGGATTAGTAGTTTACAAAGATGGAGATTTTGGCTTTTTTCTTGAGTTGCTCAATCAAGGTAGAGGCTTCCTTCTGGATTTTTTGTTGTCTTATCTGATCTCTTGCCTCATCTTTAGTTGGAGGTTTTTGAGTGCCGACTTGCTCTTCAGGAGTGTTTTTTTGAATAAAATCGCCTATCTCCTTATCGCTAACTTTGATTTTGTCGGCTAAAAGCTTCTCTAGAATGAGCTGTACTTGCATTTGGTTTTTTAAGTCATTGCGAGTCATGCCTTGAAAAGCTAAAAGTTGGTCAAGATTCTGTCCTTGCTTTGAAGTATTTTTCTCAATTTTTTTAACCTCATTTTCGACTTCCTGAGGTTTTACGACAACGCCTTTTTTCTTAGCTTCTTGAAGTATTAATTCTCGGGTAATCAAGGATTCGAGCATCTGTTTGCCATTTTGTTTTTCAAGCTCCTTAATTAGAGCGAGTCTGGTAATCGGTGTTCCGTTGACAAAGGCTGCAAAAAATAACCCCTTTGCCAGGAAGACGATTGCGGAAAGAATTAAAACTCCAACAAGCAATATTTTTAGACCTGATTTGCTTACTTTTATTTTCACGTGTATCGATTATAACACAAATAAAAAAAATGAAGTGAGAAGATTTAAGGGGAGAGATTAAGGGAAAATTAGAGGATGTTAGAGGAAAAGTAAAGGAGAGGTTAAACTATCTCTTCTTTTCTTTGGCGCACGAAGGAGATCCATTCTTCCACCACCTCAAAAACAAGTTTAAACGGAGCCTCGATGAGAAAATCAAAGATAAAGATAAAAAAGTTGAGCCGAGAGATTTCTTGACTAAAAAACTTACCTAACGACAAAATCGGCATGAAGAAAAAATCGATCAATGGTGTCAGAATACTCTCTTTTTCCTGCAGGCGATATTCGTTCACAATCTGCTTTATCCGGTAAGAAAAAAACGTGACAACACTGACAAAAAAAATGAAAACAACTTGGCTGATCGAGTTAAATTTGAGAATTGTAAGTACTTCGTAAATAAGTAAAAGCGTGATGATAAATGTTAGAGAATAAAATACGGTAAAACCAAAGATCAAGAGGGGCCTTCTAAGACGTGGTTTTTTTGGTATATAGGCGATCTGTGTTTCAAAAGACTTATCGGCGTCGATTATGTCTACTATTCTTTGAAAAATATTTCTGGTGTTTTCTTCACCGGGCAACCTGAAAAAAAGTACAATGACCAACATCAGAAGGGGAGGAAAAATGCTGTTGATGACTATTGCAGTAATATTTACTTCGTTGTAGAAATATAAAGAGGCAGGATACTCTAGAATAAGCGCCAAAACCATCTTTGTTAAAAAAATATAGATAAAGGCCTTGATGGCAAGATTTCTTAGTCGGGAGCCGGTCTGCTGATATTTTTGCCTACAGGTTTGATCGACCTCAGACCAAAGTTTACTGCGATTTTGCAAAACATTTTTGACTTCCTTTGTCTTTTTTTTGAGGATATCAAAGAGTATCAAAAAAGGTGGTATTTGTTTCTTTGTGTATCTGGCAAGACTATCAACATATGGGCCCGTTATAATTGCTTCAATTTTCTTGAACACTTCGGGTAATTTTGTCGAGATGCTTTGCAGTTCCTCTCCGGAATAATCTTGTAACCTTTTATAGAAGGTTACAAAAAGATGATATCTTTGATAGGCTTTGTCGCTTTTTCGATATGACTTTTCAATCGAGGCTAAAAAATAAGCGTCTCTCTGTTCCGCGGATAGACCTTCGAGTTTAACTTTATTTCGTAAAACTTGGAAAATATAAAAAGTAAAGCTGGAATTTCGGACAGTCTCACCCGGCTTCAGCGTTTCTTCTATTTCGCAGGTTGTAAGATCAAGCAAAAATTGGTACAAAAACTGGCGATCAGAAGCATTTCTGCCCGCTATAATGAGACGACTTAGATTTAAAAATGTTTCGATTATCAGTTGAATTTTGGCAATATCTTTTTGGCCGAGACTTTCGTTATCAAAGTAACGCGCCCAGAGAAGTTCGCGCAGCAAATTTTCGGCGGCGTCTTTTCCTTCCGGATTAAGAGACAGCCTTCTCTTTAAGATTCTTTCTATGGCTGCCCTCAGAATGGCATGCTCCTCGCGAAATTCGACCGCATTTCTGATTCGCTCATAGACTAAGGCTAAAAAGGAAACAGTCTGCGAAACCGAAAGGGTAGAAAAATCGTCCGGCCGTGCTCGAGGTTTTACAGACTCCAGCGCTGAGAGAAGGGCTTGAGTAAACTTGGAGAGTTTGACCAATGTTTCAGGGCTTTTTGCCTTTTCATCCATACGAATCCTATTATAGGCGAAATTATGAGGATTTGCAATAAACCTAAATTCTGACCAACTTAAGAAGTTCATCGTGAATCAATCCATTAGAAGCAATAATCCCTTTAGTTATATCTCTATTTTTAATCCTATTTCCATTGAAATCGGTAACTTTTCCTCCTGCTTCTTCTACCATAATAATTCCAGATGCTACGTCATACCATTTCGGAGGACACCATTCTTTTGAGGTTGGTTGAATAAAAGCTTCAGTAGCTCCCATAGCCACATAACATAATGATTGAATATCCCAAAAGTCACTTTTAACACGATAAAATTTATACGTGATATTATTTAAAATGTTTAAAAATCTTGATAATTGTATTTTAGGCATGCGATAATCCATCAATCTAACATTAATTATTGACTGGTTTAAATTATTTTGGCTTGATACAGTGATTGGGTTAGAATTTAGTGTTGCTTTAAATTTTTTTACAGCTGAATAAAGTCTCTTAATTTCAGGTTGATAGACGGTGCCGAGAATTAAATTTCTTTTATATTCTAAAGAAATAAGAACAGCGTAATAGGGCATGTTTCTTAAATATTCTTTAGTTCCATCAAGTGGATCGATTACCCACTCAAAAGCAGATTCTTTTTCTCCTGTGCCTTGACCTTCTTCGGAATATATGCTATGAGAAGGAAAGGATTTTTTTAACGAGTCAACTAAAAATCTTTCTGACGCATAATCAGCATTTGTGGCGATATCCAATGATTCTAGTTTGTGCTTTTTAATTTGAATCTTACTTTTATAAGCTAGCAGAATTTTTCCAGCTTCTTTAGCCAGCTTTTCACTAATATTTTTGAATAACTTTAAATCTTGATTGGAATACATAAAATTAATTTATTTAATAGAGTCTATGTTTACACCTGAAGCAATATCTATTTCTTTAAATTTGTACAAAATGTCACTTATTTGTCTTTTCAGATGGTCGTATTTATCTCTTGTTTTAGCTTCAAATTTTACCGTGAGATAAGGTCCATTTTGTGAAGCTCGAACGATAAGCATCTCGTCTTTAGTGTCCATTCTAACGCCATCGATCTCAACATATTTTGCTTTGGGATAAAGCTTTTTAATTTCTCCAGCAATTTTTTTACTCACAAATTCAAATTTTACATTATCTGGACAACCGACCTTGATTTCGGGGCTGGAAACATAATGGGGGAGTTCTGCAACAACTTGTTTTAGAGATTTATTAATTTTAGTCAAATAGGCTAAAAGGCGTAACGTCGCAATAGCTCCATCGTCGTGTCCATAAAAATTATCGACAAAATAGATATGGCCTGATAATTCACCCCCAAAAGGTGCTCTCTCCTCTTTGATTTTTGCTTTGATAAAGGAGTGACCCGTTGACCAAATAATCGGAACACCTCCGTTTGATCTTATCACGTCATCTACCTGTTTTGAACATAAAGTATTGAAGACTATTTTAGACCCAGGTAATGAACTTAGAATGTCTTTTGCATACAAGGCGACCAAAGTATCATTCCAGATTAGATTGCCTTCTTCATCTACGACACCGATCCTGTCACCATCAGTATCGTAGGAAAAACCTAGATCTGCCTTTTCTGCGACCACACGTTTTGCCAACCGTTCTTGAACAATTCTTTCAGTTGGATCAGGAGTTCCCGAGGGAAAATTACCATCCGGTTTTGTGTTCTGTTCAATTACTTCGCAACCGACTTTTCTTAAAATGTCAGGCAAATAAATACCGGCAACGCCATTACAGGAATCAACAACTACTTTAAACTTTTTAATAGGATCAATTCTTCTCAGTAGATCATCTTCGTAGACTTTTTTAATGTCTTCTTTTAGATGTTTTCCTTTCGGTGATCTTCTAACGAATTTACCTGATTTGACAAGATTTCTAAACTCATGAATATCCTCTGTCAGCATTGTTTCGGAATAACCTGTTCCAAATTTGAATCCGTTATATTCTTTTGGGTTATGGGACGCCGTGATCATCACCATTCCTCGGGTTCTAAAATAGTAGCAGGCAAAATAGCAGATTTGGGATAAGGTCAAACCGATATCATAAACAGTAATACCTGCTTCTGTAAGCTCTTTAGCGAAGATGTCCCTAAATTTTGGGCTTGAAAGACGACAATCATAGCCGAGTACGCAGTCATATATTTTTCTTTGCAATAGCCATGTTGCGTATCCTTTAGCAAGAAGAGATACTGTTTCTTCATTTAATTCACTACCAACGAGTCCTCGAATATCATAACCTCTGTAAATATGGTCTGCAACAACAGTCATAAGAGATATTATAAGAAATGACAGGCTAAAATATCAAGTGATTCTTTGACCGAAAAAGGGTTGCTGCCGGATTTTAATCCGACTTCAATTTTAAACAAAGCCTCGTAAAAATTGACCAAGTTTTCAATTTTCCAGTGATTTGCTTGGGATTTTAGTTTAAAGGTCTGCCAAGACTGCATCCTGGGCGGAATTGCGCCTTCTTTTATAACAATTAAGTTCCTAACATATCTGATCAGCATGATAAAGATAAAATTTTCGTCGAGCTCTTGGCTTAATTTATTTAAAAGAGAAAGAAATAAGACTTTATTTCCAGGATAAAGCAAGTCAAGAAGTTTGAATATAGTTTGGTTTGGCTTAAATTCCTTTATCTGTCCTATTTTTTTAAGTTTTAGTTCCCAGCCTGATACTTCTTCCCAGTCAACAAGTTCGACATCTTTCATGGCGGCGATTCTTTGCAGATCGTCCACAATTTTTTTATTTTCTTTTTTTACGTGTTTGTTAAGCCGTTCTGCAAAAAAGACTTTCTTTTGGAAAAAAAGGCTAGGGGAGTCTGCCAGCCATCGGGTTATATCGCCAATTTGATCAAACTTTAAGTTTTTAATCTCAAATCCTTTTGTAAAATAATTTTTTTTGAGTGAAATAAAATAATTACGAGACGAAATTGTATCCTCTCCACAAATAATAGTTATCATGAAACATGAAACATGAAACTTGAAACATGGAACATAATTTGAATAATATGAATGTATTTGATATTATAACTTTTAACATTTAATTTTTCACTTTAAATTTTCAAACATGGCTCCTTTACCAAAACGCAAACATTCAACCAGGAGAAAAGGGAAAAGACTAAGAACCAGAAGACTTGGTTTTGCCAAACTTGTCGAATGTCCAAATTGTCAAAAATTAAAGCTTCCGCATAGAGTGTGTAAGCACTGTGGGAAATGACAAGCATAACACATTAGTATGCTTGTCACCCTGAGCGAAGTCGAAGGGGAGTCGAAGGATCCCCTTAAAATCTAAGTTAGGCTTGTAAGGAGATTCCTCGACTTCTCCCGATTAAATCGGGATTCGCTCGGAATGACAGAGAGAAACCTATGGATCAAAGACATCTTCAGCGGATTAAAATAGTTCAGAATTTATTTGCCTTCAGCTATAGTTCGAAAAACAACCTTCCTCATCCTGTTGAGGCAAAAACGCCAAAAATTATCGGCAAATTAGAAAAAATCGACGAATTTATAAAAAAATATGCGCCTCGCTATCCTCTCGACAATATCGCAAAGACCGATCTATCTATTTTAAGGTTGAGCATCTATGAGCTGATCTTTGAGCATAAAAACCCCAAAAAAGTGGTGATCAACGAGGCAGTAGATCTTGCCAAAGAACTCTCGGGAGAAAAATCGTACGCTTTTATTAATGCGGTATTGGGAAAGCTTATGGATCAGCTTAAAATATGAAAAATCATGGACAACTCGAAACAAAATTAAACTTATCTTTTAAGAATAAAAAAAACTTAGAGAATGTTTTTGTTCATCGCTCGTATTTAAACGAGCACAAAAATTTTTATCTGCCTTCAAACGAAAAGCTTGAATTTCTGGGCGATAGCGTTCTTTCCCTGGTTACTTCACTCTATCTATATAAAAAATATCCGTCTCTGGAAGAAGGCGATTACACTGAGATCAAAGCAGCTATTGTGAGGACGGAAAGCCTGGCAGAATCGGCAAAATTATTAGATTTGGGAGAATATCTCTATCTTTCTAAAGGCCAGGATCGAGAGTCCGGCCGAAGAAATAAAAACATTTTAGCCGACTGTTTTGAAGCTTTGATCGGTGCGATCTTTATCGATCAAAATTTTGAAACAGCCTATGAATTCGTTTTAAAATATTTATTTTCAGACAAACTAGACAAGATTATAAATAATAAGCTATATCTATCGCCAAAAAGCCGTCTCCAGGAATATACGCAGGGTAAATTTAAAATTACGCCCAATTATAGTGTAATCGAAGAAATTGGTCCAGAACACGACAGGATTTTTAAAGTCGAAGTATCGATAAAAGAAAAAAAATATGGAGTTGGAGTGGGAAAATCAAAAAAGGAAGCCGAAGAAAAAGCAGCAAAAAAAACGCTGGAAAAAATGACCTGAAACTGATAGAATAGTTTCAGGTCATCCCGGACTTGATCCGGGATCTATTAAATAGATTCCTGCTGGAGTTTACCCCGTTATTTATTACGGGGCAGGAATGACACTAGAAGATATATGCCTGTAACAATCAGATTGATGAGAATAGGAAAAAAAGGTAAACCAAACTATAGAATTGTGGCTATCGATAAAAAAAAGAAGAGAAACGGCCTATACCTTGAAAAAATAGGTTTTTATAATCCTCTCAAAAATCCTCCAGAGCTTTCAATAGATAAGCAGAAGTTTGATTTTTGGGTTGGGAAAGGAGCAGTTCTTTCAGAGGGGATATTAAGATTAAAAAAGCAACTTAGAGCCTGTTTGAAAACTCCTAATAGTGTCATTCCGAGTCCCGATTAAATCGGGAAGGAATCTCTTACAGGCTTTTGTAGAGAGATTTCTCCACTTCGCTCACTTCGTTCGCTTCGGTCGAAATGACAAAAAAGCTAGTTTTCAAACAGGCTCTTACTAAATTAAGAGCGTAAATCCCTGCCTGCCGTCAGGCAGGCGCTAGTAATCCGCGGTAATCGTATTTCTCAAAAGGGGTTTGATTTGGTAGGATAAAATTCTGATGCTGTTTCTTCTGTTTTGAAATCAACCTGAACCTTTTTCAAAACCTCTGCAACGAGACGTTTATCTTCCTCGGTTAACGGTTCAAACGATTTTGCAGAACGACCTTTTCCTCTATAGACATTTATACTAATTTTGGCATTGATGGTATCTTGTTCGACTAATTCTATTTTATTGATAGTGATAACTCTTCCCCCTCCAAACTTATAGGTTTTCAAAAAAGACAGGAAGCTGTCTGTATCGCCTTGCCCCTCAATCACTATGGCCAATTTTTCTCCAGTAGATTGGCTTATATCGATACTATATGAAACTATGACAAAATTAGTTTGAAAAGAAAGTTTTTCTAGCGCTACCGCTACGGAAAAATAATCGTCTTCCGAAGGTATGAGTTGACCCAAGACTAAATTAATGTCATCAAGATTGATCTCCTCTGTTATAAATTGATTGGTCGATTTTATAATATCTTTTTTTTTGTTAAGATCGTTTGTTTCAGACTGCAGAGAATTTATTTTTAGACTATTTTCCCAGTATTGACGAAAGAAAAAAAATGTAGATGTTAACAAAATGACACTTAATGTGATAAACGCCAAAATGTATATTAGATTTGCCCGAAATAATCCTTTTACTGTATAGTCAAGTTTAATTTTCATAAAGATTTACGATTTAGACACCCTTATTCTTCGAGCGATCCCGCCGCGGCGGGGGAGTAGACAAGTTCTCGACCTGCCTTGCCGGCAGGCAGGCAAGCTCGAACAATAATATACTATCTCAGTCATTAATATTTACAAACGTTCCGGAAAAACTCAACTTATAAGCCTTTTCTGTTGCATCAACATTGCTAAAATTAATCAAAACCAGTTGACTGAAATGTTTTAAAAAATCCTCAGATTCGGCAAACCTAAGAAAGTCAACGAGGATCGAGTAGTTTTCAAAGCCAACCCTAAAACTTACCGCTTTTGTTTCATCAATTAAAAAGGACTCCAACCCTGCTTCAACGCCAACCGTTTTAAAGCTTTCCTTAAGCAGGTTATAGTAAGGAAAAAAATTCGCATCCTGTTTAACGATAGAGGATAACTGTTTTTGCTTACTTCTAAAATATATAAATTTTGCATCGGTGATTTTATTCTCTATGAAAAACTCGAGAAGATTCTTTTTTTGCGATGAAAGCAGGTCAATATTTTTTTTTTGCCTAGATAAAAGAAAATAAAAGATTGGATAAACCGCTAAAAAAAGCAAGATTTCTATGATTACGACTACTTTGAGCCCTTTAAAGATCTGATCTAAACTTATATACCTTTTTTGCTTTTTGAGCAAATTGATCCCTTTTTTCATATTATTCTAAGGAACCTCCAATTGCAGCGGTGAATGATGGCAAATCTTTTATAAATGGTTCAATAACATTTGTTCTTTTTGTCATAGGTAAAGGATCGAACACGCTTGTTGGAATTGAAATGTAGGCTTCAATTTTTTTGTCAAGATGATGTATTTCCGAAGCTAAGTTAAGCAAATGCAATCGACTGATTGAAGAAACTTGAAATTTAGTTTTCACCGAGTTTATGAATTTTTGTAATTCCGAGTATAATTCATCGGCAGCCGGTTTGAGTATACGATCTAAATCAACTGAAGGATCCTGAGAAAAACCGATATTTTTTAATAAGTTTTTAGCTTTGATAGGATCGATATTAATGTCGACCTGAGCCTCGCGCAAAAAAACGGAAAGTCCTGCCTGAAAACTGTGGCTATCCGTAAACAATTTCAATTTGTGATCAAAAAAATAAAACGACGTATAGCTATAACCGAGGTTGATGAAAATGCTTCCGCCCTCCTGAGACGGAGGGTTGTAAAAATTTGTTAAAAATCTGCCGGTTGCGCTCAGTTCATTTTCTATCGAATCTGGAAATAAGTCTGTATGCGCTGCCAAATTCTGAACTTTTTCTATTAGATTCTGAGGCGCCGCAACAATTAATACAAGCAGCTTGTTGTTATTCTTGTCCTCATGGATAATTTCTAAATCCAGAGAAGTATCTTCGATGGGCATAGGAATAAATTGGTCCGCCTGGTATTTTATGGCGGACAAAAGCTCCTTCTCCTTAAGGCGTGGCATATAAACTAATTGGGAATAGGTGAAACCGTCTGGAATGACTATATTGACTGCTTTTTTATTGACCTTAAGAATGTCAAGGGCTTTCTTTATAATTTTAGCCTCCTCGCTAAAAATTTTTTCCGTATCTAGTTCAAAAAAAGGAGGTGTATCCGACTGAGATGCAATAAGTTCGATGTCAATTTTTCCTCCAGTATTTCTAGCTTTGACAATCCGAATGATATTTTCTTGTAGATTTAGAGTTAACATAGCCTGAATTACAGTATGAAAGAAAACTCGTAATAAGTCAACCCCGTTATAATCGGGAAAGGTTTCACAAGTCTTGACACAGTTGTCATTCCGAGCGAAGGGACGTCTGACGTCCCGAAGTCGAGGAATCTCTTACAGGCTTTTGTAAAGGGATTTCTCCATTCCGTTCGCTTCGCTCACTTCAGTCGAAATGACATTGATTGATACAGTTTTGTCAAAGACCGTGAACTCTTACGCCCTACTGTGTAGGGTAACTTTTCAGTTTGATGCTGGTTTGATATTCAAGAGAGGCCGTTTCTTCAGGTCTGGTAGAAATACAGCTGCCGTCGACATTATAACAAACGCTAAAGTTTATCGAAACAAGCGGGGCTGAGTAGATTGATTGCCTTGCGCAAGATATTGAGAAGGAAGAAACGCTTACCTTAGAACTGTTTAACTGGCCTTGAGCAAATGCGAATGTAGGCGCTGGTGCAACAGGATCAGGATAATCCAGAGAAAGATCGGGCGAATTATAATTTATTGAAAAACTGCTATTATATTTATCCCGAAAAGACGACGGAATTCCATTGTGGGGGAAAGGATTTGCCGGATCCGGATCGGCTTCACAAATCTCTGACGAGTTGTCATGGATGGTATAAGCATTATTTTTTATTGAATTTTCCAAAACTTGAACGATATAATCTCCAGCTCTTTTAACCTCGGTTATCCGGAAGATTTTGAGTTGTTGCTGCAAAATAACAAAAAGGATCGAAAATAGTACAGGCAATACTAGTCCTAAGACAGCAATTACAACCAGAGTCTCGATAAAAGTGAAAGCATTAAAATGTTTGATGTTTGATGTTTGATGTTTGATGTTTATTTTATTGTTCATTCTTCAAGGATTGAAAATACTACATTTGTTATAACGTTCTTTTGTTGACCCAATTCAATCCAAGATACAGTAATAACCGCATTGACTTGCCCGATATAACCGCCCACAGGAGAACTTGTAAATTGCACCTCACGCGAAAAGGTAGATCCCAGGGAGTAAGCTCCATCACATCCTAAAGGATTTGCAGCCGGCCAATTTGAAATTGGAGAAATATTAAAGCAGAATTTTGGGCTTAAACTGCCTTGCGTCACCCTCTGTGTAAAACTACACCCACTTGAGCAGCAGCTTCCAGAACACTCACTTCCTCCCCAATCAATCTCTTTTTCTACACGCAGCCAGTCTTCAAGCTGTCTGGAGTAGTGTAGAGCTATAATCTTGTGCTCGTTAAACTTCATATTACGAAGTGCGACCGTAACTACCGAAGCTGCTGTGACAAAAAAAAAGCTTAAAATGGTAGTGAAGACTAACACTTCGACTAGCGAAAATGCACGTTTACCGGTTAGCATGAAAATGGAATATTATCAACTGTTATTACTCCTGTGGCAGTTATCGCGATATCTAAACATTTGCTTAGAGAATTACTTTTAAGCCGTATTGTGGTTTCGTTTGCTCCGGCCGCCAGAGGATAAAAATCAACGGTTGGGTCTGCGGAAATTTTGCTGACTGATGAATTAAAATTATAGGATTGTATATTTGAACCACAGTATGATATGCTTTTCGTATTAATATCTCTGCAGCATTGCTTAAAATTGTAGTTTGAGGCATTGATTTCCACCCTGTAGCCTCCAAACTCATCCGTGCCCGATCCAGAACAATCTGTATTAATTTCTGACACTTGAGCCTTTCCTCTTGCCAGGCTTAAAACATCAACCAGAAAGCTAGCTTCTTTTTCGAGAATTTTCTGCTGAGTAAAATTGCTATAAGTAAC
The DNA here is from genome assembly GCA_001788015.1 of Candidatus Roizmanbacteria bacterium RIFCSPHIGHO2_02_FULL_38_11. Taxonomy (GTDB): domain Bacteria; phylum Patescibacteriota; class Microgenomatia; order UBA1406; family GWC2-37-13; genus 2-01-FULL-40-13. The sequence continues at coordinate 11,095 of MFZO01000045.1, read as the reverse complement.
TATAGAATATCCACTAAAAAGAACAATAATTGTCACTACGACCAATATTTCTATAAATGTGAAGCTTTTTTCGTTTATCATCGGTTATTTTCTAGGGTCCACACAATTTTCCATACGGGCCAATCGAATACTCACAGGGCATGGCCCCACATGACCCGCCGCAAGAAGCATAATCCCCTCCCTCTACTGTTATATATAATGCATAGGTGGATGCTGAAGACGAACAACTATAATTTGATCCTAACTTAGGATCCGTAGGTATCCGAGGTAAATAACTCGTAAAGTTTGAGATGGAAACCAAACCCGAACAATCAGCGTCGGGGTAATCTGGATATTGGCCATTAGCCGAAGGTTCTGAACTCCTGTACATTTCCAAGGCAGCTCTGATTTGCTCCAAATCAGCCTTTCTTTTAGCATCTCTCGATGCTCTGGTTAATGACGAATAAGAAATTGCCGCACCCCCAGATAGAAGTCCAATAATCGTAACAACCACAATAATTTCGATAAGTGTAAAGGCTTTTTTCATTGGAAATTTGGCTTTATTGCTCTAAATAAACACAATAATTTGTTGACTCCGTTTCCATTAAATTTACCGCTCCATTTGTTGCGCAAATTGAAGGTGGAATTGATCCAGGATTATAATCATAAGGATCTAGGGTTTTAGGATCTGTTGGCGTAGAAGGCATAATATCGGTCTGCGTACTACAGGTAGGATATGGCTCTGTTCGAATAATATCTGGCACCTTCCCGCCTACATCAGCAGGATAGCTTCCATTACAGAGAGAATAATACTGTTCCATAGCATTTTTTATCGCCCCAATGTCAAGCTTTCTCTTTGAATCTCTGGCTTTTTTTTGCGCCGAAGAGTAGGAAACAGCCCCCATGCCGACCAAAATGCCGATTATACCTATCACTACCAACATTTCAAGCATGGTAAAACCAGTATTAAATTGAAAATTGAAAATTGAAAATTGAAAATTTTTTCTCATGGTTCGATTACAATGTAACACAAACCTGACGTACATGCAAAACCGCCTGGACACGCCTGTCCTTCCGGGTCGGCTGCATTTTCAAGACAGGCCGCCAGCGTAAAAGTTAGTGTTGAATTGTCTGGAAGATAATAATATGGCGCTGCAGGATCACCAGGCACTTTATTCATATAAGTATTTAAACCTTCCACCCAACTTGATCCCGTATTCGGAAAGGTGTTTCCGGCGCCTTCGGCAATAAAACTGGGCGGAGTTTGGTCTTGCTTATATAATTCAAGTGCGCTCTGAATCTGCTTTAGATCGTTTTTTCTTTGAGCGTCTCGAGCTCTTTCCCTTGCTGACATAAAATTAGGCAGAGACAATGCAGCCAACATACCGATTATCCCGATGACTACAAGAAGTTCAAGAAGCGTAAAGCTCTCTTTCATTCTTTCATCTTAAATGCTTTATTTATGAAAATCAATAGATTGTCGCAGGTAAGTTGTGGGTTTAAATTATTACTTTCTAAAAGAGTCCTAAAGTATAATGCTTTTTTAATTATTTTTGTAAATACAGGGTCATTTGCTAATTTAAGTCGATAATACTTTATCACCATTTCAATAAAACTTTTGGCGTCGTCTTTTTGCATTCCGGTTAATTGTTTATCCGATAAAAATAGGTAATTAGTCGACCGCACAATATTTTCTAAAAGATTTGTATTCAAAACATCGAATTTGACGTCAAGCCTATTTTTATCTTTAAGTCTGATAATTTTGGCACGCGAATTCAGCGTTGGTAAAACTGAATGTTCATTTTCCGTAACAAGAACGAACTGATTTTTTACAGTACTTTCTTCTAACGATTTAAGAAGGGCGTTTTGCGCTTCCGAAGTAGCACTGTCAAAAGCATAGAAAATAAACAGTCGTGAAAAAGGTACGGCGATAGCTAATTCTTTTTTTATCTCTCTCACCTGCGAAATCAAGATTTCCTTTTTTAAAGGAAAAATCGTATAAATACTTTCCTTAGCTATCCTATTTTCTTTTATGAACTTCTGCAGGAAATCATCAGCGTCTTTTTTCCTTTTTGAAACCAAAATAATGGGTAGCACGGTACTTGCATTTTAGCAAAAAACCACTTATATTGAAAATATGAACCTCAACCCAAGATATGTCCTTCAACTTTTGGAACAAAAAGGGATATTAGACCATAAAAAAGCCGAGAGCATTGAATATGAGAGTATCAAAAATAATATTCCGATAGACCAATATCTCTTCAAGCATACGACGCTAGATAAGAAAGATATTCTCTCGACAATCTCCAGCCTTTTGAAAGTGACATATGTCGATATTGCAACTTCTGCCGTCGACCCGCAGGCGCTTGGTTTTGTCTCGGAGTTCATGGCTCGAAAATATAATATTGTCCCGGTCAGATATGACGGTCAAACAGAAACGATCACAATCGCAACAACTGATCCTTTTGATATTTCTGTTTCTGACTTTCTTTCTAGAAAAACTGGGAAAAAAATTATCCTAGCCTTAGGATATGCTGACGATATTAGGAAAACCATTGATCTTGCTTATTCTCAAAGTCTGACTCCGGAAATAAAAGAGGCGCTCAAAGAAGCACAGGCAACCCACCTCATCAAGCAACCTCAAAGCGCAGGCGCCGTGATTAAGGAAGCTCCCATCTCGAAGATAGTCAGCACTATTTTGGAATTTGCAGTCAAGAGCCGAGCGTCTGATATTCATATCGAACCCGAGGAACTAAGAACTAGGGTTCGCTATCGAGTAGACGGTATCTTACAGGATAAACTAACTCTGCCGAGAGGAATACACGATGCCATTGTCTCAAGGATCAAAATACTCTCGGAGATGAAAATTGATGAAAAGAGAATCCCGCAGGATGGCCGATTTTATTTTAAGATGGGCGAAGAAGAAGACGATCTGCGCATATCTACATTACCTACTGTTAATGGAGAAAAAGTTGTATTACGGCTTTTAAAAAAAACCGGCGGCATGCCATCCTTGAACGAACTTGGTTTGAGGGGTTCACCGCTAAAGAATTTGGAAGAGTCCATTTTAAAAACGTACGGAATTGTACTCGTCACCGGTCCGACAGGATCGGGTAAAACAACTACACTTTATTCTATCCTATCAATGTTAAATAAACCTTCAGTGAATATATTGACGTTGGAAGATCCAGTTGAATATAAAATTCCCGGAATCAACCAAGTTCAAATCAACATCCAGGCAGGACTCACATTTGCTACGGGTTTGAGGGCTTTTTTGCGGCAAGATCCAAACATCATCCTTGTGGGCGAGATACGAGATAAGGATACAACTCAACTTACAATCCAGGCTGCCCTTACCGGACACCTTGTTTTCTCAACCCTTCATACTAATGACGCAGCAACCGCAATCCCAAGACTAATCGATTTAGGTGGGGAACCATTCCTTATTGCTTCCGTACTCAATGCCTCGCTAGCACAAAGAATTGTAAGGAAAATATGCCATTACTGTAAAAGGATATATGAACCATCTGAAGAATTGCAAAAAAATATAAAACTTGTTCTTGGATCATTGCTGCCTAAACCATATACTGAGGATAAACCCATTCAGCTTACAAAGGGGGAGGGGTGCGACGAATGCAATCAGACAGGCTACCTTGGACGAATGGCTATATTCGAGGTCTTGAAAATTTCTCACTCTATCAATACAATGATCTTAAAGCAAGCTTCAAGCAAAGAAATCAACGAACAGGCAAAAAAAGAGGGAATGATTACAATAAAGCAGGACGGTTATCTCAAAGCGCTTGATGGTATGACAACGGTGGAGGAAATACTTAGAGTAGCAGAAATATAATATGGATATTTTTCACCTTTTCGACTTAACAATTGAAAAACAGGCTTCCGATCTTCACCTTATCCCGAACTATTATCCGACGATCAGAATAAATAACGAGCTCTACTATGTTAGATCAGCAGGTACGTTAGCACAGGAAGATGTAGAAAAACTTGTAGTCTCTATTCTTAACGAAGAACAAAAAGAAAATCTCTTTGCCAATAAAGAAATCGACCTTGGCTATGAATATAAAAATAACCGATTCCGAACAAATATATATTACGCAAAGAATAGACTTGCCGCTGCCTTTCGACTGATAGGGTACAAGATTAAAACAATAGAGGAATTAAACTTACCAAAGCAATTCCATCAATTCACCGAAATTAATCAGGGATTGGTTTTGATAACCGGACCTACCGGGGAAGGCAAATCGACGACATTAGCCGCGATTATCGATGAGATCAATCATAGATTCGCAAAACACATCATAACCATAGAAGATCCTATTGAATATGTTTATCCTACTTCAAAATCGATTATCTCCCAAAGAGAACTCCATCAAGATACTCACTCATGGAATATAGCATTAAGATCAGCTCTTAGAGAAGATCCCGATGTTGTTCTCCTTGGCGAAATGAGGGATTATGAAACTATACAGTCTGCTCTCACCATCGCAGAAACGGGTCATCTTGTCTTCTCTACGCTGCATACCGGTTCCACGTCTGAGACTATAAACCGTGTCATTGATGTCTTTCCAGCAAATCAGCAGAATCAAATACGTTCACAGCTATCCTCAGTCTTAAAGGCAGTGATAGCGCAGCGACTCCTCCCCTCCCTAGATAGAAGTAAGCGCCTTCCTGCAGTGGAAATCTTGCTTAATATCCCGTCTGTTGCTGCAGTAATTCGAGAAGGGAGAACGCACATACTGGATAATATTTTAGAAACAGAAGAAGAGCAAGGTCTGTATCTTTTTGAAAAATACTTGCTTCATATGTACGAAAAAAGTCTTATCTCAAAGGAATCAGCTCTATCTTATGCAATTAGAACAAACGAGATGAAGAAGCTTTTAAAATGACTCGCATTCACCAAAATTGCGAGTCATCCCGAATTTATTTCGGGATCCCATTAAAATCAGATCCTGAAACGAGTTCAGGATGACAAGCAGAAAATATGTTATTTAAATACAAAGCTGTCAAAGAAGGTAAAGTAGTTGTAAATCAAATACAAGCGGAGAGTCAAGAGGCTGTATTAAGATTTTTAAGAACCAGCGATTACTTTCCGGTTGCTGTTTGGAGGATCGATCTGTCAACATTAAAGTTCTTTAATTTTTTCTTCAGAAGAGTAAGTTTCACCGATGTCGTTGATTTTACTAGGCAACTGGCAATAATGCTTGACGCGGGTCTAACGCTTATAGACGCGATAGACATTTTGAAAAAACAATTAACGAAGCCTTCTCTTGCCAGCTTGCTGCAAAACCTCGACAAAGAGATAAGGGGTGGTAAGAACTTTTCATCAGCCCTTTCGTTGTATCCGCAATACTTTCCCAGACTCTATATCTCTCTTGTAAAATCAGGTGAAGCGTCCGGCAAGTTAAGCGATATTCTTCTTAGGCTCTCTGACAATCTTGAAAAAGAAAGAACATTTCGTGGAAAACTGCGGGGTGCTCTTATTTACCCCACTTTCATCATTGGCGGCATTATCATCGTAGCTTTTATTATGATGACGTTTGTCGTACCAAAACTTTTGGAACTCTACAAGGAGTTCGACATTGAACTTCCCTTCTCAACTAGAATGCTGTTGCTCGTATCAACCTTTTTTAATAAATTTTGGCCTATACTGTTGGTTGGCATAACTTTTCTCTTGGCGTTTTTGTATAAATATTTCAAAACTAAAACAGGAAAACTTTTTATCGATTCATTATTACTTAAACTCCCAATCATAGGAAACGTGGTTAGAATGGCAACGCTGGTTGATTCAACTCGTACTCTGTCAATTCTTGTTTCATCAGGAGTCTCACTCATGGAGGCTCTGAGTATTATTATAGATTCCTCGCCTAACATCGTCTATAAAAGGGCGTTTGAAAACATAAGAAAACAGGTGGAAAAAGGAACATCTCTGGGAATGGCCATGAAACAGTCAGAAATTTTTCCTCCAATTCTTGTCCAAATGACTCTGGTCGGAGAAGAAACGGGACATCTGGACAATACTCTTTTTAGAGTATCTAGATATTTTGAGATCGATTCTGAACTAGCGATAAAAGCAATGACGACCCTAATCGAACCGATGATCTTGGTCGTATTGGGTGTCGGCGTTGGTTTTCTAGTCTTTTCGATTATCACACCTATTTATAGCTTAACATCGTCTTTTAAATGAAATGAGTTTGTTCATTTCATCCCGAGGCCAGGTGCAAGACTGTAGCTGGCGAAGGTATAAGCGAGAAATCTTTTAGCTGTTGTGACGTTGATGTTTTAAATGCACTTGACTAAAAAAAAACAATACTGTTAAATTAATAATTAGTATAAAAAGACTTTAAAATACAATATGAAAAAAGCTTTTACTTTGGTTGAACTTCTAATAGTCATAGCCATATTAGGAATCCTGGCTGTTGGTATTTTAATAGCTTTAGATCCAGTTGAACAAATAAGAAGAGCCACAGACGCAACCGTTTTAAGTAGTTCTGGAGATATAAAAAGCGCTCTTGATAGATATTACGCGTCTAAACTTTATTTTCCCTGGTGTGAATCAACCAGTCCTGCCGGAGGATGCACATTTGTGGCTGGTTGTGATCCAAGTACGGCATACCTATTGGACGCGGGCTGCGGTTCAACTGTGTTAAATCAGTTGGTCAATACCGGTGAGTTAAAATCCAATCCCCCTGCTAATATCAGTTCTGTTGTCAATGTTGTATTAGGTGCAAGCGGTACAAGCTTCAATGTGTCTTTTAATCCAATATCAAAAGCATACGATTCTGATCCAAGTACAAAATATCTTGATAACGCCTGCACCACACTTGATCCTGGAACATGCTCAACCGCACCAAACGACTGTTATTTTTGTCTCTAAATAAGAAGTCTTCCTTTACTCTGATAGAGCTATTGATTGTAATAGCTATATTGTCTCTTCTGGCTGTTGGAGGAATTGGACAGTATTATAATTCGTTAAAATCGGGGAGAGACGTGCGCAGAAAGTCTGATCTTCAAAGCATCCAAAAAGCGTTAGAAACATATTATCAAGACATGGGTAGCTACCCTGCAGGAACGATTCCCGATCCATTTTGCCATCCATCAGGCTGTGCAACGGCCCAATATATGCAAAAGCTGCCCACCGATCCAGGCGGTGACGCGTACGTATATGATTCGGACGGTACATATTATAAGCTATATGCATGTATTGAAAATCCTAACGACGGGGGTCCTGGAGTCAATCAGGACGGATACGGACAGATATGCGGGGTGGGACGATGTAGCCAATGCAGGTATGGAGTATCAAGCACAAATACTTTACCCTAACATCATAGCGAGTCCAATTCCTTCTTTACTTCGTCATCGTTCGGATTCAAGTATTGAAGGACATAATTGAAAACTTTTCTGGCCTCGTTTTTTCTTCCGGCTTTGCTCAAAAACTGACCCTTGAGAAAATATCCGTCACGATAATCAGGTTTCAACTCTATCGATTTTTCTATCTCTAGTAAGGATCTTTGTTGAAATTCTAACTTTTTATTTGCTTCTTTTGTTTCCTCTTCCAATAAAGAATAAAAAATAGCTAAACTGTAAGGTATTTTTGGGTCAGTGGGAGAATACTTCTTTGCTTCCTGTAAGGCGCCGATTGCAACCATCAACTCCTTTGCATTGAGCGTAATTTGATAAAATAGATAATAATTTTTTGCTCTTGTTTTCCAATACAGCACGTTTTTTCCTGAAGCTTTAAGGGTTCTGCGATTTAATTCGTCAGAGGTTTGAACCATTTTTTTTGCTAGATCGTTTTCTTTCTGATAAGAAGCTATAAAGGCTATATTTGCCAAAACATAGGAAAGCTTATCCTCATAAACATGCTCGTATTTTAAGTTATTTGCGTCATTTAATAGCTGGGCTGCTTTTTGATACTCTCCTATTTTGGAAAAACTATCTCCCCGGGCATACTTTATATCAGCAAGATAATACTTTGTTAAACCAAATAACAAATAACAAATAACCAATAACAAAGTTAACGCCATGATGTTTTGTAACCAAGATAGTCGAGAAATAGAAAACTGTTGATTTTTAATTGTTAATTGTTGATCAGATGATATGACAACTAAAAAAGCTGGGATGAGATAAAAAAACAGATTTATCGTCGTTGTTGAGAATCCAAAAAAATTGGTGATGAGGATTGTAACCCAAGCTATAAGTAAACTCAAATATAAAATGTCAAAACTCAAATCCAAATCTGAAATCCCTAAATCTTTTTTAATTTTTAAGTTTTGAGTTGCAGCTTTGAGTTTTGAGCTTTGAGTTTTGAGCTTAATCCAGCTATAAATAAAAACAGAAATTATAAAAACTAAATAGGAGCTTAAACCGAATAGCCCTGTTGTTGCAAAATAGTTAAGGTATTCATTATGCGCTTTGTTATAAAGAAAATCCCATTCGGAAGTCAGATTATGCTCTTTTGGCCGAACGAAATAATAACTGTAGGCGAAAGTTTCAACACCTGTGCCAAATAGAGGGTATTTAAGACCTAAATCAAGGGCGCCTTTCCAAACAATCTTTCTGATATCAGATGAATTAGTTACACCGGATGTTTCTAATTTTGTCGAATTTTGTGTGTTTTCAGATTGCTGTGTCAGACCATTTTTAACCTTCCAGGTTGATTTTGTGGCTTTGTAGTAGTTAGAAATTGATAAAAATCGATCGATCTTTTCTATGCCAGTTTTGAACAACGCAATTGAAACAAATATCCCAAGAAGAAGAATCAGCATCTTTTTATATTGATGATCTAAAAAATCTTTATTTTTAAGAAAGGCAAATATGGCAAAGGCGATCAATCCTACGACAACCGACAGAAGGGCTGATCTCGAACGTGTAAATAAGACGCTGGAAAAATTAAGAAAAAGGTAGCCAAAATGAATAAGGGATGATCTTTTTAGGAATCTATTCCTAAATAAAAAATATAATCCAATAAAAAAATTTACAGTCAAGTAAGCTCCTAACCAGTTAGGTTGGCCCAAGGTTGAAAAGATTCGCTCAGCGGGTCGAAATTGATCTGTCCAACAGCTATTGTTAAACTGGCCCAAGAATAAAAGGCAAGAAAGATCGTGACCTAATTTTCCAGGGATGGCCCAAAGCATGACGACAAATGAGGAAATTAAGGATATCTTTAGGATTGAGGAGACTAGTCGAGTTGCTTCGGATAAAGAATTAAAAGTTGATACAAAACCGTAATAAAGTATGATGAATGAAAGAATCGAGATTAAACCGCCGTTAAATCTTCCATAATAACCAAAGAAAGAAGTATGAGGATCTATCGAAAAAACTGTGGACAGTATCTGGGTTCCAAGAAAAAATAAAATGGTGACATCAAGAGGAGTTTTTTTTATTATAATTTTCTTATACAGAATCATCTTAAGCAACCAGAAAAATATGATCCCCAGCGTGATCAGATAGATAAACATCATTTTGTTATACTCAAAAAGTTCTGATGTAAAAGACGTCATCACAAGAGGAGTTATAAAAAAAAGCAGGTAGTAGTGAATGCGTAGTATTTTTTCGATCATATTCTTAAATAAACCAAATGTTTAATTTTATCCAATCGTTAAAAAAATTCAATCTCCCTTTTTTGTCGCCGTTTGATATTTGCTTCGATCTTGGGACAAGCAACACAAGAATAGCGGTTAAAGATAAAGGTAAAGTACTAAGCGAACCAACCTACGTTGGTCTAAATGCGTCAAATAAAGAATATATTTTTTTTGGCAGCGAGGCAAAAACCATTGTGGGAAAAACACCAGAATTTGTCAAAATAATTCGTCCAGTAATAAGTGGTGTAATTTCTGATTTTGACGCTGAAGTCGCTTTGCTTCACACATTTATGCAAAGGGCCATAAACGTTTACTTTAAAAAATTTGCCATCATTAAACCACAACTTCGCGCGATTGCTTCAGTCCCATTTAGCGCTACCGAGATCGAACAAAAAGCCGTAGAAGAAGTGCTTCTTAAGGTAGGATTTTCTTCCTTATTTTTAATTGAAAAACCTATCGCTGCTGCCATCGGTTCAGGAATCAATATTTTCTACCACCATCCACATCTTCTCATTGATGCCGGTGGCGGCCTAACCGAATTGAGTATCGTGAGCGGTGGAGGAATTGTTGCAGAAAAAACGCTTAAAATAGGAGGAGACGGGATGAACCATACGTTGGCTAATTATGCATATCTTAAGTACGGGATCGTTTTAGGCGAAGCCACCTGCGAGCACCTAAAAATTTACTTACTCAATTTTAACGATCAGAATAAAACTTTTACAGTAAGGGGGAAATCTCTAGAAAATGGATTGCCAAAATCGGTGAGAATGAAATCGTCAGATGTTAAGGAAGCGCTATTTAGTAATATGTCTCAGATTGTTGACAGTGTAAAAGAACTAATCGAGATATCTCCACCGGAAGTAGTCGACGAAGTTTTTGAAAGGGGAATTACTATGATGGGGGGTTTGGCAAACGTTGAAGGTATCGATCACTTCCTATCCAGCGAGCTAAAAATTGATGTAGTTGTAACAGCTAATCCGGATGATGCAGTGATCAAGGGGCTTTTAAAATTGAGCAACAATTATCAAGATTTAGTCAAACTATCAATGCCTAAAATTTAGGTTTGACAAAACAAGCTTATTTTAATACAATGAGACTGGATTTTATTGCACTTTAACAATCAGTATTTAGTCTAGTAAACGGGTTAGGTATTTTTATCCCGCCTTTGGCGGGATCTTTTTTTAAGAGTTTGATCCTGGCTCAGGATGAACGTTGGCGGCGTGCCTGAGATATGCAAGTCGAGCGATGTCCCGACGCAAGTTGGGATAAAGCGGCGGACGGCTGAGTAACACGTAGGAACCTACCTCAAAATAGGAGATAGCCCATCGAAAGATGGGGTAATATTCTATAGTCCCCGCCTTTGGCGGGGTAAAGACCGTAACTGGTCGTTTCGAGATGGTCCTGCGGCCTATCAGGTAGTTGGGAGGGTAACGGCCTACCAAGCCTATGACGGGTAGCTGGCCTGAGAGGGTGTCCAGCCAGAGGGGTACTGAGACACGGACCCCATTTCTACGGAA
>MFZO01000044.1 GCA_001788015.1 Candidatus Roizmanbacteria bacterium RIFCSPHIGHO2_02_FULL_38_11 | reverse complement strand
AAACAAAAAAAGAGCGGATTGATTTACCGCTCTTATTTGATTAAATACCAGCCGTTTTTGTTACGCTTCTACCAGAGCGGAGGGTACAGGATTCGAACCTGTGAGGACAAAAAGCCCACGAGTTTTCGAGACTCGCGCCTTAAACCGCTCGGCCAACCCTCCAGACTCTAAAGATTTACTAATTTTAGCAAAAATTATCTATTATTGGCTTCTCTCCACAATCTAACTCTAACCTACGAGGTTAGAAATAAAGCTTGGCAATAATATAAATCTATAACTTTATTATACTTTTTGGCACATCGGCTAATTCTAATAGCTCTATTTCGGTCGTGGTGACTACAGTTTGATATTTCTTCACCAAATCAATAACTAATTTTTTATTTTTCACATCCAACTCTGAAAATATATCATCAAGCAGAAGAAGCGGCTTAGTTTTAAACGCCTCCTCAAGAAATTTGATCTCATTAAGCTTCAACCAAAAAACTCCCAGTCGCTGCTCGCTTCTTGAACCGAAATGATGAAGATTTTTTAAAGATTCATCTTTTTGGCTGAGCTGAAAGTCGTCTTTCTGCGGACCAATTACGGTCCTTCTATACCTTTTCTCGAGTTCGAAATTTTCCTCCAGGCGTTTTTTATTGAGTTCACTTTTTAGATACTCTATTGAAAATTCTTTACTGTTAATTTTATTATGCTCATTTAAGAAATCAATATAATCTTGTCTCTTCTGTACCAAATAGCCAGCATTCTCCTCAAGATATGTATTCCAAAATTTTAACTCCTCAAGCAGATCTGCTTCATTTTTATAGGTTTGCAGTATTTTATTCCTTCTCCTTAAGGCGTTTTCATAATTCCTAAGTTTCTTTTTATATACCAGATCAAAGGATCCAAGAAGAGTGTCAAAATATCTTCTTCTTTTTTCTGGAGGCCCGTTCATTATCTCTATCTGTTCGGGAGAAAATAGAATAGCTTTGGCTGTCTCTCTTTGATATTGAAAATACTTTCTTCTCGACTTATTCAGAGAAAAAATTTTGTCTACTCCCCTACCGCTTTTCTTTATACCGATCTGGAATAGAAAGTCTTCGTCTCCGCTTGCAAAAATTCCCTGCACATCTGACTGGTCTTGTTCAAATCTTATCAGCTCCTCTTCTTTGCTCTCTCTAAATCCTTCGCCGTAAACAATCAAAAATATCCCCTCAAGCAGGTTTGTTTTACCCTTGGCATTTTCACCAATTATTATGGTAAGAAAAGGGTTGAAGTTAAACTTTTCGTCTCCAAAATTACGAAAATTTTTCAAAATAATTTGCTTTAAAAGCATAATAGATATGATACAATACTTCTTATGAGGAAAGACAAATCGATGGCATATAAAAGAGTTTTACTTAAGGTTTCAGGCGAGGTCTTCGGAAAAGAAAAACAGGGGTTGGACTTTAAAACGGTAAATAAAGTAGCTTCTGTCATTAGAAAAGTTCATAAAAACACCGGAGTAGAGATGGCTATAGTAGTTGGGGCAGGAAATCTCTTTAGAGGAAGATACATCGAAGGAACAGCGGTCGATCACGTAGTCGCTGATCAGATCGGCATGTTGGGAACAATAATGAACGCTTTGGCTCTTCAAGAAGAAATGGAAAGACTAGGCGACACCACAAGAGTGATGTCGTCAATATCGATTCCAACTGTCTGTGAGCTATTCATCCGAAGAAGAGCATTGAGACACATGGAAAAAGGTAGAACAGTAATTTTAGCTGGAGGAACGGGCAATCCTTACTTTACTACCGACTCAGCCGCGGCTCTGCGAGCTATAGAACTTAAGTGCAATGTCCTTCTTAAAGCTTCCAATGTTGATGCAATCTATGACAGAGATCCCGAGAAATACCCTAATGCCAAAAAATTAGAGCGGGTTGATTATCAAACTGCTTTAGAAAAAGGGCTAAAAATTATGGATAATACTGCCTTTGCTCTTTGCCAAAGTAAACAAATGCCAATTGTAGTCTTTAATTTCGACCGTCAAGAAAATCTGGAGCGAATAATCAAAGGAGAACGAATTGGCACTCTAGTATCAAATTATCCCTCCTCCCAAACCAAAAATTGAACTGATCAGCTTCACCAACACAAAGGAGATAAGAAGAAGAATCAAACCAATAATTCCAGTCGTAATCTTTGCCTGAGCAGATTTTACTTTTTCTGGGCTTCCTTGAGACATCATATAATCATACCCGCCCCAGATGAAAACCACCAAAAGGATTACAGCTGCAAGAGGAATAAGAAACTGTATGACTCTATTGACTAAGTCTCCCAAAGTTTGAATCTTAGGGTCAAGAACCCCAGTCACGCATTGTCCACCAATACAGATTTGCTGTGCTAAATATCTATTATCCATTTATTATGCATGGGTTGCCGGGAAATTTGTCTGCGATTTTTGTCTTCCGTCAAGGTTTTTGTCCCCGCTTAACTTTCCATCGTTAGACAACTTATTCTTATCTTCTTCACCTTCCGAAGCGGAAGCGTTGGAGGGCTTTCCATCCTTATCGGTTGTAGAAGATTTTTCGTCCAGAGGTATAACCTTAGGTGACTCTATCACTTCTTGGACTTTGGTTGAGGCACATCGGCTGCAGATGACCGTAGAATTTTTCACGACTGAAGTCATAAAATGATTGCCACAAGCTTCGCATAAGAAGTTCTTTATTGTCCGCTTTTTTAGCATCTCTTCTGGCACTAACTCCACTTTTTCTATATTAAAGATAAAGCTCTCCCCGTCAAAATCGACCTGTATCTGATTTCCTGCTTTAACTTTTTTTTCAATGATAAGCGTGGAGATGGGATTTTCAATAACCTTTTGAATCGCTCTCCTTAACGGTCTCGCCCCATATATAGGATCAAATCCTTCCCTCACTATCTCTTTTACGGCCGAATCTGTATAGATAAATCCTATATCTTGATCTTCTAACAACTTTGCCAAGCCCTTAAGCTGCAATTGAACTATCTTTATCATGTGAGTGAACTTGAGAGGTTCAAAGATGATAACTTCATCGAATCTATTGAGAAGTTCAGGTCTAAAGAATTTACGGAGTTCTGCCGTGACTTTACTTTTTATAAGATCGTATTTCTTTTTATCAATTTCTTCATCAACCTTTCTTTTCTCCTCAAGTTCTTTTTCAAGCGGAAAATCTTTGCCAAAATATTCATTAAGCGATTGGGTTTGCCATATATTTTTTCTTTCATTCCTAAACCAAGCAGTATCTCCTAAGATTATTATTTCTTTACCTGAGGGTGAGAAAGTATGGATATCCCAATAGGCTGTAGGAAAGAATTTATTGGTTTTTTTGACATCGCTTTTTACACCATTTTGCTCCTGCTTAGCGGCTTTTTGACTCCCCTTAGGGGGAGTTAGATCCTGTTTAGTTGCTTTCTGAAGATCTGCCTCTTGGATTTCTGCTCCGGTAAAATAATCCTTCAAATGACCAGTCTGCCAATCGTTCATTCCTTCCTTTCTTACCCAATAACGGTCTTTATATGTCACTACTTCTCTCTCGTCCGGCGTAAAGGCGTGAGTCTTTAATCTTGCGGTGGGAAGCTGCTCTTCTGGTGCATCAGGAAGAGCATTAACAACAATTCCGTCCTTAAAATAATCTATTAATGTGGTGGTTTTCCAAATTTTTGCAGTTGTTGAAGTTCTTACAAACACCGTATTACCTTTTGTTATAAGCTCTTCACCTCTAAAAGAAATTGTGTGGGTAGCAAAACCCTGAACGGGAAAGTCTCCACCAGCGGTGGATCGACCTTTGGTCGAAGATTCTACGGTTAGAGGCTGGTCAACCTTTGACTGATCCTGCTTTATTTCTTGGCCTGCAAAATAATCTAAAAGCACTCCCTCCTTCCAACTGTCAACTGCTTTTTCCCTTTCAAAATACTTCGTGCCAATCGTCAATATTTCTCTACCTCTTGGTGAGAATGTGTAGGTGGACAAAAATGGCGGCTCTTCTATCTCTATTTTCCCACTCTTTAAAAGCTCATCTTGAATCATCTGCGTACCAATATTTGACGTGCAGATGACTACTGTGTTTTTAAACGAAATAACATGACCTTTATTATCAGTCAGCCTTCCATCGTCAAGAATCTGTAGAAGAATATTGAAAATATCCGGATGGGCTTTTTCTACTTCGTCAAAAAGAACCACCGAATAAGGCTTTCTTCTTACTACCTCTGTCAGTTTTCCTCCCTCTTCATATCCAACATATCCGGGAGGCGCGCCAAGAAGCTTCGCCACTTCATGCCTCTCCATATATTCTGTCATGTCAAATCGTATCATTGCTTCTTCCTGGCCAAATAAAACTTCGGCTAAAGTTTTTGCAAGCTCTGTTTTTCCAACACCGGTTGGACCTAAAAAGACAAAACTGCCAATCGGTCTTTGCGTAGATTTTAATCCTGCTCTTCCTCGCCTTACAGCTGCGGCTACCGAAGTCACAGCTATATTCTGGTCAATGAGTCGTTGATGCATGATTTTCTCAAGCTGTGCCAAACGCTCAAGCTCTGACTCGGTGATTTTTGAGATTGGGATACCCGTCCAGCGTGAAACGATATCTTTTATAATATCAACGCTAACGGCTGAAGTCGTTTGAGCTTTTCTCATATCGTATTCTCCCCTTTTCTCTTTTAGAGTGGATTCTATCTCATCGATTTTAGATCGAAGAATCCGCACCTTAACTCTATCACCCAGTTTCTCCCCTTCCTGAAGCTCTTGATTTAATTCAGCTATCCGCGTCTCAATAGATTTGATTACTTCGGGAAGAGATATGAGCGGTAAGCGAACCGCCGAGGCTGCTTCGTCAATAAGATCAACTGCCTTATCGGGTAAAAACCGATCTCCTACGTACCTCTTTGAGAATTTTACCGCTGCTTCGACCACATCATCAGGAATCTTTACGCGGTGAAACGCTTCATATTTATCCTTTATCGCTTTAAGCATTTTTATAGCTTGTTCGATCGTCGGCTCTTGAACCAAAACAGGTTGAAATCTTCGCTCTAAAGCCGGATCTCTTTCTATGTATTTTCGATATTCTGTAAGCGTGGTCGCACCAATAAGCTGCAGTTCGCCTCGGGCTAAAGCCGGTTTAAGGAAATTGGAAGCGTCAAGAGCATTTTCACCCGACGCACCTGCGCCCACAATATTATGAATCTCGTCAATAAAGAGAATTATCTGTCCTTTACTCGCCTGTACCTGTTCAATCAATTCTTTCATTCTTTCTTCAAACTCACCTCTATGAGAAGCTCCGGCTATTATACTCATCAAGTCGAGCTGTAAGACTCTTTTATCGAGGAGTGATTCCGGTACGCCCTTTGTAACAATTTTCTGAGCCAGACCTTCAACGACAGCCGTCTTACCAACGCCGGCTTCTCCGACTAAAGCTGGGTTATTTTTTGTTCTTCTGGAAAGAATATGTATGACTCGTTCAATAACATCTGATCTCTCAACAACGGGATCCAAAAGCCCTTGCGCGGCTTTTGCCGTTAAGTCGATTGTGTAGCGATCAACTGTGTTCTTTTTTGTATCCGCTTCTTTATCCTGTTTTTCAAGCCCTTCTTTTTTGCCGATGATTTTCTTGTTTAAGTCTTGTTTTTTAAGTCCCATTTTAGTCAATATCTTTGCTCCTGCACCTTCTCCTTCTTCATATAGAGCCAAGAGAATATGTTCCGGCGATATAAACTCAAAACGAAGCTTCCTGGCAACTGTGAGGGACAGACCTAGAATACGTTTGACTCGGGGTGATAGCTGAGGCATCTTCTGGCTTGCTCCGTTTTTGTAAATCTTTTTTAATTCTTCCTCTATAAGTTGGGGGTGAATCTTAAACTCGATGAAAAGATTGTAGATTTCGCTATCTGACAAAAGCCCATGTAGTAAATGCTCACTGTCGACAAAGTCTAATTTCAATTCCCTCGCTTTGTTTTGAGCGGAGAGAAATACTCGGTTGGATCTCTGGGTCAGGTGTGTCATAAGGTCAATCTCCTCTCGTTTTTTTTCCTCGCTGGACAAATTTGCCGAAGCAGTTGGGGCACCTGGAGTCGCAGCTGTAGTTTTCGCTACCGTCGTTTGCGAACTTTCAACATGATGCTGAGGAGGAGCACCGATGCCAGAATACGTTTGTGGCCCAGTGGATTGAGTCGTCTGGGTCGTCTCAACTACGTGGGTTTGAGTAGTTGTATTGTTTTGAACTGCGCCTTGAGGAACTGCGCTTGCTTTTTGTTTTGGTTTTTTAATAAAATCTAATAAAGCCATAATAAATATTATTATGAAGAAATTTTTATTGATTGTCAACACCACAGTTTTAATTTTAATTCTTTCATTTATTATTCTTCCGCCGCCCGTTACAGCCCAAAACCCGCCTCAAACAACTTATTCAAATCCGCTTTTTTTTCTGCAAGAGCTTCTTAAAATATTCTTTAGTTTTAATCCCGCTTCGCAACCACCCCTTCCTATCAGTCCAAATCCCTCTGGACCACCACCTCAAACAACATCCGAACCTTTTCCTACGATTCCTGCGGGCAAATTGGGAGATATCCTCACGAATACAATCGCCATCAGTGAAAAACTTGAGGGAGAAGATATTATCTGGCCGCCTTCCTGGTATTTTAATCGACTGACTGACCCGCCTTCCAACGGATCATACACAGCTTTTTACAGCCCTGCGACAAGTACGTCCAACCTTTATTGGTGTACTTACCTTGTAATTAATGCTTATAACCTTGCCGGGCTTACCGGATTGACCCGTGCACATCTGGCCACCAAAAATATGCAACAATTTTTTATGACGACGTCTGGCTACAACTATATTCCCTACAGCGTAAAATTCATAGATTACTTCGCCAATCCTCCGACTTATCAACTTGCCTCAGCTGGAGAACGTCAACAGGCTTTAAATACGGTTAAACCAGGCTGTGCGACTTTCTTCCAATATACTCCCGGTGTTCATGTAACGAATAAAAATCACACGGCAGTCCTCAAGACTGTTAACCTTGATTCAAGCTATAATGGCTATATAGAAACATACGATGCCAATAGCACCAGAAAAATATCCAGATATCCCGTTTACAGTGGGAATATACAGGGAACGCCGTTTACTAACGATTCTTTAAGGGGATTTGGTTGTCCATCATTATGAAAAAAGTATATATCTATATCCTGATTCTTAGCCTGTTTTTGGTTGTTGTAGCAAGCGTTTATTACTTTTTGTCCCGCTCAAAACCACCTAATGAACCACCTATAACACCTATACCAACTATAATCATCCCTACGATCCAAGATTTAGGACCGACACTCACCCAGGACGAAAAAGAACAGCTCGAGTCTGACAAAGAATTTGGCAGGTGGACCAAAGAGATATATGATACATATCCTTGGTACGATAAACTTCCTCTTAGAACTCAAAAATATTTTGTCTATTATGACATCTATGAAAGAAAATTTATCGCAGATATTTATCTGTCTGGCCAACAAGATGCAATTAAAAACGAGGTGTTGACACAGCTGAAAAATATCGGAATCAATACCAATCAGTATGAAGTTGTTTGGGTAATAAAATAACTTTGGATTAAGCTGAATAATTGACACTACTTGATTTTTCTGCTTAAATGAATTTATGCTTCCATTTTACCTTGCCGGGTTAAAGAAACTAATCAATATAGGAAAAAAGATTTTTCTAGTAATTGTAGTTTACTTTATTATCATCTCTCTCTTTATTCATTTCATCAACAAAGATAAACCGAAAATCACGCAAGATCCCGTCAAAAAAAATCGGGTGGAGATCTATAAAGTATTAAACGATCCAAAACTCAAAAAAACTAAAGAGGGAAAACTAACCATTGCTTTGTATCGATTAACAATGTGCGGCTTGGTCGGTGAAGCCTGCACGAACAATCCGTCAGACGGGGATAAGAATTTTAATAAAAGTACTTTCGGTTTTTTAAGCAAACTGATTATTCTTCCCTATACTAATCCTCCTGCCTCTGGCGTCTGGTGGGCCTACAACGGACTGCAAGATGCCGGTTTTATTCCAAAAACTTACGCCGCCGAGGGCATAGGTTTTGGCGCTATTAAGCCCTTTGCCAAAATATGGAATGCTTTCAGAAACGTCGCCTATCTAGTGATTGTTTTGGTATTGATCACAATCGGTTTCATGATCATGTTCAGTATGAAGCTCAATCCTCAAACTGTTATTTCTGTGGAAAATTCTCTGCCTAAAATCGTGATTTCTCTTATTTTAATTACTTTTTCCTTTGCGATTGCCGGATTCCTGATCGATCTTATGTACATAGCAATAATTCTTATAGTTTCGATTATTGGTCCAGCAGGAGGCTTAAATCCAGCCCAGATAGCCGATAAACAGCGCGTTTATCTCCGGGCAGCTCCTCATGATTTATTCTTCACTTTCACCGCGGGTACGGGTAACAATATTTTCAGAGTACTATTTGACCTTCCCAACGCTTTGCTTAATATAGTGCCTCAAATTGGCGCAGTCGTACGTATTATTGGAAGTATTATCGGAGTAGTTTTTGTTTATCCCTGGCTAACGCAAAAAACTTTCTTTAAAAATATCATTGACGCCTTCCATCTTGAAGGTATAGCAACCCTTCTCGGATTTGGATTCCAGTGGGAAGGTTTAGGCGAACTAATAAAAGCGCCACTTAATATTGTCGGTTTAATTATTGGTATAGTCATAGGAGGTACAGTTGTTGTTCCCTTTCTTCTTGGTCTGCTAATTTTTTTTACGATTCTACTGATCTTTTTTAGGCTGATATTTCTTATAATATCTGCCTATATAAAAATACTTTTGACCATAATCATTTCCCCACTTTATTTGCTTTTAGAAGCAGTCCCGGGCCAGTCGGCTTTTTCGAGCTGGTTAAAAAATCTTATTTCCGAACTTATAGTCTTCCCCACCATGGTTGCAATATTTATGTTGGTAAATCTTATCACAAACGCTATATACTCTGGGCCTACAACTGCTGAATCTCTTATCCAGTTTCCCTTTATGGGAAGTATCGATCCTAGCGACTTTAGTCTAATCGTAGCAATGGCTATTTTATTTTTAACGCCGGATTTAGTAAAAGCCGTAAAACAACTATTTGTACCTAAACCTGGACTATTGGATACGGCAGGACTTGGAACATTCTTTGCCGGGGCTGGAACTGCCGCAGGCGGCGGACTTGGTTTACTTGGTCAGCTGGGAAGTATGAGATTAGGTTTAGGGGCATTGCAAGCGGCTGGAGAAAAAATAGGATTAACATTGCCAGGAGGGAAAAAATCAACACAATAACTTTATCCAAACCCATGTATCTTTAAAATATTTACACCTATTACCCTCAATATAAAAATGGCAAAGATTATCAGCATTAATCCCATGATGCACGAAGTCAAGTTCTCTTGGGCTTTTTTGATCCTTTCAGGATTACCACCTGAGGTCTGCATGACGAACGCCGAGTAAATAATACAAAGTAGAGCAATGATTCCGCCTAAACCAATGCCAAAACTGAATACAAAGCTGGTAAAACCCCCTAGCGTAAGCGGTATACAGCCTATGCCTGTATAAAAACCAGTAGCGGCACATTTATCACATGCCTCAAACTCTTTGGGGTTAGACGTCCCAAGATATTTTTTACACATCTCTCTAATTTCAGGAATTGCACTGCTTGTGGCTTCTGTAACGCAACCACAATTACCAGCAGCATCATACTTTTCCTGACCGTATAAACATTTTAGCTTGCCGTATTTTTCTTGAAATTCACCTAGACTTTCGCATTGAGCTTTAGCTCCTCTTATCCAATCACCAATTCCAGGTATAACCTGAAGTACTTCCATTACCCCAAAATTGCAGTTTGGTTTAGTAGTCTGACAACATTTATTTGCTCCTGTCGTATCGTTTGGCACTCCGCACCCCACACCTGGAATTTCAAAGTCTAAAGGATTAGCAGGAGTAGTAGCGACGCAACAAGTTTGTGGTTGCTCTCCCCCATATCCTGTGTTGGTCGGTGGACAGTCTTGGGTTCCCTTAGGATCTCCTAGGCAATTTAATACACAAGTCCCTCCTAATGCGCTACATTGTGCACCTGTTGGAGGGGTGGGAGATGGTGCAGCAAGATCACAACAAGTTTGTTGAGCCAGTCCATATCCTGTGTTGACTTTTGGACAATCTTGGTTCCCTTTAGGCGCTCCTGAACAATAGGTTTCACAAGTCCATCCTTGAGCTTTACATTGAGCTCCAGTTGGAGGCGTAGGAGAGGGGGCAGAAAGATCACAACAAACTTGTTGGATTGGTCCCCCCAATCCACCGCTTACCCTTGGACAATCTTGTTCACCTTTGGGGGCTCCCGTACAATAGTTTTCACAAGTCCATCCTGAAGCTCTACATTGTCTTCCATCACGAGGTACTGCAAGAGGAACACAACATGTTTCTCGGGTATTTCCACCTAGCCCGCTGAGCGGACAATCCTGAGAGTCTTGAGTAGCTTTAGGTTCTTCTGTGTTTGTATCACAATTTAGCTTACAGGTTCCTCCTAAAGCATTACATTGGGGACCGGCTAAAACAACTGGTTTAAGCTGAAACAGAAAAAATAAAGATATAAAAAAGCAAGAAATAAAAATTTTCTTCATATTTTCATTACACCTAAAAAAATCGAAAAACTCAAGCGAGATTTATTTTTTCTGTCCTGCCGACTCACTATATGCCTTTCGTAAATATTGAAAAAGTATAAAAAGAGCAAATAACGGCAAATATTTATTGAGAACATGGTTTATCATATGTTTCCAGGTGCCTCCAAACTCCTCTCGTAGCGTCTTGCCGTGAAATACATAATCAGGCTTTCTTTTTCCGCCGATTATAATTTTTTGGCCCAAAAAGTTAAACTCTGCTGAAGGTTTCTTCAGCCATTCTGGGGCTTTTTGTTTTTCAAATGGCTCTTTAGGTAAAATACTCCTTTTTTCCAGCTCATTGCAAAAAGTCATTATCTCGTCTGGCTGCCATTCCCACACTCCTCTCCAGGTTCCGGCAAACTCGGCAGCCAGAGAATGCGGCTTATTCATAACAAACCACCTGGTAAAAATATTATCCGAAACCGTATCCTTTTTAAAATAAGAAATGGTTAATGCGGCCATATGATGTGCAATCCTATGGGCAGCATCTTTACCAATAAGCATCTCTATTGTTGTCTTGACTGTATTGATAGAGTTAACAATTTCGCTAATATCTTTCTTTCCATTAACCGCCACTTCTTGAATGGTTTTAAAGTAACCTGAGATCGTCTTGGCAACCTGCATCTCTACCATAGACGTGTCACCCAAAGCTCTAGCTATTGTTCTTTCGCCGGCTGCTCTATGAGCAAGAAGGCTACGATCTAATTCCTCAACAGCTATAGCAAAAGGGAATCCGTGTTCGTGCATATCTGCTGCGTATTTTTTTGCAAATCCGTCTAGATAGCTCTCATCGGCAAATGCACTAATTGTTTTAAAGGTTTTAACTGCTTTCTCTATTCTTTCTGCATCCGTTCCTTTTAGACCAAATTTCTCACCTAAATAAAAGCGCAGTTTTTCTTCTGTCAAAGTGTAATCGATATTTTTTATTTCGTTTAACTTCTTGCCAGCTTTATATTGATCTTTTAAAATTTTGCTCGTTTCTCCCCTTAGATAAACTTCGGCCGTGATAACATCGTTTACTGCCCTGGCAAAATCCCCATCAGACAAACCGCTGTTTTTCCTGACTTCTTCGTAGGCTCTTTTTCTACCTGAAACAAATCTATTTCGCTCAACCCTAAGAAACTTTGTTGGAATTCTTTGTTTCATGGCCCGAGCAAAAGCCTGATAAAAAAATGTTTTGTAAGCTGATTCAAGTTGATCTGGATTCTTTTCCAATTGCTTAAACTTAGCTTCAATCTCATCAGCGGTAGCATTTGAAGAAAAATATTTCTTATAAATATGTTCCATTAATCCTCTTCTATTGTCCCTGCCATCGTCTGTAAAAAAAGTTTTGTCTAAAGACGTAGGCTTTTTGCTTATTCTTCCGACAAAATCTTTTAGGCACTCTACCCCTACATTTTCCAATGCCTTCCAAGACTCTGTAATATTAAACCTTATTCCTTGTTTTAATTCTACTTCAGAGGGTCTCACTAAATGAGTCTCATAAGCGTAAAATTCTCTCCATCCGCCGCGTGTGTATATACTCCCAACCCTTCCGGGATTAATGATATCAACCCATCTTACAACTCCTTTTTCAACATCCTCCGGCGGCCTGCCTTTTATGTAAGAGTCTATGCTTTTCTTCATCTCGTCCAAAAGCGTTCGATGATCCCAGAACTTCATAAATCCAAAGTGTCCTGCCAAATCTTTACCTCTCACAGGCAAAAATAAAAGATTGCCCAACCAGAGCCTCTCCGCTTGCCATCTCATATTATCATGGGCCAGCATATTAAATGCCATGTAGGGGATAGAGTCTCTTGGACCGTATGAACCGTAAGTTGGCCCCATTCCTTCTTCCGGATTCATAGAAGGATCGGCATAAGCCCCTGTCTCTAAATGTCTTAAAGATATCGTATAATTATCACCTATTCCCATAATGAGAGCCCTTTTAGCTCTCCACTCGTCGTCCTTCAACTTAGGATTAATCATCATCAAGCGCTCCAAAGATTCTTCATCTAGTTCTGTCATTCCCAGCGGCCCCAAACCGGCAGACCCCGGCTGATGAACCCAGTTGGTTCTGGCAAAGTCTGCTTCGAATAATTTATCTTCTAACTGTGATGCGGCCATAATTTCCTCGGCGTCGGGAAGAGTGAAAAGGACGTCTACCGAAGTGGCCGGGAGAAATTTATCTGCATATCCTGATAGACTAGAGTAATAACCTTTCTCTGGATCAGTAGGGTTATAGATTAAAGCCCGGCCGTTGTGCAGAAACTTTCTGGTTTGAATCTCGTGTGAATGAGCCAACGTTTCTACGGAATGCAAAAAAGTACCAATATCAACTCTTCTATCTTTTCTCAATGGCTTGACAAATTTTCTTGTCTCTTCGCTTACTGCTTCATTGTCAAATCTTGGTATCGCCGGAACTCTTTCATAATAAGTTTCCTGATCTTTAATGAAGAACATCGTTTTAGATTGAAAATCTACAGAAAATTCAGCATTTCTCAAATTCCTTATCTGTCTCAACAAATTTTCGCTAAAGACCTCGGCATTTCTCCAAAATCCGCCTCTTTTTTCTGCTTCTTCCCAAAATTGAGACGGATGTGATTCATCAACATTTTGATAAAGCCTACCAACCAATAAAGCTATATCATGTCTTAGCCTTTCCGAAAGTTCTTTACCTATCTCCTCCTCAAGCTTGTCTCCCGTGAATCCCTTATTTTCAAACTCTTTTTTGATCTTCTCGTAATATTCTCTTTGAACAAAACTTTCAAATTCTCTGGGATTATATAAGGCATTAATTAATGCGTGGTCTTTTTTTGGATACTGCTCTATGAAATCTCTCATTTCATTCTCAGGCCCTGAACCAGCTTCTATTAATCCTCTATCAGCCTGGGTTCTCGGTTCTCTTCTTTTTTCTTCTTCCTTCACTTCAAATTTTTCTCTTGCCGCATCCTCTGTGAGACCCGCAATCTTTCCTTCCCTTGCCATCTCGATTATTGATTGACCTATCAATGTCGCTGCAGTAACATTATCAGAATTAAGATTTTCAAATGCGCGCTGAAAATCTGATTTAGTTCCCGGTTGAGTGCTAATAGTTATATTTTTGTTACCTATCAAGTAATCGGCTAGATTTGCTTCTATCGCAGAGGCAACAGAATAAGATGTATAACTTTTTTCGGAAAGTTTTACTAAAAGTTCCTGTCCTTGGGTTGTTTTGGAAACCAGCACCCCCTGTTTAGCCGCCTCAACCGCTCTAATAACTTTATGAAGCGCCATGTCACCTTCTGCCTGCTTAACCGGCAGAGCTTGGCCAATACTTACTTTTTTTTCATTAGCAATAAATTCTTTAGCGGGTGACTCGGCGTCTTTCAAGTCCTGTCTCAATCGAGTTATCAAAATATTCATTTCCAGTGGATTCCTTTGAGCAGACGGCAACTCTTTATGAATGCTGTCTCTTGCTTCTATAATCGTGTCTGCGATTGTTCTTTGACCCAATGTTTCAACTGGATCTGCCATATCATTTTTTCTTCAACTTATAACCAAAAACTCCGCCAATTAAAGCTACGCTTAATGATGCTGTCTTCAGAAACTCTATCAGATTTCCACAGCTGAGACAAGCAGGGCGCGTGATAAAGTAGATAAGCGTATCAAAAGCAAAGACAAAAGGAAGAATAAGTAAAATTGGTAGAAAGAAAACTGCCTTTTTTAGTAAATTTCGGTATTTTTGGGAATACATAATAAAGTATACTATTGCTATAGGCTAAAGTCAAATAATATCACCTGTCATTTCGAAGGAGTGAAGCGGATGAAAAATCTAGTGAAACGCAATTATGCTGACGCTGGATTTCTCGCTTCGCTCGAAATGACATTATTAAATTTTATTGTACAGAAGTTTTATTCTGAAGTCTTCTCCTCTTTTTTTGGAGCCACAATGAGTTGTCTGTCTCGACCTTCACCTACAGAATAAGAGGTTAGGTCTGGATAATTTTTCGTAATATATTCATGGATTATTTTTCTTTCGTATGAGGAAAATGAACGCAAAGGCACTTCTCGACTCTCATTTTTGACTCGCTCCGCTATATCTTTGACGATTCCTTCTAGCCGCTCTATCTGTTTCTCTCTATAGTCATTTACATTTACTAACAGATCGACCGGTTCGCCGAATTTTTTGTACAAGACAACCTCTAAAATCTTTTGCAGAGCGCGAATAGTTTCTCCGTGTCGACCAATCACTGTTGGAGCTTCTTCATCTGTTTTAATAACAACATGAAACACTTCTTCCTCTTGGGATAGTTCTACTTCAAACTTATCGATCATTTTTTTTAGCAATTCTTCTGTTTCGGATTTGATTGTTTTAATTTTATCCATTTTCTTAAATTTGAGTTTTGAAATTTACACGAGTTTCGCAGTTGTCATTCTGATCCGCCAACTGGCGGAGAAGAATCTCTTGCGAAGCCAAGTTCGACTTGGCGAATACAAGACTGAAACAAGTTCAGAGATCCTTCGTCGTGGAATTTATCCCGATGAAAATCGGAACTCCTCAGGATGACAGAAAGTGCGAAACTCGTAATTTATTTGGAATTTGTTCTTCTATATTGCATTATACTAAAAATTGAGAATATGTTCCAATAGAGTGACAAGCCAACAGGTAAAGTATAGGAAAACCAACCGATCATAAGCGGAAATATGAACTTCATCTGTGTATTCATAGCTTTTTGAAAATCATCTCCGCCATTTTTTTTGCCATCCTTATTAACCTCCGAGGTTTTCCCGTCGCCTCGCTCCTCTTTAACCTCGGAGGTTTGGGGAGAAGACGGCGTCATTGCTTGTGTCTGCAGATATTGCAGAAAAGCAGTTAATATCGGCAATGCATAATAATACCATTGACCTGATTTTGCGGGAGACACTGCCAGATTAAATCCGAAAAACCAGGGATCTATCGTCTGGATTTTTAGCATAGGATGATAAAGTACTTTATTTATTTGAGAAATTATTTTTGTCGCATTACCATTAAGTAAAAATAAAGAAAGCGTATTATACAGAGCTATAAAAACAGGTATCTGAATAATCATAAAAAGACAACCTGAGGCAGGATTTATCCCTGCCTGTTGATAAAGTTTCATCTGTTCCTCCTGTATTCTTTTCTTATCATTTTTGTGTTTCTGTGACAATCTGTCAAGATGGGGTTTCAAATCCTGCATTTTTTTGCTCGTCTCAATTTGTTGTTTGAAAAAGGGGTGAAGAATTAAGCGAATGACAACAGTCAAAGCAACAATTGCCAAACCAAATGCTCCTGGAATTTTAATAAAAAGAAAGATTTTATAAAAAAACACTAGCAAATTGAGTATAGGAAATACAAAAGTTGTGCTGAAAAAATTGGGAGTTAACATATTATACTGTTAAACGTTTTCTTCGTTTTATTCTTCTCCTTTTTAGTACTCTTCTTCCATCATGCGTGGCCATCCTTTTTAAAAAGCCATGTTTTCGTAGTCTTTTTTTCTTTTTTGGCTGCCAGGTTCTCTTCATAGATGTTTGTTTAACTGTTATTGTGTTAACGTGTTTATGGGTTAACGTGTTATTTCTTAACTCGTTAACGCGTTAACTCTTTAACCTTTCTAACAATATTGAACTATTTTCTCCCTTAAACACTTTCCACACCGCCTCTGTCACAAAAGGTATAAAAGGATGAAGCATTTTTAAATTCTCAAAATATACATTTTGCAACTCATCAAGAACTCTAATTTTACCAGTTCTTAACTCTTCTTTCAACTCCGACCCAATCCTCGGAGTTAATCCCAAGGTATTTAGTCGGGATTTCAATTCTTCAATATAGTAATCCGCAAATCTGCGCCAAAGAAACTCATAAACCAACCCTAAAGCTTGGGAGAATTTATAAGAGTCCATAAACCTCAAGTATTTCTTTTTTTCTTCAGCAAATTCTTTCTGTAAGTTTTTTAGTGCTTTTTCTATGTCATTCTGAGGTTTAGCCGAAGAATCTCTCAATTTATTTGAGTCTCGCATTCGCAAGAGATCCTTCGTTTCACTCAGGATGACAGAACGATTCATCCAGATGAATCGCCCTATATTCCATATCTTATTAGCAAAATTTCTCATACCGATTACTTTCTCTTCAGCCAATGGAACATTACCGCCTGAACCCGTACCGAAAATCAAAGAAGCTCTAAAAGCATCGGCACCGTATCTATTGACTAAATCAATCGGATTAATTACATTTCCTTTACTTTTACTCATTTTCTGACCTTTACTGTCAACTACTTTTGACCAAAGGTAGACATTTTTGAAGGGAATCTCCTTTTTAACATATAAAGAGAACATGACCATACGAGAAACCCAAAAGGGCAAAATGTCAGCTAACGTTCCCATCACATCGGTTGGAAATCTAGTCTTATATTCTTCCTTACTTAATGTAACCAAAGGCCACTGACCAGAGGAAAACCAGGTATCAAAAGTATCTGTCTCCTGAATCCAGTCTTGTCCGTCTTGTGGTTCTTTGACGGAAACAACGTATTTTACTTTTTCCCGTTTATAAATGGGTACGGTGACTTGCTGCAAGCCTTGTTTAATTTCACTTAAACTATGACTTTTGTCAAGATACTGTCCAATTGTTCCTTTCTTAAATTCTCTATTTTTATCAATGAAACTTATCCAAATTTTATTCTCGTTATCCTTGACAAGATACCAGACAGGAATTCTTATACCCCAGGCAATCTGTCGGCTGATCGGCCAATCATGCATCACTTTCAACCACTGCAAGATCTGTTTTTTATACCTTTTGGGGAAGAATTTTATTTTCTCTTTTTCTATAACACCAATCACTGGTTTTTTAAGTTCTTTCACTTTGATAAACCAGTTAGGAATAATTGTTGGCTCAAGGTCTCGTCCACACTTATAACAGACTGTTACCGAATGCGCATAATTTTCATCAATTTTTTCGATTAAACCTTTAATTTTTAAATCTTCCACTACTTTCATTCTTGCTTGTTTTACCTTTAGACCCACATAAGGGCCGGTCAATTCATTCAACCTTCCATCGATATTGATGATTCTCTTTACTTCCAAACCGTGTCGCTTTCCTGCTTCAAAATCATTGGGATCATGCGCTGGAGTTATTTTAACTACTCCCGTCCCAAATTTCATATCCACCATTTCATCCTCTATTACTTTGATCTTGAATCTACCTAACAACCCCTTAACCTCTATTTCTTTTCCTACCCATTTTTTGTATCGTCTATCTTTAGGGTGGACCGCGACAGCCGTATCCCCGAATTTTGTTTCCGGCCTGACTGTTGCTAAAACAAACGGTCCGTATTTAAGATAATAAAGGGGATCTTTGCGTTCCACATGTACTGTCTCAAGTTCTGACAATGATGTTCCACAATGGGTACAATAATTAACAATATATTCATCTTTATAAATATATCCCTCTTTCTCCATTTTTGTAAAAGTTCCCAATACCGTCTCCAAAACATTTTTGTCGAGAGTGAAAACACTTCTTTTCCAGTCAGCCAAAAACCCTAGTTTTCTAAATTGGCTGTAGATCAATCCTGAATTGTCTTTTACAAACTTTGAAATGTTGTCATATAAAGTCTGTCTGTTGAAATCGAATCTTGATTTACCCTGTTTAGCAAGGTGTTTTTCGTATACGTATTGAGTTTCAAAACCGGCGTGGTCTGTTCCTGGTATCCAAAGACTGGAAAAGCCCCTTAGCCTTTTATATCGAATTAAAATATCTTCAACTGTGTACATCCCATGTCCAGCATGAAGCGAAGCGTTTGCATTGGGAGGAGGCATCAATATTGTAAAAGGTTTGCCGTTCTTTGCTTTCAATAAACTATTCTCTTCCCAAAACTCATAAATCCTCTCCTCAACTTGTGAAGGTATAAACTTTTTATCCATATATCCATATTTACTTTTAGGTTGTGTTGTATTATATAATAAAAAATTGACGGCAATCATTAATCAACCGTCATCCCGAAGCCAGGCGCAAGACTGCACCTGGCTAAGCTATAGGTGAGGGATCTTTTTATTTTTTTATAATGGACTGGATATACACAACATTGCAGTGGTACGTAATACTTCTTATCTTGGGTATCATCTTCTTTCCTTTAGCGCAGAAAATTTTTGGAAGATTTTTTCCCGATCTCGGGTATGCCTTTGCAAAAATATTGGCAATTCTTTTTTTAAGCTATGCCGCTTTTGTGTTGGGAATTTTAAAAATTGTGGAGTTTTCTCGGACGAACCTTCTATTTTTAATTTTTTTATTTGTCCTGTTAAACATATATTTATTCAAAAAAAACAGAGATAAACAATCAACGGTTAACAATCGACAATCTATCTTTCTTATTGTTTTTGAAGAACTTCTGTTTTTAATTGCTTTATTCTTTTGGACATTTATTCGTGGGCAAGAACCGTCGATTCGAGGACTCGAGAAATTTATGGACTTTGGTTTTATGAATTCTATTTTACGATCCAGATATTTCCCACCTTTAGATATGTGGCTTTCCGCCGATCAATCAAACCCCAATGGTTACTTCATAAATTATTATTATTTTGGGCATTTAACAGCGGCGTTCTTGATTAAATTAACTGGAGTGAAGTCGGCTGTTGGCTATAATTTAATTTTAGCTACAATTTTTGCCCTATCGGTAACACAGACTTTTTCATTTATAACTGGCATTATTTATAGTTTTTATTCTCAAGTTAAAGCAAAAGTTCAAAGCTCTCTACATTTTGGAAAATTGATCTTTTTTGGATTACTTGGAAGTTTTATCGTCAATTTAGGCGGCAACCTACATACGATCTATGTTTTCACAAAAGGCTATCCCAACGAAAGCCCCATTCCTTTTTGGAAAATTTTATCTTGGTACAATCCAACGAAATATTGGTATCCCAACGCAACACGGTTCATTCCCGAGACTATTCACGAATTCCCATCTTATTCCTGGGTAGTAGCCGACCTGCATGGACACGTGTTTGCTATACCGTTTGTCTTACTTACGTTAGCTATATTATTCATTTTATTAGTAAGATCTAAACTCGACCCAGCAGAAACTCAAAACTCATTCCACCAACGGCGGGACAACGCTCAAAATTACAATTTAAATCTTAAAACTAAAAGTAATTCTATTTTCTCAATCTCACTATCTCTTAATCTCCCTAAATTGCTAACTATCAATTACTCACTACTAACTACTATTTTCCTAGGTTTTCTTACCGCTGTTCACTATATGACCAACGCTTTTGACGGGCCAATTTACATTTTGTTGACGATAATCGTCTTATTCTTTCTCTATCGACTGACGAAGGCCTTGCTCATCCATATTGGTCTCCTGATTGTTTCATTTGTTTTATTTTCTTTACCTTTTTCAATTAACTTTAAGCCGTTTGTAACAGGCATCGGTGTCAATTGTAGTCCGGAATTTTTAGTAAATGTCAAAAAATTAGGTCCTTTCCTTTTCGAGAAAGGCAACTGTCAAGTCTCTCCAATCTGGATGCTTCCTGTCCTTTGGGGCTTCTTCTGGATAAATTTTATTATATTTATGTCAATAAAATTTCTTAAAAACCGAAAAGAATCAATGAAACAATGGGATAATGAAGCAATTGATCAATTCACTTTCATTCTTTTTGCTTTCGGAACATTCTTAATTATCATCCCCGAATTTTTTTATATCAAAGACATTTACCCAACCCACTTCCGTGCCAACACGATGTTTAAATTGGGTTATCAGGCCTTTATTATGATGGGCATAGCCTCAACTTATACTTTTTCTAAAATAAAGCTTCTTGACAAGATAAAAAGCCGTTTGTTAGCTTTTATTTTTGTTTTTTTCTTTTTTTTCATTGCTATCTATCCATTCTATTCCATTCCGTCATATTATGGCCAACTTGATCGTCCTATAAAGTTAGACGGTTCCAAGTGGTTAGAGCATTACTTTTTTGACGAGAAAGAAGAAATTTTTTCTGAAGATAAAGAAATTATTGATTTCATAAACTCAAACATCAAGGGACAACCAAACATCCTTGAAGCTCAAGGAGATTCCTATACTGATTATGAAAGAGTTTCTGCCTATACGGGATTACCAACTGTTGCTGGATGGTGGGTACACGAATGGCTTTGGAGAGGATCGTCCGATACTGTAGGTAATAGAATTAATGACGTTGTAAATATTTACGAATCGCCTGATATTGACCTTACTTTGTCGCTTATTAAAAAATATAAAGTAAATTATATAGTTATTTCAACAATCGAGAAAAAGAAATATCAAAAATTAAACGAAAGAAAATTTTCTAAATTAGGAGAACTAATCTTTAAGTCTTCAAATGGTTTTGGGGCTCTGTATAAAGTATTTTTTTAAAAAGACTCATCTCATTATTGACAAAATAAAATCTTTTTGCTATTGTTCTTGTTGAATCCCGAAAGGATGTCTGATGTCCACACTATATTCGGGATAAAAAGAGCATTACTACTCGTCGTCCCCTAATACGAGCGGTAGTGATGCTCTTTTTTTAGTACTTTTCTGTATTTTATAAATGATATAGCTTTACAGGTACTCGCAGATTTTTCTTCATTAATAATTGAAATTGCTGCCGAACAAATCTCATTAGTTCTTTTCTATCTGGATATTCAGGATTATTTTTGTACTTTTTAGATTCTTGCAAAAGGATATTTTTATTCATAACTAAACTATAAACTATTGTTAAATAATTGTCAAGACCTATAGAAATAAAATATTTTCTATAAGATAATCCTATAGAAAATTATAGAGAAAAGGTGGCTTCCTGGAGCCTTATATATTTTGTCTCTAATATTGTGGACAATTTGTGCATACCTGATTTTAGTATTATTTTAATCTTTTTGTATAATATAACCACGATATGATCTTTTCACTCCTTACTTACAACGTCTTGTTCGGCAAGGCTTTTATACAGCTTGAGAAAATTCTATCCAAATATAAACCCGACGTTCTTTGTTTACAGGAAGTCGACACGAATGAAGAAAATTTGGGGAAACTCGGTAAGTTTGGATATAAATTAGCTGACTACTCAAATTCTTTCATAAAGTTTGGCAAAGTTTATGGAGTAGCTACATATTTTAAGGCAAAAAAAATAGAGTTCGTCAAAAGCGATTCTTTTAATCTTCCAAAAAGCGTATATGAAATGATTACCACAATCGTAAAAATACTCAAGGAAGTGAGTAAACCCCGAACAATTCTAAGAACGGATTTTTTATTAGCGGAAAATAAAAAAACAGTGGCGATCTATAACGCCCATTTATCCGTAGTTGGAATAAATCGTACGCGGACAAGACAACTCCAAACAGTATTAAATCATGCAGTCAAAGACACAAAACTACCGATCATCATAACAGGAGATTTTAATTACTTTCCTTACAGAAGAAAAAAATTAGAAAACCTGATGACGCAATATCGATTCATAGAAGCAACTAGTGACATAAGTTACACAATTAGATATCCAAATAAAAAGTTTGCACAGTATGGTTTGATTGAGGAGTTAGCTGCAAAAATCCTCAGAAAATATTTTAACGGTAGAGTAAAAACAGACTACACATTCTTCAAAAATCTAAAAATGCTAAAAACCGAAAGAATAGAGGTGAAATTTTCTGACCATTACCCGATAATCTCCACATTTAAAATTACTTAAGATTGTATGCTGTAAACTTATGTTTGTGAAAAATATTACGTTAAGATTACAATCAATCAGTCTGTCAGTTTGGCGATATTCTTTGTTAAAGCATATTTTATTTGCAGTGGCGACTCTTGTCAGTCTTCTTACGATGGGTTATTACTTCGGCACACTTGATCAAGCTTCTCATATTCCCTTTTTAAAAAAGTTCGCAGATCCTTCGCTTTATCCAAACGATTATTTCATTGATCTGCGTCTGCACCACTATTCCTTTTTTTGGTTTTTGTTCATCCCTTTTTATAAGCTCGGAATTCTTGAAATAAGTATGTTTGTTACATACATCGGCGTGCTCTATCTGACGTTTTGGGGACTCTGGAATATCAGCAAAAAACTGTTTAACAATCCACTCACCTCTTTTTTAACGATTTTTGTGTTTATGTTGCCCCATATTGGATTTTCTGGTTTTCCTGTAGTGGAGTGGACTCTTGTCAATAGAATCTTTGTTTTACCTTTTCTTCTTATGGCAATCAATTTATATCTTGATAAACGTTATATATCTGCTTTCTTTTTGCTTGGGATTTTATACAACCTGCATATTGTCTCTGTAAATTTTGTCCTGTTCATGTTTCTTTTTGCTTCATTGATAAAAATACGAGAAATACGCTATCAAAATATTATAGCTGGATTCATTGCTTTTATAATTGGGGCGCTCCCGGTGTTAATCTGGAAGTTTGGCGGATCACCTGTACAGCTTGAGTCAAATCCTGAATGGTTTTGGGTTGTAAGCCGTGGAGTTCTATACCATCTTTTTTTCCTTTTTGGCTCAAACTTCTATGCACCACTTCTCACCCTGGGTGGAGTAAGCAGCATCATATTATTTCTCATTGCAAGAAAAGCCCTGGCTGGATTAAAACATACTACCACTATCAGTTTATTCATGATTGCGCTTTTTATAATTATAGTCGTTCAAGCCTTTGCATCTTATATATATCCTTCTACGATCATTATACAGTCTCAAATCTTCAGAGCAGGATTATTCATCAACGTTTTTGCTCTACTTTATTTCACTCATTACGTTGTGAAACTTTACGGGACTAAAAAAATAAACAATCTCCATTTTGTTTTACTTATTACTACGATTATCTTTTCGGTAATTCCTGCGGTACTCCTGGTAGTTTTATTGATCCGAAAAGTTATCTCTTCACAATATTGGGTTGTGCTGACTTCTTTTATAGTCCCAATCGCTTTTGTAACTTTAGCAATTCTGGGATACGCGTTGAACGTATGGCAACCGGGTATCCACATCTATCCACAAAAGTCTGCCTATGTTGATGTCCAACTGTGGGCACGTAGTCAAACCGATAAAACAGATGTTTTCATCACGCCACCTAACAAAAGCTGGTTTTACTATATTGAGTGGCGGGTAGGATCAGATCGATCTTCCATCGCTTCTCTTTTCGACATCGCCGAAATCGCTGTGGTTCCTCAAGGATTATCTCCCTGGAAAGAACGTTTTGAAAAACTTGCTCCTGGTGTCATCCAAAAATTTAATGGAGACCCGTTCGCCAGCATTAGGCAAACGCTTAAGGCTTACTACTCACTATCTGCCGAAGATTTTAAACGAATTGCCAAAACCTATAAAGCATCTTACTTGGTAATAGAAAAACCTCATCGCTATGAACTTCCCAAAGTATTCGAAAACGAAGGCTACACTGTATACGATGTGAAATCCGATGAGTAAATCAGGTAAGCAATTTTTTTCACTGTTCAAGAAGGATCGATCGAAAGATTTTTTTTATTCTGGGAATGAAATCTTCTTTGCTCCTTTGTTCGTCTAAATGCTTGTATAAATGTCCCCCCATCTCATAGGTAATGATTTTCTTTTTCATCTTTTCATTAAAAAGCAAGTATAGGTGCGAGTATAATAATTTATAAAGAGATAGCAACCTTCCCTCCTTCTTCATCCTCCTTAAGGAAAACAGAACTTTTAGGCGAGAGAGGAATTTTGGGCGTATACCCCAATTATGAGCTTTACGGATGATCTGATGGTCTTCGCCAAAAATATTGTCAAAACCGCCTATTGTTAAAAACGCCTTCCTTTCCCAAAACATGGCAGGACCGGCTGAAAAAGGCTTATTGAAATTTTGTGAGAATTCGATCAGTTTATTGATGAAAGGATAAATAGCATTGAATTCTTGATAATCGCCCTTTTCTAAAGGGAAAACATACGGTTGAAACACTAACCCCTGCTTTTTTTTTATGAGTCTTTCAGCTACACCTGTGAATGAAGGGGAAACAGACATGTCTGCGTCAAGAAACAAAAGATATGGACTTTTTGCCTGCTTTGCGCCTAGATTTTTCTGTAGAGGTAAATTTGGCGGATTCATCTTTAATAACGTGATCGGCATTTCTTTCTTGTAGCTTAGGATCATCTGTTGAGTTTTATCTTGAGAGTTACCGTCAACGACAATGAGTTCAAAATTCTTTACTTTTTGTTTTGCTAGATCGCCTAAAATTTTGTTTACGAAAAGCTCTTCATTTAGAGTGGGGATGATAATTGAAAAAAATGGCTGCATTGAAAAATATTATACTATTTTGGTCGAGTAAAAAAAACGTAAACGATTAAAAACACTAGCAAAACGAAAAAGTAAGAAAGAAAGAAACTCAAACCGCCCTTAGAAATATCTGGAAAAAACAGATTGAGGTCTAATATCCTAAAAGCATTCGCCCTTTCAAAATCTCTACTGTATAATGCGTAAGAATATAAAATGACAAGATGAGTAGTGGCAAAAAATAAAATAGATATTAAAAAGGCTCTTAAAAATCGATTATTTTCCATGTGAATATATTTTATCAACTTCTTTTAAGGTCGTTACATCTTCAGGCCGCTTATCATCTCGAAAATGCTCCAGGCGGGGGAAACGTAAAGCAAATCCGGGTATATCAACTTCAAAAGCCTTGCCTGATTTGGAGGATTTCAGCTTTCTGCCAGCCGTGTGTACCGGTGACTTGGTAATTTCGTCTGCTTTAATCTCAACAACTATTGATGGCGAAATCCATACGTCGCACTCCATCATCTTATCAACTTCATATAACGCCGGTTTACTTCTAACTTCTAACTTTTTACATCTAACTTTTAACTCTCTCCATTCCTCATCAGAGAGTCCCGTGCCGATTTTGCAAACGGTCAAAAACTTGTCCTGTTTTTCGTCATAAATTCCAACCAGAAAAGCGCCAATCCCAAATCCGGCCCTTTTCCCCTTTCCATAATCATATCCCATCACCAAACAATCGATGGAGTCTTCAATTCTAGAGCTGTAGCTTCGCTTAAACTTAATCCAATTCCATTCCCTTGCTCCCGGTTTATAGACTCCACTCAATTTTTTAGCAACGATTCCTTCGAGTCCTTTCGAAACTGCGTCATCAAACAAAAGTTCCAGTTTCTTCGGGTCGTCGAGAATATTTTCTGATGCTAAAAGCAGCGCGTCTTTGAAGATGTCACCTGTAAGCTGGATCGACTTTTCCAAGGCTCTTCGACGCTCAATATACGGCACATCAAGAAAGCTCTTTCCATCGAGATACAAAAGCTCGAAAGCAAACAGCTTCAGTGGAATTTCTTTAGCCTTTTCTTCAATGCCGTATTTTCTCTTTCTCTGAACAGTCTGTTGAAAAGGTAAAAAGTTACCCGAGTGCGGATCAAATCCTATTGCCTCGCCTTCAAAAATAATCTCGTTTGCTCTCACTTCCTTTTTTACCCCTTCAATGACATCCGGATACATAAACGAAACATCCTCTAAATTTCTAGAATAAAGTCTCACCTGTATTTTATGTTTTGGATTTATAATTTTGGATTTAAAATTTGTTTCGGATTTCGGATTTCGGATTTCGGATTTCTTGAAATGAACTTGCAACCTAAATCCATCGTATTTATATTCGACGGCACAACGACCGATCTTTTCTATAATTTCTTGTCCTGATGACAATCGTTCAGCTTTCATCATCAGAATAGGGGTGAAAATTGCTGGCTTAATCTTTTTTAATCCCGAAATTCCTTCTTTTTTTATTATGTATCCTAGCTGTCCGAGATCCGGCCTTACGTGGTAAGCTTTTTCAATTTGGGATCTATGACTTTTATCGCCCTTGAGCATCCAAGAATAGGCGTCTAAAACAGTCATATCAGAAAATCCCAAGCGTAAGACCCCTATTGGAATGCGAACCAAATATCGGCAAGATAACGGATCCAATTGCCTGATGAGTTTAGCCAGAATCTGTACTTTAATATCCTGTGATCCAACTTTTGCAGCTGTAGCCAGTTCATGAAGAATGTCGTATACTTCCAATATAGACAAACCCTGCCTGCCGGCAGGCAGGTCTTCTAATTCTAATGATCTCATCTGTTTTTTAAAATATTCAGTGGCTCCGCCTAGATCACCAATCTTCTTGAATTGCTGTACAAATTTTTTTTTATCCAGATGTAAAGCTGTTGCTACAGCTCTACCAATCATTTTCTCCGCCATTCCGAATTCAATCGCATTATAAAGTGGTGCCAGTCTTCCTTGAAGCAGATAGACGGTTTTTCCAATTTCTTCCCGATTTAATTTTTTGAAAAGTTCCGCTAGAAGGTTGGTTATAGTTAAGCGAGAGGAAGTTTCTTCGATCTGTTCGATAAAGTGGGCCAGTTGACTAAATTTCATACTTCAATTATCGAGCGGTCATATATTAAATAAAAATAGAAAGGCGATTGTCACACCAACTAAAAATAAAACGCCTAGGGTAAACGTGAAAAAACCTTCCTCATGCCGAGAGACTTTATAGATTCCTTCGGCAACAAGTGTCATGGCAAAAAGACCAGGCAACAGAAATCCTAAATAAGTTAGCTGTAAAAGTTTCTCCTCCATCAAATAATATTATACCACTATATATCTTGCTCCTTTGGTGCTGCCTATTTTTTTTAAAAGCCCTTTTTTTATTAGATCTTGTACGTCACGAAGCACCGAGTCTTCTGAGATGCTGGGGAAAAGGGTGGGGAAGATTTGATTCTGCAGATAGCCTACCTCCCGAATATATTCGATAATTTTAACCTGTCTCTCAGTCAGATAGATTTGTTTTCCCCCGAACTTCTCCTTTAGTTTAACGTCCTGTGAGAGCTTTAAGACTTTCTCCTTAATTTTTTCAAATTCCACCGCAGCGCCAAAGGTAAAATACTCTAACCAAGAAACCAGATCTCCGGATGACGCTTTTTGTAAATTCTGGTAATAAGATACCGCGTCTTTATCATAATATTCCTCCAATGAAAAAAACCTTCGGATATCGTAACCTCCCAGAAATAATATCAACGTGGCTACAACGCGTGCAACACGACCGTTCCCGTCAATAAAAGGATGGATGCGAACTAGTTCATGATGTGCGATGCCAGCTTTTAATACCGGATGAATATTGTCCTTGTCCTCACGATTAAGCCAGTAAAGAAATTCCCTGATTAGATAAGGTATTTCTAACGGTGCTGGCGGCCTAAAGGTTACTTCTCCCGTCTCTGAATTTCGAACCACTACCTGTTTCGTCCGATACTCTCCTGCCTGATCAACAGACAAAATTTTATCTCCAATGATTCGGTGCAATTTTTTTAGGAGAAGCTCTGTTATACGATCAATCTTTTTTTTTGCCTCTTCATCGATAAACTCTATGACTTTTCGATAATTGATGATCTCTTGCACGTCTCTAGGTCGGCCTATCACATCTTTTCCCAAAAGAATGTCTTTTGCATCTTCCTTATGCAAAGGATTACCCTCGATGTGAGTACCGTGATAAACTGATCGGATAATAGCGTCTTCCTTAAACTGTTTTTCCCATAAAGGCAGAAGCGGCGAAAGACGTATAACCTCTTCAACAGCCTCAATCTTTGCAATGTTATTGAGGATTTTGTTGGTTATTGTAAAGATAGGAGTAAACATAAGAAATATTATACAATGAAGTTATCTGCCAAATCTTCTCTGTCTTTGTGAATATTCTTTAATACACTCCTCAAAATCTTCAGGTGTAAAATCGGGCATATATTTTTTGACGAAAATATATTCGGCGTACGCGGCTTGCCAGATCATAAAACCCGAAGTGCGTATTTCTCCTCCGGTTCTAATAACTAAGTCTATGTCTGATTGAGGTAGTTTTTTCGTATCTAAGAACTGACTAAAACTAATTTCATCCAAATTTTTTATTACGGATTGCGGATTACGGATTTTTTTGATTGCTCGGATTATATCGTCACGCCCGCCGAAGTCTAATGCTATTACAAAAAAATATTTGCTAAATTTTTTTGTTTTTTCTTCTGCTTCTCTAAGCTTATCTCGAAGATTATTTGGAATTCTGTCTTTTCTTCCAATGTGTATAATTCTAACCTGTTCTTTTAAAGCCTCTTTTAAATAATTAGCAACTGCTCTTTCGCCAAGCTTCATTATATAACTTACTTCTGCTTTGCTTCGGTCCCAATTTTCCGTGGAAAAAACCCAAACCGTTAAAATTTTTATCCCCATCTGTCTTGCTTTTTTACTAATCTCGATAACAGCATTTAATCCTCTTCTGTGTCCTTCTAAAGTAGGTAATCGTCTTTCTCTTGCCCACCTTCTATTTCCGTCCAAAATTATTGCAACATGTTTTGGAATATTTCTTTTTAATGTTTCATGTTTCATGTTATATGTTTCATGATTATACTCTCCTTGACTTAAAAAATCATTTTATATAGACTAAATTTAATGAACGTCTACGCTATTGATTTTAGTGATCCGACCGTTAATCCTTTAGCAAAATTTGCAAAAGTTGCTGATCTTATGAATATATTCTTGCCTTTGCTTATAATTGGAGCAGCCTTTATTCTTCTGGTTATGCTTTTATACGGAGGTTATCTTCGGATTATCGCAGGCGACAGTCCAGAAAATGTGGCAAAAGCCCAAAAAACAATGACCTTTGCTATATTGGGTTTGATTGTTGTTATTATCGCTTTTGTTATTGTAAAATTAATTACAGTTATATTTGGTATTTCCTCACCGTTTTAAATTATGAACCTAGCTCAAGCCGATATATTCGGTACAATTGCGCCCCCTACCGGAGTTCCGACAGACGCCGGAGCTTTTATCGGAGGAGCTATAAATATTTTCATAATCATTGCCGGCATAGCTGTACTGATCTACATGCTATCCGGGGCCTTTGATTGGATAATTTCCGGCGGTGAAAAGGAAAGAATAGTAAAAGCCCAGCAAAAAATAACCAACGCTGTCATCGGTATTTTTATTGTTATTTTCGCATTAGCTCTTTTTAACGTCATCGCTACTCAAGTCCTTCATATTTTTACAGATACAGGCGGCGGGTGGCAGATCAATCTGCCAAAAATCGGACCATAATTTAAAACAAGTGCTTATTGATTAATCTTGCTCCTAATGCTGGGGTATTCACGATTACTTTCTTTATTTCTTTTACTTTTTGCAACTTTTCTAATAGAATTTCCTTATTTTTTCCTTCAATAATAAGATGAACATCTTGTCCTGTATTAACCGTAAAATAGACCGCCAATCCTTCGCTTCTCCATTTTTTAACTAACTTCATAATTTTAATCGTCCCAGGCAACCAATAAATCAGTGATGGTGAAGAAGTTAGCATAATCGCATGTAGCTCCAGCGCTTCAGCTTCAATCAATTTTCCAAATTCAGGAAAATTTTTCTCGCTTAGAAGTTTTTTACATAATTCTATTTTTTTATTAATATTTGAAAGTCTAACTTTGTAGAATGAACTGGTTGCAACTATTTTTTGTCCTCCTGTCGAAGATATATCCTTTTTATCGTGAGATACAACCACGACTATATCGAGAATATCCCAATAATTTTCTGGGTACAGAGAATAGGCGTACGAAGTTTCGCTTGTATTGCCCTCTAGCCACTCAACAAATCCATCGGGTACTGAACGACAGGCTGATCCTGATCCCTGACGCGCTAAAATGGATAATTCTTTTTCTGAAAGATTTAAACCTGCTGATTTTGAAGCCGCCAATGTCAAAGCTGCAAGGCCTGAAGCCGAAGAAGATAAACCAGTTCCACTTGGAAAATTATTTTGAGAAACAACTTTTGCTTTATATGGAAATTTAGCAATCTTTCTTACTCTATCAAGCTGTTTACTGACTCTTTCTATTTTTTTCTTCTCGGCTTTTCCATCAATTATTACGCTATCTTCTCTAAGGTTTTGTAAAAACTCAACTGTAGTAGTTGTAGTTAAATCACTCAAATTCATCGAAATACTGCCATTCTCTGGCAATCTTAAATTCTCATCCTTTTTGCCCCAATACTTAATAAAAGCAATATTCGACGGACCAATGGCGGTGGCTTTCATATCACTTTTCTATCCTCACTCCTTCTTCATTGTTTTTAACATTTATAATTTCCCCTCCTGCCTTTTGTATAGCTTTTTCAACTGCTTTTCTTTTATCTTCCGAAACCAGTGCAATCATACAATCTCCTCCACCTGCGCCTGACAACTTTGCTCCATAAGCCCCGGCATCCAAAGCAGCTTCTACCATCTCATCAAGTTGAGGAATACTTACTCCAAGATTTTGCAAAAGCTTGTGATCTTTGGTCATAAGTCTTCCAAGCGTGGGATAATCTTTTTCAAGGAGACTCTTTTTTGCCTTATTAACTAACTCGGTAATTTTATTAAATATTTCTTTCATCTCACTTTGTCTATCCTTGAATGCTTCAGCCACTTTTCTTACATAATAAGGAGTGTCTGCCTTAATTCCTGAATAACCAACAACTATCGGTAGAGAATCAATCTCCAATGGTTCTATAGTTTTTCCTCCTTTTACAAAATACAAAGTCCCGCCAAAAGTTGCCGCCGCAATATCGAATCCCGAACCAACACCTTGAATTTTCAACGTAACTTTATAGCTTAAATCAAATATTTCCTTTTTGGATAATGGAAAATTAAATAACAAGCTTAAAGCAGAAAATGTTGCAACAGTTACAGCCGACGAAGAACCTAA
This sequence comes from Candidatus Roizmanbacteria bacterium RIFCSPHIGHO2_02_FULL_38_11, assembly GCA_001788015.1. Taxonomy (GTDB): domain Bacteria; phylum Patescibacteriota; class Microgenomatia; order UBA1406; family GWC2-37-13; genus 2-01-FULL-40-13. The sequence goes on along the minus strand of MFZO01000044.1, from coordinate 31,050 downwards.
TCCTACATTGTGGGAAAAATCTCCTTGGGTAGTTATCTTAATGTGTTTGTTAACCCTGAATTTATCCCTGAAGTGGGCAAGTGTTTCTAAGACAAAACGGCTTTCCTTAACCTGCGGAGTAACTATTTCATCTTCTTTTTTATTAATAACTTCTGCTTCAACATACAATCTTTTATCAACCGCTGTTACAATGCATGGATAACCATAAACGACTGCATGCTCTCCCAAAAGCATTAGTTTTCCCGGAGCTGACGTTTTTACCTTCATGTTTCTTTTTTTACTCCTTCGTAGGACTGTATAAATTTGAAATAAGTAATATTTTTCTGACTGCAATAATTTTCAAACTCTTTTATCTTACCTGTATAAAAAAGCATGTATCCTGATCCTCTTTTCTTTCCTCCGCCGCCCGTAACCTTTCCGTATCCATATGGTTCTAAATCTTTTAACAAATTTTTTGCCTTTTTAGAAACAACGCCCAACATATCTAACAATACCTGATTGTCGACTAATGATTTAATAAAAAAATTAATATCTTCCTTAATAATCGATACTACTAACCGTTTTGTTGTTTTTTCAATATCATTCAGAACTTCTTCAATAAATTCAGGTTTATTGTTGTATGCTTTACCAACTAAGTCAACCATTTCTCCAGTTGGTTCTACTGGATTACCGCTATCAATCAAAAATAATCCCTCTTCTATTTTTTTTGGAATTTTAATATTTAAGGCAGAAATATTTTTCAAAAATTCAAATTCTTTTCGATAAAAGATAAGTCCTCCAAAACATGATGCCGTCACATCAACACCGGAAGCATTAATATGAAAGTATTTCTCACATTGATAAGCAATATTGTTTATTGTTTCTTTATCAAACTCTCTACCTCCATAATATTCCAATAAAGCCGCTACAACAGCGACGCAAAAAGCCGCTGACGATCCAAGTCTCTGTTTAATCGGAATATTCGAATCAATTTTATAATCAAATTTCTTCTCTTTAAAACTTATTTTTTGTTTTTTAAGGTTATCCTTAACTTTCTGCATAATCATTAATATATTTTTATCTTTGAGATTTTTCTTATTTTCCCAAATACCGAATTTCAATCTTAAATCCAAAGCCGAAACTAAAGCAGGTTTTCCGTACACCACAGCATGCTCGCCTGAAAGAATAACTTTTGCCGGAGCGCTGTAACTTATTATTTTTTTTGATGTTTCACTCTTCATATTATAAATTTATTGTTTGGCCTGAAGTGAACTTTGTTCTACTTCAGGGGTTTTAGTTTAATACCATAAACTAAAACATCCTCTGCTGATCCCTCTCTAACTTTTCTTAAGACAACTTTAACCCTTTTTCCGATTCGCAAATCTTCTTTCTCATAATCCACCATTGGCGCGGTCACATTTTCACCATTCTCTAACTTTACAATTACAACAGGATATGGGGCAAATTTTTTAAATTCGTCCCCGGTAACATAAATTACCGTCCACGTCAATATTTTTCCCTTCCTATGAAGGAGTCTTCTGACCTGTTTTTGTCTTCGCCAAATTTTGACGGGTGAAATCATATTACCTCCTCGTCATTCCGGACTTGATCCGGAATCTATATAATTATGGATTCCCGCTGGAGTTTACCCCGTACTTAGATACGGGGCTGGAATGACAATCCAGATCCTGAAACGAGTTCAGGATGACAAATAATAAAATTAAACTCCAAGTATTGTCACAACTGCTGTTCCGCCGCTGCCTCCAACATTATGAGCCAATCCAAATTTAGCACCATTTACCTGTCTGTTTGTTGCCTGACCAGTAAGCTGTAAAAAAATCTCACCAATTTGTTTTATGCCGGTTGCGCCTACCGGATGACCCGACGCTTTGAGTCCTCCAGATGTGTTTACAATTAAATCGCCATCTGAACCATACATTGTCGACAGCTCTTTTATTCTTTTTCCTCCTTTTCCTTTTTTCCAAAATCCAAGATCCTCCATAGCTAAAAGCTCAGCTATCGAAAAACAGTCGTGCACTTCTGCTACTTTTATATCTTTTCGATTAACTTTAGCCTTTGTAAAGGCTTTATCTGCAGAAATTTCTGTTGCTAAAATTTCATCTATACTATTTCTCTCTTTCAAAGAAATTTTGTCGTTTGCTGTTTCACTGGCTAAAACTTTGATTTCACTTTTTTCTTTTCTTCCGACATTCCGATCACTGGATAAAACAAGAGCCGAAGCACCATCCGAAACAGTACACGAATCCAAAACTTTTAGTGGATAGGCAATATAAGGACTGCTCATTACCTGTTCTATTGTGATTTGTTTTCTAAAATGAGCTTTGTCATTCAATGTCCCATGATAATGATTCTTAAGGCTGACGTAAGCCAAATTTTCCTCCGTATATTTATATTTACCTAAATAATATTGAGCCATCATAGCATAGAGTCCCGGGAAAGTCAGGCCAGCCTCTTGCTCTTCTCCTGACGCAGCCGAAGCTAAGGCAGATGTTGTCTCTTCCGGAGAATAATCGGTCATTTTTTCCGCCCCAATAACTAAAACATTTTTGCCTGGATTAGCATCCAAGTAATTTTTTGCCAGATGAAAAGCTACACCGCCTGAAGCACAGGCTGCTTCGACTCTGAATATTGGAATATTTACCCCTAATATTTCGGCTATTTTTGAGACCGTATGTAAATTATTTTCCAAAACTCCCGCTAACATATTAGAAAAAAAAATCGCACCAATCTGCTTTTTATCCAATCTAGTATTTTTTAAAACTCCGTTTATAGCTTCTTCGATCAAATCTGATAATGATTTTTCCCAAAGTTCTCCAAACTGTGTGGTGTAATAGCCTATAAGTGAAACCATAGTAGTTTTTTGGTTACTTAGTTATTAGTAAATTAGATTTAAAACTAAGCAATTAACTAACAAACTAACTAATTGACTTTCTTAAATCGTGTTCATAAACTTCAAATAGGTTGGGTAATCGATATATTTTTTATCTTCAATCAATTTTCTAAAAGTTTTTCTTCTTTTTTCCAAATGACTTGTTACTTTAAAAACAAATGTATCTGAACCTGCACCGGATCCATAAGAAGCGAGCAGAATCATCTCTCCACTTTTTGCTTTTTCCAAGACCGAAACTAAACCCATTAAGGCTGTAGCAGTATAAGAATTACCTAAATAATCAACTATCAAAGAAGGTTCAATCTGGTCACTCGAAAATCCTAAGGATCTGGCAACTTCCCGGGGAAATTTGCCGTTTGGCATGTGAAAAACAGCATAAGTAAAGTCCGAAGGTTTTAAATTGGTTTTATCAAGCAATTTTTTTACAGCCTGATTTATATGAAAAAAATAAGATGGTTTGCCGGTAAATCTTCCTCCATGCGAAGGGTAACGGATTCCTTCTCTTCTCCAGAAATCTGGCGTATCAGAAGAATAAGAATTTGCAGCAATAATTTCTAAGGCTACATTTTCTTTTCCTAATAAAAAGGCAGTCGACCCTGACGAGGTAGTATATTCAAGTGCATCATGCGGTTTAGCATTGGCTTTATCAGAAGCAACAATCAAGGCATATTTCGTAAAATTTGACTTAATTAGAGATACTCCTGATATCAATGCGCCTGTTGTCGCTTTACAGGCAAACTGCGTATCATAGGCAAGATAGTTATGATCTATTCCTAAAAACTCACCTAGAATAGTCGAGGCAGGGTTGACTACATAAGGAGAGGTTTCTGATCCAAAAAAAATTACTTTAATATCATCTTTTTTCAATGGCAAATCGTCTAAGGCCATGGAGGCAGATTCGTAAGCCATAGTTAAAGAGTCCTCGTCGTTGCTAGAAACGGCTTTCTCATTTATCTGCAGGGATTTTTTTACATCTTCCGGATTCTTACCCCAAACTTTTGCTATCTCTTCGACTTTTATACGATACTTTGGAATATAAAAACCGTAGGAAACTATACCAACCATAATTCATTACGTCATCCCGAACTTGTTTCGGGATCTCAAAACAGATGCTGAAACAAGTTCAGCATGACATTGATTAATTATTAATTTTTAACGTCCTAGTCTCTCATGCACCTTAGCCAAAGTTCCTTCAGCTAAGGATGCCAAAAGTGATATCTCTCCTGCCAGCACTACACCAGCCAAAACTTCTGCCAATTCTAGAGATGTTTTTGCTCCAACAATAGAAAGCGCTTCTTGTTTTGTTTTTAATTGCGTTCCACCTCCAACTGTTCCAAGCATTAGTGCCGGTAAATAAACAGAAAAATATAGACTTCCATTGTCTAAAACTTTAACAATGGTTATTCCCAAACTTCCCTCAACTACATGAGCCAGATCTTGGCCAGTTGCTGCAAAAAAGGCTGCAATAACATTAGCGAAATGAGAGTTAAATCCCGAAGATCCACTCATTGCGGAACCAACCATACATTTTGCCAACCAGACTTCAAAAATATCTTCGGCTCTTGATTTCAAAACTTCTCTGATAACTTTTTTTGAAAGAATTACCTCTCCCCATGCCTTAAACCCACGATTATTGATAAAGTTAATCCAGGCAGGTTTTTTATCATTGTCAAAATTTCCTGCTATAGATAGACATTTTATTTTTGTTTCTTTTTCAATCATCTCAATTATCTTTTGAGTAGCGATTGTAGCCATATTCATTCCCATAGCGTCCTGTGTATCGTAATAAAACCGAACATAGGCATAATCTGCTACTGTTTTGATGTCGTATTTTTTGAATTTAAGATGAGAAGATGTACTTTCTGCAACTTTAGCAATTTGATCGCTATTTTTCTTTAGCCATCGATAAAAATATTCACCCTTTCTAATAGAACCAGTGTAAAAAACCGGCCCTCTTGTTGCTCCAATTCTATGAGTATTCACATAAGCACCGCCCGATAGTGTAATAGCCTTACAGCCTCGATTTACCGAGGCCACCAAAGCGCCCTCTGTGGTAGCCAAAGGGATATAATAACTTTTAACTTTTAACTTTTCACTTTCAATTTTTAACGGTCCTGCAACTCCCAACGGCAATATTGTTGCTCCGACCAAATTCTCGCAATGTAAATCTTTTTCTTTTTCAACTAGAGCCTTTTCTATTAAGTCTAATTTTATTTTGAGTTTATTTTTCAAAAAATCACGACGTTCTTTTGGGCTTTTAAATTCCGATAATCTTTTAAACAAGTTAGAGGTGTTCACATCTATTAAAGTCGAAGGTGAAGATAAAATCATTCCTTCTAAATAAATGAACGTGGGGCGTAATTCCCACGTTTATTCCTGAATCAAGTTCAGGACAAGCTCTGAGGGACCCTGAGCAAAGTCGAAGGGGAGTCGAAGGATCTCATAGGTTATTAGATCCCTCGCCTATAGCATTCGCCACGTCTGACGTGGCTTCGGGATGAAGGTGAATTAATGACCCACCTTCAAATAAATGGAATTCTGAAGATTCTGTTGTAGTAAAGAAGTACTGAATAAGGTATAAACCAGGCAAAATACAAAATCATAAGGTAAACAACCCGATAAAAATTAAGTTTTGTTGAAAAACGGATTGCCAGATAAACCAAAATAACTTTCCAAGCCAAAAGACTCAACGAATAAGCTGTAAAAAAGATAGTAAAAGCCCCACCCGTTAAAGAAAAAGTACGTGGGGGCGGAAGAACAATAAATAAAACTGAGGTCGTTGAAAACCAAATGAGTGTTGGTAAAAGAGCGTATGAAAAAGTAAAAATAAAACTTGAAATCTTCAGATTTTTTTTTGCAATCGAAGACAGAAAATAGAAAAAAAATACACTCAAAAAAAAATGCAATAAAAATACAAAAAAAATAAAGGTCGCTGGATACGGTTTATCACGCAAAAAATAGGCAAACTTAAAATAGATAAAAACTAGACTAAATATTATCCCGATCTGCCAATAATCTTTTCCTTCTGCAATCTTCCGCATGGCTTTATAAGGGAAGAATGTTAGAAGAAAAAAATTCCTGACAACTAAAACAAAAGAAGATAATAAGTCAACTGTAAAACCGTGTTTACTAAAATCCATATTGCAGTAAGGATGTCACTTTAATAGCTATACGCCCGATTAAAAGATAAACCAAAACCGCAACAAATAAAGACAAAGGAATTATAATCACAAAGGGCAAACTCTTAAGGTATGAAGTACTTTTCTTATAAATAAAAGTCAAAAGATCAACGCCAAGATCGTTTGACTCAACCGAATAAACTTCATCTAATTTTCTTTGAAGCTTATATTGAAATGTTTTCATTCGCTCTTTGTGTCATCCTGAATTTATTTCAGGATCTGCTATCTAAAATCAGATGCTGAAACTAGTTCAGCATGACATAAATGACTATGGTAAAGTTTCGAAAACTTTAATAAATGCCTTGCGCGCCCTAAATAATAAACTTTCGGTTGCCTTAAAACCTAATGCTAACTTTTTTGCAATATTATTTACTTTTTCGCCTTCCATGTATTTGAGTCTCAAAACAAATTGATAATCATTTGGCAACATCTCTAAGGTTTCCTTTATCTTTTTGGAAAGCTCTTTTTTCTCAAGCTCTTCGTCAATAAATATAGTTTTTAGACCTTCAATAAAATACGGCGGAAGAGCAGAAAAAAGAATTTTTTTGAGCTTTTTTTTCCTGATAAAGTCAATCGTCTTATTTCGGGCGATAGAATAGAGAAAGGTTTTTATCGAACTTTGAAAGCGGAAATCACGTAGAGCCTCTATGAAATCTAAAAAAACGTCTTGCGTGATTTCTTCTGCGGTATGATAGTCTTTCAGTTTTCGATAAATAAAATTATGAATGGATTTTTTGTATAAACGATATATAGTAAGTAAGGCTTTTTCATCCTTGTGTATAATCTTTTGAACTAAAGTTTTTTCTTCTTCTCCATTTAACATGTTGGCATAGGCAAGTTTGACTTGCTATAATATTCTATCATAGTATGAAACGTAACCGAACAAGACTTATACAGCTGATGATAATTCTTCTAATCGCTGCAGTTATATTTATTTTAAAAAATCAGCTTCCACAATTCTTAATCCAAAAACCGAATCAACTATTTTCATCGCTTAAAAAAGAACAAATTAGAGAGATGCTTTTAACTAATGACAAGATTATCCAACTTTATAAAAAGGATAAACTTTGGTATTTCAAAAAAGACAACAATGAGTTCAGAGCCGATGAGGAGAGAATAAATAAAATAGTAAACGGTATTGTCAACTTGATTAAAGGTGACGTCGTCTCAAATAACAAGAATAAACATAAAGAACTGGGTATAGACAGACAAAAAATAGAAGTCAAAACAAAAGGTAAATCTTATGTATTTTACATAGGCAACTCATCGGGAATAGCAAAAAACTATATACGGATCGGTGACGAAAATGAAGTTTTTACAGCAGAAGGATTTGATGAAGCGTTTACTTCGGATGACTATCGGGATCTTCTAGTCCGTCTTATAAACGATGAAACAAAAGTCACGTTGATTGATATTGGCTATAACGATATACTGACAACTCTTTTAAAACAAAAGAGCGATTGGAAAATTGGAAACAAAACAGCCAAAAAAGATCGCGTTGATTTTTTTATAAACGACCTTAAAACACTAAAGGCAACCGATATTCTTCCAAAAGAAACAAATCTTCCAGCAGTAGTGCCAGACAGTATAAAAATTAAGGAAGGCAGTCAAGAAAAATCTGTCGAATTTTATCAACAGGATGAAAATAATTATTTTGCAAAGGCATCAACATCTGAATTTATATTTCAAATTCCCGCCGCCTACGTTGCTTCATTAAAAAAAGAGGAAAAAGATTTTATTGAATAACCTACTAAATAAATCTAATATATAAGGAAATCGCGTCTAGTCTACTAGAATATACTAGTACTTGACATTTCTAGTATACTACAATATACTAGTCTTATGACAACTGAAAAAAAGGAGAAAATATTTAAATATTTGCAGGATCAGATTGCTCAAGCGGATTTTAGAGCAAGAGCGTATGTGTTTGATGAAAATAATAATAAGAACCCTACCCGTAATTGCTTTGTAAGATTGCGGATGTTTCTTAGAAACTTTATATCTGGTCAAATTGCGATTCGCTGGTTAGTCATCACTGGGTTTAGAGGAGTAGGAAAAACGACTCTCTTATCTCAACTCTATTTTGAAACTGATACTCAACGAGTAGATAAATTGTATTTATCCGTAGATCAAATAACCCAACTTATTGGTGTATCTTTAATTGAAGTTTTAACAGTTTACGAAGAAATCATTGGAACTGCATTTGAGAGATTAGAAAAACCTCTTATCCTCTTTTTGGATGAAGTGCAATACGACAAGAAATGGGCCATAACACTTAAATCTATCTATGATAGAACTAATAAAATATTTATTTTTGCAACTGGATCATCGGCTTTATCATTACAAAACAATCCAGACGTTGCCAGAAGAACAATATCGGAAAAATTATTTCCGATGAGCTTTACTGAGTATATAAAAATTAAAAACACCAAATTCGAAATTTCAGGATTAGCCAATGACTTAAGAACAGCAATTTTTAAATCTAATAACGCAGAGCGGGTTTATACATCAGTTAAATTCCTAGAACCAAAAGTTAGAAAATATTGGTTAGATATTGAAAGAATGGAAATTGACAGATACATGAAATATGGCACTTTACCATTTGCGGTAAAACTGAAAAACGAAGGCCTTGTATATGATCAAATAAAAAAAATTATCGACCGTATTGTTAGTATAGATATAGTCGAGCAAAGTCAATTTAAAAGCGACATCATCTCAAAAATTCCGGAGGTTCTATATACAGTAGCTGCATCTGATATGTTGAGCGTTACAAACCTAGCAAAAGATTTAGATATCAGTAAAATAACCCTAACCGAAATTTTATCAATTCTAGAAAAAACAGAAACCTTAATCAGAATTTATCCGTATGGTTCTCATATGACGCAGGTGAGAAAACCATCAAAATATTTATTTGCCTCTCCCGCCTTCAGGTCAATGTATTACAACTTCATAAGCAATACAATTGGTGAAACTAGTTATATGGGTAAACTACTTGAAGATACCATTGGTCTTTATCTTACCAGAAATTTGTGGGCTTCAGCTTATTCGCTTACATACGATAGTTCTCAGGGAGGCGCTGATTTTATCATCAGAGTTGGTCAAGATAATATTATTTTGGAATCAGGTTATGGGGAAAAAGGTTTCTTGCAGATTAGTAATACAAATAAAAGAGTTAAATCAAAATATGGATTAGTTATTTCCACGGCTCCATTAAAACTCAATGAAGAAAAAAATGCGGTAACCGTTCCACTTTCTTATTTTTTACTTATATGACTTTTTAATAAACTCTTTTACTTTTCTATCAGCTTTTTTATCATTAAATTTTTTATTTCCTTTTACAGTTCCTTTAAGTAAAAGAAAATTCATTGGTGATCTTTGTGTAATTTGCTTATTCACCATCTCTATTTTTGATCGATAATAGTATAACGTTTTCCTCCACTTGGAGTCATTTGCTCTAAGATATTTCTTCCCGCAAGGTCACTAATACTTAAACCTTGCGATCTTAAACTACGTAGAGCATCACTCCATAAAGGATGTCTTCTTAATCCTAAAGCCCCAGCCAACTCCGAATATTTATCATCATCAAAACCATATTTAATACTATCTTCTGGACGCGCACCTGGCATCGCCATTACATATGGAACATCCTTAACCATTTTTCCATCTACAACCTTCTTCATAATTAACCATTCCTGATATTTTTCTTTAGTTTCAATAGGATATTTTATTACGCCGTAAACTGGTAAAAGTTCGATTATCCGTTTTTGCTCATCTGTTAATACGGTTCTTGCTTCAACTTGTAGTTGCCTCATTCTTAAATACTGCCCAATTAAATCTTCTCTGACTCTATTAAACTCCCACTCATAAACTGGATTAACTATCTTCCCTGTCCCTTTTATCGCTATTGGAATTCCTATGACTTTTTGTAATTCATCAGAAACTTTATTAATACTCCTTCTTATCTGGGCTTCATTTAGTTCTCTTGTTGGATCTAGCGATCTTGCACCGAAAGGCTTATTATTAATATATTCTATATCTATCTGAAATAAATCTCTTATTCTTTTCCAACCCAACTGCGTCATAAGTTTCCTCGCTTCAGCTGAAAGATACATATCAAAATTAACGCTTGAGTCTTTTCCTTTAAGATAATGATAATAATCTAATTCTTGATTGTAAGTAACTACTAATCCTGTTTCTGTTAATCTGATAAATCTACGCGTCTTATTTTCCGGATCATAGTCTGGTAACACAATAAAAGGTTGTGGAGGCTGATATTTAACGACTTCACAATCTGAAGGTTTCTTTATTAATTGTACTTCTCGACGTAATTCTAAATATTGATCGCCTGGCAAATCACTACCGTCTTTTGTCCAACCCTCAGGAGGATTTAAATCAATCATATGATTTAATACTTGAATATAGCTATTCTAATTCAATCTTATAAATCTTCTCACCGACTAAAATATATGCGGTGTTGTTGAAAACTACAAAGTCCGAAGCTTTTGACAAAATACTCGAGTTAATTTGCTTTTCATATGTACCATTTTTTCCTAAGATATAGATTGCTCCATTGCTTTTATCCCAACCATACACTTTTTCAACGTCAGCGCTGGTGAAAATTTTAGTCAATTTAACGTTATTTTCCGGCCAAGAGGTGGAAAATTCATCACGTGCTCCGGCTGTATATTTGATAATACGGTCATCCAATCCAATGTAGACAGAAGAATCTATCGCTAAAGAATTCGCTCCTTTAATGCTACCCGCCTCATCCTTAAGATATGAACTTTTTGCCGAATAACCGTTTTCGGCCACAAGATATTTATAGATATCTCCTTTTCCAGAATCTAAAAGATAAACGTTGCCGTTATAAATCCAAATATCGGAAATGCTTTCCCAGTCTTTATCATTTTCTATCGCTTTTTTAGTTTTTCCGTCGGCTGATGTTTTATATATGCCCTCGCCTTCAATGTAAAACAATACATAATCCTGATATGTGGAAACTAAGCTAGCCTTTTTTATTTCTGAAGCGTTCTTTTTATCTAGCGATTTTTTACTCAGAGACAAAATATAGATCGTTCCTTTTCCTTTATCTATAATGCTTAAGTTGTCCTTTTCTAAATAAAATTTATTGCCTTTAGCATCTTTGCGATCCAGAGTTAGGTTATAAAACTCTTCATATTTTTTTTCTTCTTTCTTGACTATCTTGCCTTCTTTTTCTTTAATTAATTGCTCAAGCTCTTCCACTTCTTTCTCTTTTTGTTTACCAAGTTGCTTTTTGAGTTTTCCTACTTCTTCTTTTGCTTCTGAAATTAGCGCAAGAGATCTGGGAAGATTTAAAAAAGCCACCTCTTCTGCTTGATCCAGCTTTAGGTTTACCAATTCTTTAGTTGACTTTATTATTTTATTCGCTTCTGCCTGATTTCTTCTTTGATAACCTAACACCACACTCCAAATAAGGACAAAAAAAATGACGACAATGGCAACAACGGTGAAAACCTTTCTCTTCCCTGATCTTTGAGAGTATGCTTTAAACATCCCAAAAAAAGTCTTACCGGTATTTTTAATCTGATCAAGCGGATTAACCTTTTGTTGCTCCTTCATGTCAATGGTTTCAACCTGTCTTGTTTCTTCCTCATTAAACCGGATCAATAAAGCTATGGCTCCTTGATCATCTTTTTCCTTTAATGAAGGCGTTAAATCTGCAACTATCTCATCGGGACTTTTATGATCAAAAATCGTCTTCAATTCTATATCTGAACCTAAAACATCAATCAGTCTCTTAGTGGTAAGAATAAAAAAATCCCTGTTTTCTAAATATCCTGACGCGCTGTTATCTTTTTCTATAATTTGGGCGAAATCGCTTCCTCGGTGCAGGAATATCATACCCTGTCCCACCGTTTTCAAGTACAGGATCTTCTCATTGTAATAACTCGCTACCAATGAAAACGAAGACGGAAAGTTATACTTAGTGACAATCTGAGAAATAAATTGGTCAAACGATGCTAAATTATCGATTGAGAAAGCTGCCGCTTCATCCTTTATCTTTTGGACTATCTCCCGACCTTGTTCTGCATTAATTCCGTCCTCAACCTCAATAATAAGAAATAAATTACGTTCAGCTATAAAACCAAAAAATCCTCCTTCTTTTTCCTTACCAAGATAAACTGCAAAATTCGGTTGTAGCATATGGAATAATTAAAGCAAAAGAAGTGAAATAAATAATAGACCAATCCCTACAACTATTTGTATCAAAGATATAAGAAGAATTAAAGTAGTCGCTTCGGTTTCAAGCGTTCTAGTCATAACCTGCGTTTGTTTAAAAATTACCAGCGCATAAATTATGTATAAAAGCGAAAACACAACGGCGAATGTTTTAAAAAAGAAACTGAAAATATCTTGTCCCGAGATTGAGATGATAAATTGATTAAAATCCATATATTAAGGAACAAGGTCATTTATAATTTTTGTAACTTCCGAGGGTTTAGGTACATTTATAAACTCTATATTCACCTCTGTGCCTGCCGTCTGAACAAACACAGTACCGTAGTTAAAAATCGAAGCAAAAAATCCTGCGCTTTTGGCCGTTACATCCTCTACTTTTGAAAGTCGGGTTTCGGTCACCTCTTTATAAATGACTGCATGGAAATCAATATCTATAATTCGCTCATTAGTAATAATTCCAACATTAAAAAACCAGCTCAAAAAGTTAAACCAAATATAGGCAAAAATAAAAGCTAGACCAAAAAAATTAGCAAATATCGTCTGAGAAGGCGTAAGAAAGTTGAGAAAAAGAAAGTTAAGAAAAATTAATATGATGAGGAGAATAAGACTGTTGATAATCCAGGGAAGTTGGGTGATTGGATGAGCCCTAAGGATTAAAAGTACCTGTTCGTTTTGGTGCTGGGTTTCGAATCTATATCCTGGTTTGACACAAAATGCATGTAAGACACTGTGAGAAGTTTGAAGATTATTCATCAAAAACTATTATATAACAAAAATGCCCTGGCTACGACCTACTTTCCCTCCCGCCGAAGCGGGCAGTATCATCGGCGCTGACTCGTTTCACTTCCTTGTTCGGGATGAGAAAGGGTGGGACCGAGTCGCTCCAGTAACCAGAGCAAAATAATTATAACACAAAATCCTAAATCCTAAACCCGAAATTCGAAACAATGTTCAAAATTCAAATTACCAAAATTCAAAACATTCAACCTCCCCTCTGTCCCCTACTTACTAAGGAGAGGATTTAAGGTGTGGTTGTTTCAAACATTTGAATTTAGATATTAGGATTTAGAGTTTCTTATTAAGAAATAAAATATTCTATTTTATAGCTCTATTCTTAAATAACACATTTTTCGGGATATCAAATAATATAGAATTTGTCCGCCAGTTGGCGGATTCTTTTTTACATGAATTCAGGACAGAGCTTAAAATGTCTTTAGATTTTCCAATTGGAAAATTTGGTAATATTTGATTTAAGGTTCCATCAAGAAAGCTTGAGTCAAGAAGATTCGATGTCAGTAAACCCTCTATAATTCCAACCTGTTGTGAGATTCCACAGATTTTCTCTCCCGAATAGTTTCCCTTACTCCATATATAGATACAGTCACCGCTTAAAAGATAGTTTTGAACTTCCTTTTCTCCATTTGTCTCGATATATATTTTTTTATCTTTAATATACGCGCTTATTGTTGCCGCATCGGTTTCAAAAAAACAATTAAGCGGTCCTGTTAGACTGAATTTTGCCGAGGCAGTAGATTTTTTTGAAATACTTAAATTGTCTAAAAAATTTTGAGGTCTGGTTGGTGTGGGTGTTAAGCTGTATTCTAGGAAACTTTTTTGTTGGGAACTTCCACCGCTCAACTTCAATGCTATACCAAATATAATAATAACGATTGGTAAGATGATTGTAAGTCGAGAAACAATATGAAATGCATCATCAAATTGCTTATTCTGAGATTTCATACCACATTAAAATAACGTGTCATTTTTTTCCTCCTTACCAGACGGAAGCATCTCCAAACCCTTCATCTCCGGTAGTGATCTTCCTATTATCGCCTGCAGGTCACCATGCATACCTAAAAGATTTTCCATCAGAAGCTGGATATTTTTTTCTTCTCTCGCCCATTTTCTTCGGAAAAATTCTTTTTCTTTATCAAGATAAACTTTCTCTTGCTGATAAGTATCATATATTGCCTCTAACCGGTGACGGAATTCCGTACTCGTTAGATAATTCCACAGAATCTCCTTTTTCTCTTGTTTCCCAACAACAGATGACTTGACTTTCGACAACTCAAGCAGAGTGTTTCTCAATAGAAGTCCCAATCCTGTTATACTTTCATAATCACCAATCCATACCCCATCTTTTTGAGTAAAATGTTTCACTCCGTCAGGAAGAGTCTGTGAAATAATGACTGCTATTTCTGCCTTAATTCGTCTTTGGTCTTCTTTTAATTTATTTATCCAACCGTCACTCCAGGCTTTGGTTCGTTTTAACTCCCAAATAATTGTGCCGCAAGATTTCCCAAAATTGTTTTTGACGATCTGTAATACGTCAGCTCCTCTTACCCCCGTCGACACATCTTTAATCTCATCATAGGGAAACTCTCTTTTTAAATTGTTTTTTAGCTCTATTTCTAACACATCACCCTGCAACTGTTGAGAACCTTGCTCTAATTTTCTTTTATAGTCTTCGGCTAATTTTAATGCCGCTTCTTCTTTCTTTTGATATTCTAAAATTTTAAATTTGTATTCTTGATCGATTCTTTTTTGCTCTGCCAACCGGATTTTTTCCTGTTCGTTGGAAAGCTTTTTCTCAAACTCTATATTCCTTTGTTCATTCTCTGTCTTTAATTGTCGCATTAATCGATTTAACTCCAACAACTGATCCTGTAACGTCCTATTTTGTTTTCTCAACTCTCCTATCTCTTCACTTTTATCTTTCATCTGGAATTCCATCTCTTCTTTGATTTTTTTTGAGAGTTGGGTTCGCAAATTTGTTTCTAATTTTATTTTTTCATCTTCAAACCTCTGACGATAAGCCTTCTGATATTTCTCCTGTATCTGATGCGAAAGCGCTTCTGTTAGGGGAATCGGCTTTTTACAATTCGGGCAGATAATCTGATCATTCATAGCTGAATTGTACAAGATAATTTACGAATTTTTCATGAACCCTGAAAACATCATCTTTTGCACGGCTAGGGTAGGAAAATGTTCAGACATTAAATACAATAAGTCTGGAAAGTCTCTATATTTCTCGTTTAGTTTATAAAAAATATTTATTGGAGAGACAATTTTCTCAGGCATTAGAGGAAGCGTTGAAAGGATAATCTTTTCTATTCCCCCTCGTAAAATCAGAAACTCTTCTTTTTTCATCAATTGATTAAATTCCTGTTGGCACAAAAAAATATATCTAGGCAAAAGATCTTTTTCGATTGCCCTTTTCTCGCTTTGGGCTAAATCTGGACTACCTTGGAAACGAGTAGATGGAAGCAAAACCAAAGCATCTTCAAATATAAAATCTTTATCTTTTGTTGAAGGAGTCTCCAACCGGCCCGAAGATATATTGGAAGCCGGCAATTTTTTAGCAGCTACTGCCCAACCCTTCAATGCTTCACGAAGTGCAATAAAAATAAAAACTAATTTTAGATTAACAGTAAAAATCTTTTCTAAATCTTTCTGGAAATTATAAAAAGATGGGGAATTTTCATATCGATTAAGCCAATCTTGTATCTCTTCGGATTTGAAAAGAATTGATTTTATCAGCGAATAAATTTTTTCTTTTGTCTCTTTTATTAAGGTATTGAATTTGGGATTTTGCAGATTGGCAACGAGCTGATCGGTGAGATAATTTAAGTATTCGGGAAAGACTCCAACATAAGTAAAAAATAAGGGCGTATAAAAAAGATCTAAAGCTTTTTTTATCTTTTCATAATTGCTCCTAACTTCTGTACTTACTCTTTCTTCCAAATTCGGTAACAAAGTCATATTAATTGAAAATTGATCCAAGCTGTTAAGCTTTAAAAAAACTGAATGAATATTTTCTTCTTAAACCGGCAAAATCAGCCGTGTCAAAAGTCAGTAATTTCTTAATTCCCATATTGCGCATAACTGCCAAAATACTACAGTCAACAAAACTCATATTTTTTCTTTTAATCTCTTGAAATATTAACCAACTTTTAAACTGCAGATCTTCATTAATATTTACGACAGTATAATAATCGCCCAGAAGCAGTTTTTTACCTGCAGTAATTGCAACCTCTTTTCCTGATCTTTGAGACAAAACCGTTACTGTCTCAAGATAAATAAAATTTGAAGAATAGATTTTAAGTTTGCTTCTTTCTATTTTATTTGCTATTTGCTTTGCCCTAATATAAAGAGCATCCAGAGGATTATGTAGAGCGATAAAAAAGTTTGAATCAATAAAAAGTTTATTGTTTTCCTCCATATAAATATTTGTCTACATTGCTTGCAAGATCTTTAGGTCCTTTAAATCCTCTTCTCTCAGCATCTCTAGCCATAGACAGTAGCCACTCGCCGGCATTCTTATATTTTTTTATTGTTTTTTTTTGCTTAACACTTGGCTTTGTTTTTATAATTTTCTCGTCAATAGTTCTCCTTACTACCTCAGACACAGAAATATGTTGCTTATAAGCTAGTTCTTTTAGTTTTTCTGTCTGATTCTCTGGTAAATATATTTGAGTTCTGATCATAACTTATTTATACATCATAATGTATGTTCTGTCAAGAGATTAAAAAAATGCGGTTTTAGTTATTAAGAGTTTTAAGAATAAAATTTTCTACTTTTTCTTCCCATTCTCCTGGTTTCATTTTATCTCCAAACCGGTGACCTCCGCCTGTTATATCAACTAACTCAATATTGGAGTTATTATGTTTAGCTTCAAACGCTTGAGTAATAGGTACTGTCATATCATCTGTTCCGTGAAACCAAAGAATTGGCATCTTTAATTTAGGAATTACTTTCATCGCGTTTAAATCTACTACGTCTTGATAAAAGTCATACTTCATCGGCACACCCCACACTATAGCGATGTCTTTTGTTTTCCAATTTTTAAATTCTGACTGATCCATTGTCTGTTCAATACAAATATGGGCTTTCACAGCTGAGCAATTTAAAATTAATCCTTTAATGTTGTCTGAATAAACAGCAGCATTTAAGGTAATCAATCCTCCAAGACTTGAACCAATTAAAATGATGGGCGAATTATATTTTTCCTTAACAAAATCAACTACCGTTTCAACGTCCTTTACTCGATGACTATATCTAAGTTCTGTTACGGGCTGATCCTTTTGAGTTCCGTTATTTGAAAGATCGATAGAGATGTAATTAATATTATTTTTTAGCGCCCAATCAACAAGTGTTTTATTATCCTCGGCAACTTTTTCCTTAGAGCCTAAATAGCCCCCATGCGACTCTATTAAGGTCAGCTTTGGTGAAGTAGATGATTCAAACACCAAGATAGAAATTTGTTTTCCTGACTTGCTTTTTAATACTAAATTAAATTGCATGAGTTCAATAATTTAATATCGTAGTATACTGATTTTTATGAAAGTAATTCAAGCGGTTAAATTTGTATTTGTAAGAACCTTTAAAGCTTCTGGAGTGCTGCTAATAATCTATGTAATGCTGATTGCTTTTGTCTCACTTTTTTCGATATTCAATATCCTTGTTTTTAAAGAAGTTATAGATACGGCCAATGGACAAAAAACAATTCTCGGTTTAAATATTTTTTCTTTAATTGTACTCTGGACTATATATTCGATCATTAATAAAGTTCTTGTTAAATTTGCCGAATATTTATGGAATATAATCGATCTCAAGCAAACAGTTTATAATACAAATGATTTTATCAATAAATTATCAACTCTCGATCTTTCTAATTTTGAAAATCCTCAAACTTACGATAAAATCTGGAGATCTTTTAATCGAATCCCCTGGCAATTAAAATACTATCTTAATTCTGCAATAAAACTGCTAGAAAAATCAGTAGAGCTTTCTATATCTGTTTTAATTTTTTTTATCGCATCTCCGGTAAGTGCAATTTTGATCATCATCGCTAATATAATCCCAATTCTTGTAAAGTCTAAATTTGGAGAACAAACATTCAATATTTACAAGGCGGATTCAGAAACAAGGCGCCGATTTGAATATACCTCATCATTGGTTACTCAAAGAGATACTTTGATCGAGATCAAACAGTTTCAAGGGTTCAACTTCATAAAGGATAAGCTCCTGTCTATCTATGACATTTTCTCCCAAAAACAGAAAAACCTATTTAAGCAGGCTTGGTTGAATTTAACTTTCGTAGAAATGATACCAGTTTTTGCCTCTTTTCTATTTTTAGTTACGATCGTTATCCAATTAAATAATCATATTATCTCAACAGGTACTTTTATTTTTCTTTTCAGCAATATTATAGTTTTTAACGGCGCGCTTTGGAACTTGGCCTATTTTCTAGAAGCGCTAATTTCTGACAGTCACTTTATCCACGATGCGATTGATTATTACAACATAAAAAGAAATATTAATTTTCCGAAATTAAGCATTTCTCTAGAAAAAAATATATTAGAAAAAATAAAAAACCCAACAATTACCGTCGAAAACGTTTCCTTTCATTATCCAAATGCGGCCAAGATTGTTTTGAAAAATATTAACTTCACAATTCCTCCCGGTCAAAACATTGCCATCATCGGTGAAAATGGAGCGGGAAAGACAACGCTTGTCAAACTATTTCTTCGAGTTTATGATCCAACCGAAGGAAGAATTCTTTTAAATGGAATAGACCTTAAAAATATCCCTGAAAATATTTTATTTAAAACTTATTCAGCGCTCTTCCAAACATTTGGAAAATTTTATTTAACAGTTAGAGAGAATATGGAACTTGGAGCAGGTGCTAAACTAACCGATGAGGAATATATTAAAGGGCTAAAACTTTCTAACGCCTGGAAATACGTAAATAATTTTCCCAAAAAATTAGACCAACAACTTGGATCAAATTATACGGATGGGGTTGATCTTTCAGGAGGTCAGTGGCAACAGCTGGCTATTGGAAAAGCTTTGGTTAGAAAAACTCCGATTTTGATTCTGGATGAACCAACCTCCTCCGTCGATGCAAAAGCGGAAACGGAGATTTTCGACCGATTAAATAAAGAAACAAGAAACAGGACTGTTATATTTATTTCACACCGCTTTTCAACCATAAAAGACGCTAGTCGAATAGTGGTAATCGATAAGGGAAAAATAATTGAAGATGGAAATCACGAAACCTTGATGAAAAATAAAGCAAAATACGCAACTCTCTACACTCTTCAAGCCGAAAGATATTTTAGAGAGAAATGAACTCTTTACTTTGTTAAAGAGTGAAGGAAAAAATTTACCGCCCACAGCACAAGACTGAAGAGCATCGCCCAGCCGAAGTTCTCTACAACAAATCCCGGGATAAATGTACTTACTAAAATAACCATCATCCCATTGATAACAAAGGTAAATAATCCAAGTGTTACTATATTGAAAGGCAAAGTCATAAGAAGCACAATCGGCTTTATAAATGTATTTACAATTCCCAAACCAATTGAGACAAGTACCGCTGTAAGAAAACTGTCAACCTTCACACCGGACAAAAAATAATCAGCCACAAAAACAGCAAACCCATTTACCAGAAGATTTAAAATAAGCTTCATAATTTTGTTAATTTAGATTATACAATGTTATTTACAGTTTTTTAGTTGGGGAGTGTAAATTGAAGATTATTTGAAGGATAAAATAAACATTGACGTGCAATATTGTTTGCAAATTCCAATGACTGCTTTATGTTTTTTGTTAAAAAAAATTTATATCCAAAAGCTGCGCTGAAAATGTCCCCAGATCCTACAGAGTCTACAACATCCTCAGGTTTAACTGGATCAACAGGAGCAAAAATGGAATTACTTCTATAAAGATGCATCGCTCCTTTATCACCCATAGTAATTATTACATTAGTTTTTCCCGCCCAACTTTTGGCAATATTATTGATATCTTTATGATCTTGGTCAGAAACAATAACAAAATCAAATAGTGGAATCAACTTTTCTGCTTCTATAAAGTCTCTTTGAATCACATTATCATCTTTATCAAAATTCCGATAATAACCTTGCGGAATAAGAATTTTTACTGAATCTTTTTTTGCTAGAGTTATAAAATTCTCTACATAATCTATCGAAAAATCAGGGGTTATGGGAGCAAAAAAAATCACGTCGCTACTTGCGATAATTGTTTTAAATTCTTTATCGATTGGGATAGATTTTGCAGATTGTCGATTCAAAGCTTTTTGAGTCCTGATATTACCTTTAGATTTATTCTCGTAAATTAAAGTCCAGTCCCCGATTGGTTTTTTAGGATATATATTTATATCTTTACAATATGGTAGAAAATCTTTCCCATATGGAGCAATGATATTAATTTTTACTTCAGGAAAATTTTTATAAACTTTTGTCATGAACATAGCCGGACTCCCGGCCGAAGTATAAGTAGTATTTTCAGAAATATTATTATCAATACAAACATGTCCAATAACCGTTATATTCATAGTAAATAAATACTTTAAAAATTGAGATAAATCACTCCACTTCAATTATATTAACTTCTTTAACTTTACCGAATCCGCAGCCGCCTGGATCTGTCACAGAAGATCCGTCGAGGGCTTTGGCTGCGATATGATCTTTGGCGTGATAGTGAGGAGCTTCACTACTGCCATCAAGGCATTCTGACCCTTGACCCGTAGTTAACTCGATTAATGGAATCTGTTTACCATCAACAACAATTACTTTTGTTTTTGCCCCAGTACCAGATCGAAGATCGGTACTAGGCAACCCTGAATCGAGCTCGCTCTGGTTCAGGGCTGTTTTCTTTCCACCGATTACAGAGAGACTAATAACTATGACAATTGCCAAAGCAGTCATTAAGCCGAAAGGACCTTTGGCAAATGCTGCAATTCTTCCCCCGCTTTGTATTTTTTGTTCTGTTCCTTGACTTCCTTGTTCAAACTCTTTTTTTACCCTGTCTATTTCGCTATGCAGACTTTTCCAATTCCGTATAAACCATAAAAGCGCCTTTTTTCTTTTCTTTTCTTCTTCGGTATTTTCCGGCAGGTGTTCTGCTCCCAGTTCTATCACGTCGCCTTTTTGAAACTTTTCAAGATCAGTTAACGCTTTTGAAGAATTTTCCAGGAATGTATCAATTCTAGGATTAATACCTTTAATTAGAGCTTTAACCGATTCAAGTTTTTGCTTTGAGGTTGTTTTCTCGGTTAAAAGTTTATGCGCGGCAAAAATTCTTTTTTTGGTATCCAGTGGGTCCATATTTGTTTATTTGTCATTCCCGCGAAAGCCACGTCTGACGTGGCGAAAGCGGGAATCTATTTAATCTGGATTCCGCATCAAGTGCGGAATGACAAAGCTGCAATTTATTTTTTTAAATAAAACTTTTTTTTCTTTCCATCGAATCTTTCAATGGCATAGCGGAGCATTGTACGTGGCATAATTTTATAATATTTTTTCAAAAACTCTTCCTCAACTTCCTGATCCCTTTTCCCAATCTCCCTTAACATCCAGCCGACTGCTTTTTGGATCAGGTCGTGTTTGTCTTTTAATAGCATCTGTCCGATTTTTAACGAATCCTCGAATTGATTATATTTAATAAACCTGAACGTTGTCAGCACAGCAATTCTTCTCTCCCATAAGTTTTTTGATTCGGCGAGTCTATAAACTACTGACTTATCTCTATATAGTAAATAATCCCCTAAAATCAAATGCGCCGATAAATCAACTAAGTCCCAGTTATTAATTCTTTTTGAATTTTTTAGATAAAAATCGAAGACCTTTTTCTTATCCAGATCATTTGCTTTTCTATATTTCTCAAAAAGAATAAGAAGAGCGATTAGTCGTTCTTCATGAATTTTACTATTTAACAATTTCTGAATGTCTCTTAAATCTAAAGTCTTAAATCTTATTGCTATTTTTCTCTGTTCGGGAACAGTTATTCCAAGAAATACATCACCTTCTCCATATTCACCCTTCCCCGTCTTAAAAAACCTCTGCAGAATTTTAGCTTTTTGCGGGTTGGCAAGTTTACGCAGATCTTTTTGAAGTTGCTCTAACATCGTTACCAATTAACAACTAAATATTTTTATAAAAATACACATGATCTACAAATTCTCCTCTGTGTCTGATTCCGGCAGGCAATCTACCGTATTCCTTAAAGCCGGAGTTTTTATACATTACACATGCAGTTTTATTGTTAGCAAAACATCCAAGTCTTACAATCTTCAGTTCTTTTATATATTTTTTTGCTTCTTCTATTACTAAATTCATTAATAATCTCCCTATTCCCTCACCCCGGTATTCTTTCGCCACCGTAATTCCGAATACGCCAACATGCTTCTCAGTTTTTTCCTGCAAATATGTGTCTGAAACTCCGACTAATTTATCTCCGATAAATGCCAAAAGCTTTACCCCTTGATTCTTTTTAATCTTTTTCAAAAAATCATTCATGTATTTTTCTTCCTCTTTAAGTTTCAACTGCTCGCCTTGAAAGTGGATAAAAGTGCGTTCTTTGGATAACGTATTCATATAATCCAAAAGAATTGGAGTATCGCTTTTTTTTGGATAACGAATTAGCATATCCCTGCCTTTTTTTGTTTTTCCCTTATAGACAATTTTTCCTAATTCCATTTCATTATTATAACAAGAGAGTAGCATCAAAGCTTTTCTCTTCTCCTTATTTGAAAAAACAATAATCCAAACAAAATTATTCCTAACCAAAATGCTATCCACCTAGCCGAGTATTTGTCTGCCAGAGACCCGATGAAAAAGGCAAACAAAACATAGGGTATATTTTTTAGCATGTTAAAGGTAGAAAGAGTCGTTGCTCTAAATTTTGATTCTGTGTTTTTGTTAATAAAAACCGATGCCAGGTTAATGAAAATCGCCTGCAGTGACGAACGAGCCAGTAATGAAATTCCCCCTAACAGTAAACCTAAATATGGTGAAACCATAAAAGATATTGCGAGTAATCCACCTACTATTATTAACGATTTATTTTCAGCAAAAT
This sequence comes from Candidatus Roizmanbacteria bacterium RIFCSPHIGHO2_02_FULL_38_11, assembly GCA_001788015.1. Taxonomy (GTDB): domain Bacteria; phylum Patescibacteriota; class Microgenomatia; order UBA1406; family GWC2-37-13; genus 2-01-FULL-40-13. Next base: position 7,877 of record MFZO01000044.1, on the reverse strand, counting down.
ATTTTAAAAATCTCGGAGTCATCTGTGAACTCAATGAAGAAATTATATAGATTGAAGACCAAAAAATTCCTGCCAGTTGTTCGTTAAAACCGAATTCTACCCCGAGAAAAGCATTAAGCATCTCATCTGCGATTACCACAATGCCTCCGATCGAAACCAGAAGTAGAGTTTGGTTACGAATGTCAACTGTCTTCGTTAATTCTTTAAATCCGTATTTCATTTGAATAAAAAAACTCTGCCAGGAAAATTTTTCGCTGTCTATCTGTGGTTCAAGCAAAAATAAACAAAATAAAAAACCAATTAAATAAAATAATCCGTGTAGCAAAAAAGGCAGTCTTGGTGATAGATAGTATAAATAAGCTCCAAGAAAACCGGCGACCGCAGGAGCAATTAACTGTAAACTCCCTACGTTAGCAATCACTCTAGCATAATTTTTTTCTTTTTTTATTTCTTTTAAAGAATCATATACCAGAGCTTCAAAAGTTCCTGAATAAAAGGAATTACCTATCCCGGCAATAAAAACCCAAGCTGCAAGAAATAAAAAATTATTTGTTAATCCGACTCCTAACAACCCTGTAGCCATTAATACGAATGCAATCATTAGCGTTTTTTTCTTTCCTAAAAGATCGCCAATTGCTCCGGTTGGTATTTCACCTAAGGTCATACCTACAATTAACCCTGTTTCTACTATTCCGATACCGGCATAATTGGTAAATAACAGGTAGTAAAAAACCCAAATCCCTAACCAAAACCAGGAGTTTTTTAAAACAGTTAAAACATACGCGATCTTTATGTTCCTATCCATGAAAAGAAGTATATCAACTCCCAGATGTCAGTTTTTATTCATAAATACTTAAGAAAGAATTTGAGAGTTTCTTGTTTAGCTTTATCCGAATATTGTTTCGGCTCGTGAAATCCGTGTTCTGCGCCTTCAATTGTCATCAACTTCCCGTTGTTTAAATTTTGAGCATAATTTTTTGAATCTTCATAAGAAACATATCTGTCATTTGTTCCGTGAATGATGACTGTTGGGATTGAAATATTTTTAAGTGCTTTATAAGGTTTAAATTCAGCCATCTCGTCAAACATTTTTTTCCCATAAACTTTTTTACTACTTCCTACCGTAGTCCATCCTTTAGTTTTCAAATCGTGCATCATACTTTTGTGCCTATCTTTTAACCAAGGAGTTATTGGATTTAGAAACGTATGGTCATAATTTAAAGCAGGATTCCATAAACAGAGACACTTTAGTTCCTTTTGATTTTTTTCGGTATATAATGCGGCAATCCCACCGCCTACGCTGGCTCCTAAAAGACCGATATCTTTGTATTCTCGCCGTTTAACTTCCTTTATTGCTCCTTCAACATCTGTTATTTCGCCTGTAATTGTTGTGTCAACTGATTTTCCTTCACTCTCACCATGTCCTCTAAAATCAAATCTGAAAACAGCAAAACCATTATCTTTAAGCAGTTCTGCCAGCTCTATAATAATTCCTTCTTCGTTTTTGTCTACAGTCATTCCATGAGCTAATACGACTGCTTTAGTTGTTGGTTTATCTAGAAAATGCCAAACCCCACAAAGTTTTAGCCCGTCTTTTGATTTGAAAAATATTTTTTGCATTTCGAATTATTTTAGCAGATATCCATTAATATTTTCTTGCTACAGTGAGTAAATGACATGGAAAGTAAAATTCTTTCAGACTCCAAGAGGTGATCATCCTGTTGAAGATTTTATTGAAGAGCAAGACAAACCTACTCAATCCAAAGTTGCACATTATATTAGACTTTTAGTTGATTATGGACCTTATCTTAAACCACCATACACTAAAAAAATGGGAGTGAAACTTTATGAATTAAGAATTTCTGGAAAAGTTGCGGTTAGAATTTTCTATACCGTGTTTAATAATAAATATTATTTACTCCATGCTTTTAAAAAGAAAACCCAGAAAACTCCTAATAAAGAACTAAAAACTGCACTTGACAGAATTAAAGATATAATATAGCATATATGCTATATGATTAAACCTGAAGACAGAAAACATTTAGATTTTGAAGTTTGGTACAGAAAAGCTTTAAAAGACCCTAAATTTAAAGCTGAATATGATAAATTACAACCAGAATTTGCTCTTATTGAAGCTGTGTTAGAAGCAAGAATGAAAAAAGGTATAACTCAAGAAATACTTGCTAAAAAAATTGGGACCAAACAATCAGTTATATCAAGACTTGAAGCCGGTAAGGCTAATCCTACTGTATCATTTCTTAAAAAATTAGCGGCTGCCTTAAGCACAAAACTAGAAATTCGTTTTGTTGGTTAAATACATTTTACCTCACAAGATTGAGGACTTGGGCGGCTCTTGGATAATCGTAAGCATTTACAAATATTGCCGTAACTTGTCCAAAATAATTTTGGAACAGATAGGCGTTGATATGATATGCCTCGAGTATTTCTCTAGCTAAATCCGCTTCAATTCTGTCTGAAAATTTCTTCACTAGTTTCAACCTCTTTCTGAATTCACGCTTTATTTTTCTAAGCATTTTGGGCATTCTGGTATTAAAAAAACTTTTAATCTTATCTATAAGTATGCATTCGCTTTCAAATAAGTTTCATGATAAATCCAGTCAAATTTGTTGTATAATTAACTACTTAAGAATACCACTTCGCTCTACTTAAACTTGAGCTTCGTTGGGTATTAATTTACTTTAGTTTCATTTAAATTACTTATATGCCAATAAAAAATATTGCCATCATAGCTCATGTCGATCACGGCAAAACGACGCTCGTCGACGCCATCTTAAAACAAACCCACACTTTTCGGGAGAATCAGAAAGAAATGGGTGAAACTTTGATCATGGATTCTAACGATCTGGAAAAAGAAAAAGGCATTACGATACTTGCCAAAAACACGGCTGTATTCTATAAAGACACTAAAATCAACATTATCGACACGCCCGGACATGCGGATTTCGGCGGTGAAGTAGAACGAACTATCAATATGGCAAGCGGGGCAATTCTTTTAGTTGACGCCGCCGAAGGCCCTCTGCCCCAGACTAAATTTGTCCTCAAAGAAGCGCTCGAAGCCAAACTCAAAATTATTCTTATCGTCAACAAAATCGATAAAAAAGACGCCCGCCCGCAGGAAGTACTTCACGAAGTCGAAAATCTTTTCTTAGAGTTAGCCGCTGATGAACATTCGCTTCACTTTCGCACACTATTTTCAGTGGGAAGAGATGGAAAAGCCTTTCGAGAATTACCCGCTCATTATTCTCCTCAAACAAAAGGCGATCTTACGCCTTTATTTGATGCCATTCTTGCAGACGTACCCGATTCTGCCGTCAATCAGGATAAACCTTTTCAAATGCTTATTTCTACTTTAGACTATGATAATTATGTCGGCAAACTTTGTATTGGAAAAATTTCCCAAGGCAAACTCAACAAAAACGACAAAATTGCCTTGGTAGAAGATGGAAAGATACTTGGAACATATAACGCTCAAAAACTATACACATTCGAGGGTTTGCAGAAAAAGGAAGTCGATCAGATTAGCTCCGGTGATATAGTAGCTATAGCTGGAATTCCCGACCTTACTATCGGTCAAACAGTTACCGACCCAGACCATCCCGTAAGCCTTCCAAAAATATTAGTCGAAGAACCTACGATTAAAATATCTATCGGGCCAAATACTAGCCCCTTTGCAGGCAAACAGGGTGAATTCGGTACTTCCAGACAAATTAAAGAACGCTTACTTAAAGAAAAAGAAACCAACGTAGGTTTAAAAATACAACAGGATGCCGAAGCGACTCAATTCACAGTCCATGGCCGGGGAGAGCTACATCTTGCAGTACTGGTCGAAACTATGCGCCGAGAGGGATTTGAATTACAGGTTTCAAAACCAGAGGTAATCTATAAAACCATAAACGGAGTGGTACACGAACCCTATGAAGAAGTGGTTATCCATACTCAAAAAGAGTATTTGGGAAAAGTTACTGAAGAATTTGGTAGAAGAAAAGCTGAACTACTCGATATGGTTACAGATGATAGAAAAAACGAAGTCAAATTAAAATATAAAATCTCTGATAATAATCTTCTGGGAGTAAGAAGTATTTTAGTCACCCAAACAAGGGGAACAACAACTCTTAATACGTTTTTCCTAGGCTATTTTCCTAAAGGCGACAAGATAGATTCGGTAAGAAATGGGGCTCTTGTGGCTGTTAAACCTGGACTTTCTTTATCATACGGCTTAGCCAACGCGCAAGAACGGGGAGACTTATTTGTTGGTCCTGGTATAGATGTTTATGAAGGAATGGTTGTAGGGGTAGCTAGTCGTAATCTTGATATCGAAGTAAATGTCTGCAAAGCAAAAAAATTGACAAATAACCGATCTGTTGGTGAAGGTGTAAAGATACAACTGACTCCTCCCACCGTTTTAAGCCTTGAACAGTCTCTCGATTTTATCAATGAAGATGAACTTCTCGAAGTTACTCCACAGTCACTGCGGATAAGAAAAAAAATACTTTCCACTGTACAAAGACGAGTGGCAAACAGAAATTAACTACTTCATACAAGGCTTAAAAAGAAAAGGATATACTGGATAAATTAGTTATAATCTATGCAATGGCTATGACTACTTCAGACTTTACAAGTCGGCATGTAATAAGAAGCCTAAAAGCTAAATATAAAGCTCGACGCCGTCCTGCTGAAAAAATAGCCGACTGGTTGACATTTCATTTTGGCAGTACGACATTCTTATTTTTTAATGTTGTATTTTTTATTTTTTGGCTATTTATTAATACCGGCAATTTTCCTTTTATTCAACCATTTGACCCTTATCCGTTCGGGCTATTGACAACAATCGTTTCTCTTGAGGCAATCGTTCTGTCTATTTTCGTACTGATCTCACAAAATAGAGCCTCAAAAATTGATGACCTTCGGGAAGAAATTGATCTTCAAATCGACATTATTACCGAATCGGAAGTTACAAAACTTATGAAATTAGTCACACTATATTTGCAAAAAAATGGTGTAGACTTGTCTCAAGATAAAGAGTTAGAGGAGATGCTTAAGCCTATTAACGAAAGCAAAATAGAAAAATCTCTGGAAAAACAGGTATAATCAGAATCGTCAGTTGAGAATATATAACCTTAGACTATGGTAAACAACTCGTATTCTTTTACCTCGGAATCAGTCTGCGCAGGACATCCCGATAAAATTTGCGACCAGATCAGCGATGCTATCGTTGACGAAGTCTTAAAACAAGATAAATATGGCAGAGTTGCGGTTGAAACACTTGTAACACGCAATCGGGTTGTGATCGCCGGCGAAGTCTCTGCAAAAGCTAATGCAGACTATGGAAAAGTGGCAAGAAATCAAATCAAACGTTTGGGCTACGTCGATGGCATACTCAATTTCTCCTTTAACTCACCGGTTGAAATATATATCCATACACAATCGCCCGATATTGCCCGTGGAGTAAATATGAAAGGCGCCGGAGACCAAGGTATGATGTTTGGATATGCTTGCAATGAGTCTAAAGAACTCATGCCCCTTCCAATCGTTCTTGCCCATCGATTGACAATGAGACTCGATGAAGTCCGCGAAGAAAAGCTGCTTCCCTATCTTCGTCCCGACGGAAAGTCACAAGTAACAATTGAATACAAAAACGGCAAACCGTACCGTGTAACTTCGGTCATTCTGGCTGCACCACATCAGGAATCAGTACCATTAACCCAAGTTAAACACGACCTGTACAAAAAAGTCGTGATGCCAGTCTTAAAAAAGTTTGGATTCAGAATAAACGAAAAAGATTTTGTTGTAAACGGAACGGGAGTCTGGCACATAAGCGGACCGGCTTCGGATACCGGAGTGACCGGGAGAAAAATTATTGTTGACACATATGGCGGTTATGCAAAAGTTGGTGGCGGATGTTTCAGCGGTAAAGATCCGACAAAAGTTGATCGCTCTGGAGCATATGCTGCTAGATATATTGCTAAAAATATTGTTGCCCATAAACTTGCAGATAAAGCCGAAGTCAACCTTGCTTATTTCATCGGAGCAAAAAAACCCGTGATGCAAGAAATAGAAACTTTTGGAACAGGACGCGCCTCAAAAAAAACTCTCCAAGACTTTGCCGCAAAACTTATCGATACCTCGGTTGAGGGAATTCTTGAAGGTCTGAATCTTCGCAGACCAATCTATCTACCTACCGCTGTATACGGCCACTTTGGCCGTAATGAATTCCCTTGGGAAAAAGTTATATGAATATAAGACAAGTCTATGAATATTAGACGGTTCCGGAAAATCTCCAGAAGCATATGTTGCGGGTTGAGGTTACGGTAGAAAAATTAAAAAAAAGCAAAATTACTTGAAGAATTAATCAGGAAACATGTCTCAATCGATCTCAACTTCATAACCGAAGATCGAATAAATTTTCACTTCCAAAACCTACTTAAAATAGAGATATAAAATTAAATATAACTTTTCTTTTTGTTATTAATGATTTTAAGAGTGTAACTAAGAGAAACGAAAAACGCTGTCGCATTTATTAGTAGAAAAACTCCTTTTTCTAAACCAAAAAAATAAATCGTAATCAATATAAGTATAAAATCCAAAATAAACATAAATTTAGCCGGAGATATTTTTACAAATTTATCAACAACGGGCAACATTGAACTATAACTTCCAAAGCTATAATTGTTATGAATGACGAAAGCGATTGCGCAAGCGGCTATTGATCCCTGAAAAATATAAAATAATATGTTTTTAGGAAAAACAGGAGTTGAAACTTGTGATAAGTTCAATAACTTTTTAGAGCCGTCGATTACTAACGATAAATAAACATAGCCGAATATCCCTTTTATTCCGGCAGATTTTCCGGCAATAAGTAAAGCCAATATCAGAATGAAAGTATTACTGATTAAGAGAACTGTGCCCACCGACAAATTAGTAAGATAATTTATGATTAAAGCATAACCCGGCAAACCGCTTGTAACTAATCTGTATTTCCAAGAAATCAAACTAATACTTAAACCAAGAACTGTAATTCCTATTACCGAGACGATGAAAGACTTATATTTTTTTACATCAAACATTACCTGATTATATCAGACACTTAGAACCTCTAACTTAATGCTAATGTTTTGTGACATAATGATTCTAGCTTCAACTATTTAGATTGTTAAGACAATATATTTGCTATAATAATTTCTATGGAATCGATGGGTGATAGTTCTAGGGGAGAACAATTTTCAATGAGAAGACAGGCTGTTGACCAACATATTGAAATGATTTTAAGTTATTTAGTGGCAGAAGGCATTGAAGATTTAGAAAAAATTATTGAGGCTCGACCAGAACTTAGGCAGTTTGTAACACAAACTACATATTTTAGAGCCCTTCAAGCAATTCAGAATTTAGATAAAACTCTAAAAAAATATCCAAGACTATTTGAAGAATTAGCAGCAGCTGTAAAGGCCAATCCACATCGGGTAGTAATGGCAATATTACCCGAAGAAAATTTAGTTTTTACTCAAACGCCAGAAGGAGTTGAAGGATTTGCTCCCGTACTTACTTGCACTCATTATGCTATGGATGATGTTTATAGTGATTTTCAAGCACTAGGAGAAAGTTATGGAATAATCACTTCAAACAATGGGTTAATTCCTTACGTTATAGAACAGCTAGAGTATGACGCAAGACCCGTAATATCTTATTCTCGAAGACAAATGAAGCCTGAAGATTATATTGCATTGGGAGCTCAAGGAATATTTGCCAACGAAACTTTTCGATTCAGGATAAAAGATGGAACAATAGTAAGATAATCTCTGAATAAAATAGATTAGGGTCTAGATAAGATTAGCAACTAACATTTGCTATGATAAATTATC
>MFZO01000043.1:3460-18497 GCA_001788015.1 Candidatus Roizmanbacteria bacterium RIFCSPHIGHO2_02_FULL_38_11 | reverse complement strand
TTAGGTCTTATCGTTTTTCTTATCATTACAATCTATAGTAACAGTTTCTCAACCGTTATCTAGACAAGACCCTATTTAATTGTTGGGTCGTGAAGAACAAATTTGGCTAATCGATCTATATTTCTGGTATGATTATTAACAAACTCATAATAACGCTGAAGGTCGGGCGAATTTGGCTCTATTTTCCCAGCCTCCACCTCTTGCATTAATGACCAATGATCAGTGTAAATCAGGAGACTTTCACGAAGCAACACCAACATTTCCCAGTGCCGAGGATCATCTACGCCCAATATTTCCTTGAGTGTTTGATTATCACCTCTAATTATAGCAACAAGCGCTTTATCTGGGTCTTTAGTCCGACTTAACCAGACAGGAAGTATTTCTGTTGGTGCCGTATTTATACCGAAAGGAGGGATAAGTTGTTGATATCCAGGAAAAATTTTTTCGATCAGCATAATTGCGCCAGTATGGGCAATAAGTTTTCCCCAACCTTTTTTATCATTACAAGCAAAATAATCTTCAAAACACATATGCGCGGATAATTTTGTGTGCATTTTTTCATAAACAGCAACAACAAATCTTCCCGGGGCTTCATCTTGACATATATTTGTTGATAAAGGTAAACCAAAGAATGTTATAGTCACTCCCTCATTTCCTCCACAATGTATATCTCCTTCCGGGAAAAAATTGACACCGTTCGGCTGGACGATATCTGTATATCCCTGCATTCTCTGCAAGCCAACCATTATATCTGTGATTGTTTGATCAAGTTCTGCATCGGTAAGTAAACTAGAGCTTCCATCGACATATAATCGAATTTTATTTACAGCTGCGTTATAGTCAATTTCGGATTCTTGTAGTAATATATTTGGCGGAGGAGGGGAAGCGCACGCTGAAGCTATTGGACTAAATACCATAAGTGTAGCAGCTACCAAAGCTGGCAATTTACTGGGTTCACGTTTTGAGGGAGAAATCGATCCCCTTTCATCAACCATAAAATCAAATATCACATAACTTCAATAAAACAATATTATTATACTATAACTGGCATAGTATAATTAGGTCTAGTATGTTAAATCAAGCCAAGACAATATTTATAGTCGGAATAAAAGGCGTAGCGATGGCAAATTTAGCGGTAATTTTGAAAAAAATGGGAAAAGACGTTACCGGTTCAGACGTCTCAGAAGAATTTATTACGGCAGGACTTTTAAAAATAAACAAAATCAGTTGGCAGACAGGCTTTAATCCAAAAAGTCTTCCTAAAAACACCGATCTAGTAATCTATTCTGCTGCTCATCAAGGTATCAATAATCCTCAAATTGCAGAAGCCAAAAAAAAAGGAATGAAAATTATTTCTCAAGCAGAACTTTTAGGACAGTTAACCAAGCAATTTAAAACAACAATTGCCGTCTGCGGCTGCCATGGAAAAACAACGACTTCTTCTCTACTGTCCTATGCGCTGATTAAACTTGGCGTAAGACCTAGCTACATGGTAGGCAGTTCATCGTTCAATCAATACCTTGGAGGAGATTTTAATGCTAAAGATTATTTTGTAGTCGAAGCAGACGAATACGGAGTAAATCCACCTCACGATTTAACTCCGAAATTCCATTTGCTCAATCCTAACTATATTCTTTGCACAAATATCGACTTTGACCACCCTGACGTATACAAAAACATAAATAGCGTCAAGGAATCTTTTTTAAAGTTCTTTAAAAAGAATACCATCTTGGACTCAGGTAAGTTCAAGATAGTTAATAAGAATTTAATACTTTGTGCTGATGATAAAAACCTTTTGGATATTGCCAAAAAATTGCCAAGGAAGTCTTACTTAACTTATGGGTATAGTAAAGACGCTGATCTACAAATCACTAATTCTTTAATAGAAAATAATTATTCTTCATTCGAGTTGCAATGTCATCCTGAATTCATTTCAGGATCTGATTCTAAAAAAAAGATGCTGAATCATGTTCAGCATGACAGGTTATCATTAGGACGTTTTGCTATCTCTCTTTTTGGGGAAAAAAATATTTCAAATACAGCTGGTGTGGCATTAACCTTACTGAATCTTGGATTTGACCCAGAAAAAATCAAATTGGCTATTAAGGGCTTTAACGGGGCTAAAAGACGCTTTGAAAAAGTATATTATGGAAATAATATTTACTTGTTTGACGATTATGCCCATCATCCAAACGAGATAAAAGCATCCATCTCTGCCGCAAGAAGTCATTTCCCGCAAAAAAGAATAGTTATAGTATTTCAACCTCACACTTATTCTCGAACCCAGACGCTCCTCAAAGACTTCTCAACAAGTTTGAGCTTAGCTGATAAAGCTTTTATCTTGCCAATCTTTGCGTCTGCACGGGAAAATCCAAAACAATTTAATATCTCTTCAAAAGATATTGAAAAAGTTCAACCTGGCAATAACATCATGGCAACCTCCTCAAAAAAAGAACTCTTCCAGCTTCTAACTTCTCACCTTAAACCTCACGATATTGTTTTCACAATGGGCGCTGGTGACGTTTATAAACTCAAAGATGATATAATTGACATTGTGAGAAAAATCAAATAAACATTATTCAATTCTCACAATGTCATCCCGAGCGATGAATTTCGGAGTCGAGGGATCCCATTACCCACATGACAAAACTCAAAAGTAAACTTGAAAGTATCTTAGGTAAAGATAGAATTAAAAAAAACTTCAACCTTTCACCTTATCTGACTCTACGAACTGAAACTACAGCCGAGTATTATTTAGAAGCGGAAACTAGACAGGATTTAATAAATGCAAAGAAAATCTCTCTCAAGTTAAAGCTTCCTCTTTTTATTTTAGGTGGCGGATCGAATCTTGCAATACTTAAAAAAAAACTCACCGGCTTGGTCGTAAGAAATAAATATATTGACAAAAAGATTAAGAAAAAAAATGGCAATATACTTCTAACGATTTCATCTGGCTATCCAGTTAGCAAACTAGCAAAAGAACTAGCAGATCAAGGATACGAGGGGCTTGAATACAATTACGGATTGCCTGGAACTATTGGAGGCGCACTCTACATGAATTCTAAGTGGATAAAACCTCTCTCTTATACGGGAGACAACTTGATTTCTGCCAATCTGGTCGGCAAAAAAGGTAAGATCAAAGTTGTGGATCGTTCATACTTCAAGTTTTCATACGACCAAAGTATCTTACAAAAAACAAAAGAAATACTTCTAGAAGCTGTGTTTAAACTAAAAAAAACTGCTCCACAAATCACCAAGCAACACACTGATTTTGCTATGAAGTATAGAAAACAAACGCAGCCTTTTGGTGTCTTCACCAGTGGATGTTTCTTCAAAAATATTAATGGCAAGTCTGCCGGTAAGCTCATCGATCAAACCGGTTTAAAGGGAAAAAGAGTTGGAAAATTTCATGTTTCTGACAAACATGCCAATTTCATTATTCATGATGGTAACGGAAACCCGGCAGACCTTGAAAAGTTACTGCAACTAATTAAGGCTGAGGTTAAAAAACAATTTGGAGTTAAACTGGAAGAAGAAGTTATCGTCATATGACACTAATTTACACGAAAAAGAACACGAATCTACACTAAAATAATTTTCGCGTTTATTCGTGTTTAAATGATAAATTTTCGTGTATATTCGAGTTTTTATGGAGGATTCATTCTTAATAAACGGCGGCAAACCACTGAGAGGATCGATAACTTTATCCGGGGCTAAAAATGTTGCCCTTAAAATCATAATCGCTGCTCTTCTCTTGGATCAAGAGGTAACATTAAAAAATATACCCCGCATAAGCGATGTTGAAGAGCTTATACACCTTATCAGATCCTTGGGTGCCAAAGCAGAATTCGCTGAGAAACACGTATTGGTGGTCGATGGAAGAGACTTGAGGTCTAATAAAGTCGACCTTCTCCATGCTTCAAAAATCAGAACTTCTTTTATGCTTTTTGCGCCATTACTTTATAAATTTTCAAGCTGTTTTGTCCCCAACCCAGGCGGCTGTAGAATTGGCGCAAGACCAATAGACCGTATCGTCGAAGGCATGAAAAAACTCGGGATAAGCATTGAATACGACTCGAACACTGGTTTTTATCAAGCTCAAATGAAATCCAAGCCTTCCGGTTTTTACGAATTTCCAAAAATAACCCATACTGGAACCGAGCTTCTCATAATGCTATCAATTTTCGCAAAAGACAAAATCACACTTGGCAATACTGCCTTGGAGCCAGAAATTGATGAGCTCATGCGATTTTTAAATCTTTCCGGTGCGAAAATTCAAAAAAACGGAAAAAATATCACGATTCAACCAGTTGATAAATTGACTCTAGACCAACCCTTTGAAATCATGTCTGACAGAAACGAAGCGATAACATTTGCTACTCTTGCAGTTGCTACCAAAGGGAAAGTGGATATTTCGTCTCTCCATCTTGAAGATATTCAAACATTCATCCAAAAAATGAGAGAGATCGGAGCCGGAATAGATATATTGGGAAAAACTTTGCTTAGATTTTATTATAAAAGTCCACTCAAATCGTCTCGAATTGAAACTCAGCCTCATCCTGGATTTATGACGGATTGGCAACCAAATTGGGCCATTCTCATGACCCAAGCCAAAGGTGATTCGATAATTCACGAGCGGGTATTTGAAAACCGCTTCTCATACGTTGAAGAACTTCGCAAGCTTGGCGCGGATATTGATTTTGTAAAAATCCCTGTTAGCAATCCGATGGAGTATTTCTTTTTTAACTTTGATCCAAGTAAAAAATATAATCAAGCCGTCAAAATTAAAGGACCGCAAAATATACACGGCGGTGTGTTAAATATTGCAGACCTCCGAGCCGGTGCAACTCTGGCTATTGCCGCTCTTGTTGCAGAAGGCGAATCGGTCGTCAACGGAGCATCAATACTAGAGCGGGGTTATGAAAACTTTGTCGAAAAAGTGACTTCGCTGGGGGGAGAAATTAAAAAAATCTGAGAGTGACCGTACGACAAAAGAAATATGAGAAAACTTAAAAATATTCTAATTCTTGCAGGCGGTGACAGCACCCGTCTTTGGCCATTAACCAATAAAGTTTTATTTAAATTTTTAGGTAAATCACTACTCGAACACCAGATTGAAACCTATAAAAAAATAGGTGTAAATATTTTTGTAACAATAGATAAACAAACTCAAGCAAATTTACCTAAAATTGATGACCAGGTAAAAATTATTCTTCAAGGCGATTTAGACGGTATGGCAGGCGCTGTTTTAAGCGCCAAAAATCACCTTAGCGGCGAAGTGCTTATTGTCAATCTATCCGATACGTTCGCCCAGGAATCTCTGAATCGTTGTATTAATGCAATGATAAAAATTCCTTCCAAAATGTGCATTTTGGCAAAAAAATTCAAAAATTATTTCCCCGGTGGCTATCTAAAATTCGACGGAAGCAGGCTTGCCAAGATTATTGAAAAGCCTAAAGTTGGCGAACAACCATCAGACATTGTAAAGCTCGTAGTTGATTATTTTGGGGACTTCACTCAATTCATTGAATCCTTGGAAAAAGTCAAAACTAAAGAAGACGATCAGTACGAACAGGCAATTAATCATCTTTTGCAAAAGACAAACGATGCTAAATATGTTTTATATTCCGATCTTTGGTGTCACGTTAAATATCCCTGGCACGTCCTTAGTATGCTAATTTACTTCCTCGGTATACTTAAAAAAGATGAGATAAAAATTGGAAAAAATGTCAGGATAGCAAAAACAGCCAATATCGTCGGTCCCTGTTTTATAGACGACAATACAATAGTTGGCGATTACGTTATGATTAGACAAAGCCACATAGGTAAAAATTGCGTTATCGGCGGCTACAGCGAAGTAACAAGATCTTATTTGGGCGATAATGTTTGGCTGCACAGAAATTACATAGGCGATAGTGTGATTGATGACAATATTTCATTTGGCGCACAAGCCGCAACTGCAAACTTTAGATTTGATGGAAAATCAGTCAAGTCAATAGTCAAAGGAAATAAAATCGACACCAACCTTGTTAAATTCGGAGCAATAATCGGAGCGGGTTCTAAAATAGGTGTAAACACCACACTTTTGCCTGGAATAAAGATTGGAAGAAATACATTTGTCGCGCCTGGAGAAACTATTTACGAAGATATCGAAGATAATATGTTTGTATTTAAAAATGTTTCTATTAAAAATAAACTCGTTAACCCGTTAACGCGTTAACGGGTTAACGAGTTGTATGAGGAAAATAACGGTTATCGGCGGCGGAACAGGTACTTTTGTTGTTCTGTCTGGACTTAAAAATTATCCTGTTGATTTGGGAGTTATTGTTACCATGATGGACTCCGGAGGTTCTACTGGCAGACTTCGCGATCAACTGGGTGTTTTACCACCCGGTGACCTTCGCCAATGTTTGGTAGCACTTTCGGAAGCTCCGCTTTTATGGCGTCAGCTTTTTCTCTACCGCTTCGAGTCCGGCGATTTCGCAGGTCACAACTTCGGAAATCTATTTCTTTCGGCATTAGAAAAGGTGTGTTCAAACTACGACGAAGTTATAAACACTGCTTCATTCGTGCTAAAAACTAAAGGCAAAGTGATTCCAGTCACTTTTGATAATACCCATCTTTGTGTACAATACAAAAGTGGAAAGATTGTTAAAGGTGAGAGCAATATTGAGGAAAACATACATGAGTCAAGTCCGGTCCAGAAAGCTTTTCTTGAACCTTTGGCAAAGCCTAATCGACAAGCCATCGAAAGGATTAAACAATCCGATGTTCTCATCATTGGACCAGGCGATCTCTATACGAGCATCGTTCCAGTTTTATTGGTTGAAGAAATAAAAAAAAATATAAGTTCATCCAAGGCAAAAATTATCTTTATTATGAATCTTATGACTAAATCTGGTCAAACCAACAACTATAAGGCTTCCGATCATCTTCGAGACCTAATGATTTATTTAGGCAGGCCTCCCGATGCAATAATCTTAAACTCTGGAAAAATTGAGTCCGGGATCCTACACTGGTATAGACAAAACAATGAAAAAGAAGTTGAGAATAATCTTGTAAATAATGGCTTTAAAGGCAGGATCATTGAAAATGATCTCATCGATACCCATCAAATTACAAAATCAGCGGCTGATAAATTAACCAGGAGCATATTAAGACACGATTCTCAAAAATTAGCTGATGTATTAAAAAAAATTATCAATCCGCGGAAATCAGCTAAGAATCCGTGAAAATCATTTTTATATGATAAAAAAACACGCATTTTCATTTAATAATGCGCTATCCGGAATACATTGGGTTATTAAAACCCAAGCAAATTTCAAAATCCATCTGGCTCTTTCTTTGCTTTCGATAATTGGAGGGTTTGTTCTTGGAATCACCTATGAAGAATTTCTTATCATTTTAACTCTCATTGGCATTGGCTTGGCAATTGAAACCTTAAACACTGCAATTGAGGAAGCTATAGATGCGATCCACAAAGACTGGACAGAAGAAATTAAAGTTGCCAAAGACGTTTCAGCCGCAGCCATGCTCTTATTTGCTCTTACAGCCTTCCTCATCGCCTGTTTCATTTTTATTCCTAGAATTTTAAATTTTTTGACTTTTACATTTTAGCTTTTGACTTTTAACATTATGTCAACTTATCTATTCATTGTTTTTGTGTCTTCGCTCGTTAACTTTCTTTTAATAATTCCATTCATAAATTTTCTTTACAAAAAAAAATTTCAAAGAGTTGAACAACAGACAAAGGACGCTTTTAATATGCCTACCCCTATTTTTGATAAATTTCATCAGCATAAAAAGGGCACCCCCGTAGGTGGCGGTATTTTATTGCTTTTGACTACTGTTTGTATGTTTTTTTTGTCTTTAGGACTTTTTTTCCTTCTTAATAAAAAGATCATTGCCAATTATCCTTCGACAACCACTGAGATTAAAATACTTCTCTTTACTTTTCTTTCTTTTGGCCTTTTAGGCGTCTATGATGACCTTAATAAAATATTTTTTTTACAGAAAGGAAGATTTTTTGGCCTAAGGTTGAGGCATAAACTTATCATTGAAGTTCTGTTGGCTTTAATCATTTCTTATTGGCTTTTTGTCGATTTCAAAATTGACATTATCCATATTCCTTATTTGGGGGTTTTTAAAATTTCTTGGCTTTACGTTTTATTCTCAACATTTGTAATTGTGGCTTTTGCCAATGCGGTAAATATAACTGACGGTTTGGATGGATTAGCCTCTGGCATACTTCTTTTCGCGCTTTCTAGTTTATGGGTAGTTTCACGGGCAATTTTAGACGTTCCTACAAGCCTATTTGTCGCAACCTGGCTTGGAGGTCTGATTGCATTTTTATACTTTAACATCTACCCGGCAAGAATTTTTTTAGGCGACTCTGGAGCTCTTTCATTTGGTGCAACTTTTGCTGTTGTCGGATTAATACTGGGAAAAGCCTTCGTCCTACCAATAATTGGGGGCGTATTTGTGATAGAAATTGTGAGTTCGCTCATCCAACTTTTGGCTAAAAAAATATTAGGAAGAAAAATTTTCCCGGTTGCTCCTTTCCATCTTTGGCTTCAAGTTAAAGGTTGGGAGGAACCAAAGATTGTAATGCGGCTATGGATCATAGCTATGCTTTTTGCAGTATTTGGCCTCATGGTTGCGTTTGCGAAATGACAGCGATAATTCAATTAAAAACGCTGTCATCCTGAGCGAGCGAAGCGAGCCGAAGGATCCCCTTACTTATACTTCCGTCTGTTGTACCTGTCTTTTTAAAACCTCTCTCGGCTTTGATCCCTCAGCCGGTCCTACATATCCAGACATTTCCAGCTGATCAAGAATTCGGGCAGCCCTGGCGTAACCTATTCTAAATTTTCTTTGCAGAAGTGAAGCAGAAGCGTATTCTAAAGGAGAGATTAGTCCGACAACCTGATTAAACAACACATCTTTCTCATCACCGTTGACCACCATCGTACCGCCTCTTCCGGCGCCGATATAGACTTCCTGTTCAACGACCGCTTGAGTGTAGCGAACTTCCGGAACCTGCGTTTTCAAGAACTTTACCAATTGATTAACTTCTTTCTCGGTTACAAATGGACCTTGAATTCTCCTGGGCTTGGCCTGATCCGGAGGAAGAAACAACATATCTCCTCTTCCAAGTAATTTTTCTGCACCTGGCATATCAATAATCACTCGCGAATCGATCATCGAAGAGACGTTAAAAGCAATTCTGGTTGGAATATTTGCTTTCATCAGGCCTGTAATGACGTCAACCGAGGGTCTCTGTGTAGCTAAAATGAGATGAATTCCTGTTGCCCGAGCCATCTGAGCTATGCGCGTGATGAGATCCTCTGCCTCACCTGGTGCAAAAGTCATCAGGTCTGCCAATTCGTCAATTACAAAAAGTATATAAGGCTTTCTTTCTATACCTTCAAGACTGTTATAACCTTCTAAATTTCTAACCCCTACTTTAGAAAATTCTTTATACCGATTCTCCATCTCCGAAACGGTCCACTTGAGAGCAGAAATTATTCTTTGCGGATCAACAACCACCTCCGTCAAAAGGTGAGGAATTCCGTTGTAGAGCGTCAACTCAACTCTTTTAGGGTCAACCAGGATCATGCGCAAATCTTCCGGTTTGGTTCGGAACTGGAATGTGCTTATCCAAGCATTCAAGAGCACAGATTTTCCCGATCCGGTAGCTCCTGCAATAAGTACGTGCGGCATTTTGCTGATTGATGTAGCTTGGGGTTTGCCAGAAACATCCAAACCTAACGGAACAAGAAGCGGATCAAGATTGTTGGCAAAAAGAGGCGCAGACAATAATTTTTTTAAGGTCACTATTTCGGGTTTTCTATTTGGGATCTCGATTCCTACCAAAGATCTCCCCGGAATAGGCGCTTCAATTCTAACCTGGCCTGTAGGCGCAGCCAAAGCCAGAGCAAGATCATTTCCAAGCGCTGTGATGCGCGAAAGCTTTGTCCCCATTGTAATCTCCAAGGCATATTGAGTTACTGCTGGTCCTCGATTTACTTCTGCAACCTGTGCCCTGATACCGAAACTTTTAAGGGTTTCCTCAATTCTATGCGCATTCAACTTCACATCTCCTCTGTCGGCTTCTTTTTGAGCAACGTCCGCAAGAAGAGATAAGGGAGGATATACCCAGGCTGTTTTTGATGCTGGACTCAACGGTTTTATAACTATCTGTTTATTTTCACCTCCAGCCAAATAAGATTTGGCCGGTGCTGGCTGAATTTTCCTTGGTAGCATAGTTTCTTCTTTGATAAATTCTTGTCCTGCTTGTTGATCTTTATCTTCGTGCTTAAATTTTTTATCAGTCATCGATCGAAATATATATGCTTTTAGGAAATTAAAGCCTGATTTACCTAGATTTAAGAGAAATAAGATAAAAACATCAATCGACGTATCCAGAAGAAGTATAAGGCCGACAAAAAAAATAGTGCCGAGGATGACAACTGCTCCAATCAAGGAAAAATCTAAGCTCAGATTATGGAAAATTAGTTCACCGGCCCACCCGGATTGGAAAATTCCCAGAAGTGAAATAAAAATAAGAATTAACCCCCCGTTTATGTTTAATTTAACAATTTTCAATTTTTTTGTGTTAAAAAAGTGAGCTGATGATAAAACTAAGATAAAGGGTAAAAAAATTGCCAATCCCCCAAATCTCTCCATTAAAATCTTATTGATCAAAAACAGGAATCTACCATCAGATCCCCCTAAAAAATTTTTTAAATAGGAGATAAAAAATAGAAAAGCCGTACCGATGAGCAAAAAACCAAAGATATTAAAAATTGTTTGCTTATTGATTTTGAATTTGAGAAACGGAATCCTTATCAATGATCTTCTTCTTGCCATAGTAAGATTGTAACGTTAACCAAACACAAAATCAATGGCTGTATACCTTTATTATGTAAGTATTATGAAATCATTTGGAGATTAATTCTGCCTTGATTATCTATTTGATAGACCTTTACTTTTACTTTCTGTCCAATCTTGACAACTTGACCTGGCTCGCGGACAAAACCTTTACCCATTTTGGAAACGTGAACTAATCCTTCTTTGCCCGGAACCATCTCGACAAAAGCTCCAAAGGGTAGAATTCTTTTGACTTCACCCTCGAATTCTTCTCCCACCTGAATTTCTCGCGTTATATTACCGATATGATTTACTGCTTCATCGACTTTTGCCCTATCTAAACCGCTGACAGTCACTTTTCCATCATCGCCTACATTAATTTCTGTTTGAGTTCGAGCAATTAAAGCACGGATATTTTTCCCACCCGGACCGATGATCTCCCCTATTTTATCTGGAGGAGGCGTAAGAACTACAACTTTAGGAGCATAACGAGATACTTCTTTACGCGGTTTTGAAATGACTTTGTCCATCGCCTCTAAAATCTCGAGTCGGGCAATTCTACCTTGTTTAAATGTGTCACTGATCATTTTTGAAGTCAAACCATTATTTTTTACATCAAGTTGGATCGCGGTAATACCGTCCTTAGTTCCAGCAATTTTAAAATCCATTTCTCCGGCAAAATCTTCAAGACCTACAATATCCGTTAAAACCGCAAACTCATCATCAGATTTTGAAACAAGCCCCATTGCAATTCCTGCTACTGCCTCCTTGAGAGGTACGCCGGCATCCATAAGCGATAAGGATGATCCGGAGACACTTCCCATCGAAGAAGACCCGTTTTCCGAAAGAATTTCCGAAACAACGCGAATAGCGTAAGGAAAATCTTCGGTTGACGGTAAAACCGGTTCGATTGCTTTTTCAGCCAGAGCTCCATGACCGATTGCACGCCTGGATGGCCCCATCATCCGCCCAGTCTGGCCGTAAGAATATGGTCCGTCCGAATAATGATGAATATATCTCTTTGCTTCTTTGCCTTCGGGTCCTTCAATAAGCTGCTCTAAAGTAGTTGATCCCAAAGTTGCAATGGAAAGAACTTGCGTCTGCCCTCTCTGAAATAAAGCAGAACCATGGGTGCGCGGCAGTAATGAGACTTCTACGCTGAGTTCTCTAACCTGGTTAAATTTTCTACCGTCAGGTCTGATCTTTTTTGCCAATATATTTTTCTTAATGTTTTCATAATTATTTTTAGTTATCGCTCCCATTATCTGCCTAATGTCAAATTTCTTTTCCAGTTCTTCATAGATTTTGTAGACTATTTCCTGCATTATTCTATCTTCGCTCCCAGCTGTAGCCGCGGCTTGCTTCACGGCTTCAGCTATTGATTTAGAATATTTTGAATTAACCAGTTTAAGAACCTCAGAATAATCCGACTCTTTAGGCACATCGTTTTTTTTCTTGCCGATTTCATTTTTTATTTTCTCAATAAACTCGATTATTTTTTTATTTTCATTCTTTGCCATTTCAATTCCTTCTTGAATAATCTCTTCTTTAATTCTGTTCGCCTTGGTTTCAATCATTAAAACTTTATCTTTAGTTGAAGAGACAACAAGATCGAGGTCGGAAAATTCCTGTTCGTTCTCGGTCGGATATAAAATAAAGGCAGTTTCTTTATCTTCGCTTGAAGTTATGTACCCCACCCTTACAGTTGAAATGGGTCCAGCCCAAGGCACTGAAGAGACAGAAAGAGCGGCAGATACTGCGATTGCCGAAAGAATTTCCGGGTCGTTGACACCATCGACTGATAAAAGCGTCACGACAACTTGCACTTGTTTTTTATACGTTTTTGGGAAAAGGGGCCTTATCGACCTGTCAATAATTCGACCTTTTAAAACTGCGTCGTCAGACGGTCGTCCTTCACGCTTGACCCAACGGGAACCTTTGATAAGTCCGCCTGCGTAAAGTTTCTCAGCATACTCAACCGACAAAGGAAAATAATCAATGCTGGGATTTTCTGGCCCCACGGCTACAGTAACAAGTACAGCAGCGTCTCCCAAAGTAGCGAAGACTGACGTATCAACTGCTTGCGCGAATTTTCCGAACTGAAGAGTTAATTTTTGACCGTCTATTTCGATTGATTTTTCGACTATTTTCATAAAATTAAAATAAGATTTCGTGCTTTGTCATTACGAGGAGCGTGGCGACGAAATAATCTCTTATAAATGAGATTGCTTCGCTTTGCTCGCAATGACAGCTTAAGCTAGAATTTAGGTATAATATTTTATATTGTTAGAAAGTTTTAAATTTATTTCTTAAGTCCTAATTTTGCAATGAGTTTTTTATACCTTTTTTCGTCGAGCTTCTGCAGATAATTTAAGATCCTTCGCCTCTTGGCGATTACTTTGAGAAGTCCACGTCGTGAGTGATTATCTTTTTTATTGATCCCGAGATGTTCGGTTAATTTAATAATTTTGTGCGTAAGAAGTGCTACTTGGACTTCCGGGGAACCCGTGTCGCCTTCCTTTTGGGCAAATTCTTCGATTATCTTCTGTTTATCTTCTGGAAGCAAAACCTTACTGTCTGTTTTCGCCATAATTTGTCATTATAATAAACATAAGCCTAAGTTGCAAGAGTACTCACATGAAAGTTAGAAAAAGAAAATTGAATTACAATCTGATCTTTACTGTTATCTTATCCTTTATTATTGGGCTTTTTATCTTTTTTATCCCTCCACTAAGCCAATTGATAAGTACCGTGCTTATTTTATTGATAGGTGTGCTGTGTTATGCAATTGGCAAATTCTTTTTTCAAAGAAAAATTTCCTTAATTATCTCAATTTTTATTTTCCTAACTTTATTTTTACTCTCGCTAAAACTTTTAGACCCAGTAAATTTCATTTTACTTTTAAGCCTTTTTATAGGAGTATTTACACTCCTAAAGTGAAGCTCCACGGGTATACACCTTTGGCTTACTTATATACAAGGTTACGGTTGTGGAGCGGAACCCTGAACCGAAAGCCATTCATCCACACTTTAACAAATGTGGCTTTCTGCTTCACGGGTAATACTATCAATACAGTCTAACTTCAACCTTTAGTTCAACTTGAAAAGAAATAAGGTAAAACCAGATACAGTCCTATATCTGGTAAAATATTACCCATGGCCAAGAAAAAATTTTACATCACAACTACTGCGCCTTATGTCAATGCGGATCCTCATATTGGCTTCGCCCTGGAATTGATCCAAGCGGATGCACTGGCAAGATATAAAAAATTGATAGGTTATAACGTTGCTTTCGGTTTTGGGACCGATGAACATGGTCTGAAAATTTACAGAAAAGCTCTTGAAGAGAAAAAAGATCCTCAACAATACTGCGATGAAAATGCAAAAAAGTTTGATCGGCTAAAAAAAACTTTAAAACTGGGCGTCACTCACTTTATTCGCACTACTGACCCCAACCACATTGAGGCTGCAAAAGAATTCTGGATCCGTTGCTATAAAAACGGGGATATTTACAAAAAAAACTATCGCATAAAATACTGCGTCGGCTGTGAACTTGAAAAAACCGATTCCGAATTGACTGAAGGTCGCTGTCCGTTCCACCCTAACTTAAATATTGAATCATATGAAGAAGAAAATTACTTTTTCCGTTTTTCAAAATATCAAAATAAGCTTTTACGGTTTTATGAAAAAAGCCCAGATTTTGTCGTACCAAGATATAGATTTAACGAGATTAAATCATTTGTAAAAAAAGGGTTGCAGGATTTTAGCATTTCCCGCCTCAAAGAAAAAATGCCCTGGGGAGTAGACGTCCCGGGTGACAAAGATCATGTCATGTATGTCTGGTTTGACGCTTTAGTTTTTTATATTTCTACCTTAGGTTGGCCAAAAAAGCTTTCTGAATATAAAAAATGGTGGCCCGGTGTCCAGGTAGCCGGAAAAGATAATCTCCGGCAACAGACAGCCATCTGGCAAGCAATGTTAATGTCAGCCGGTTTACCAAACTCCAAGCAGGTTTTTATCCACGGATTTATAACTTCGGAGGGTCAAAAAATTAGCAAAAGTTTAGGCAATGTAATTGACCCTGTAGCTTTGGTCAAACAATATGGCGCTGATGCAGTCCGTTATTATATCTTGAAAGAAATCCCCTCATTCGACGATGGCGACTT